>JAISCR010000087.1 GCA_031265435.1 Treponema sp.
AACATCTTCACCGCCTCCGCCCCATTTTCCGCGCAGTCTATTTTCAGCAAAGCGGGCTCCAGGAGGGCAAACACGATCTCCCGGTTGATTTCCACATCCTCCGCCAGTAATATGCGGCGATCCGCGAAGGTGTCCACGACGTCGGCGGGGATGGGTTCCGCCGCTAAATGATTGTCCAGGCCTAAACATTCGGTAATGCAGTCGGCAATAGCGGAAGGGAAAATAGGTTTGGACAAAAATTTATCCACCCCGGCGTTTTTCGCGTCTTCTTCGATGCCGGTCCATTCCTCGACGGAAATCATGATGATCACGGATTTATCGGCCCCCCGCTCTTTTATTTCCCGGGAAAGTTCTATCCCGTCCATGCCGGGCATTTTCCAGTCCACAAAATAAATGTCATAGGGGCCGTTCCGGGCGATCAATTCCAAAGCCGCTTCGCCGCCGGCGGCGGTATCACAGGAAACACCGAAACCCTGAAGAATTTCCCTGAAATATTCCCGTATCTCAGGGACGTCATCTACCGCCAGAATACGGACGCTTTTCCAGTTCACGCCGGGGTTTAAAACGATCTTCCGGGCTCCCCGGCCGGTTTTTACCTGAATGGTAAAGAAGAATGTAGACCCTTTTCCCAAAGCGGATTCGATCCCTATAGTACCGTTCATAAGTTCCACAATCCGTTTGGATATGGCGAGCCCCAGGCCCGTGCCGCCGAACTTCCGGGAGGTACTGCTTTCAGCCTGCTCAAAGGAGGTAAAAAGGCGGGCCTGCTGCCCTTCCGAAATGCCAATCCCCGTATCCCGTACTTCAATCCGGATGGTGCATATCCCCGCTTCTTCTTTGACCAGACGGGCATCCAGAGATACCGAACCCTCCTCCGGCGTAAACTTCACCGCGTTGCCCAGGAGGTTGGTGATCACCTGGGCGATCCGCAAATCGTCCCCCGCCAAATGCCGGGGAATGTTCCGGTCTATATGAACGGAGAAATTCTGACGTTTTTCATTCACCCGGAAGTTGATTATGTTGATCACATTCTGGAGCACTTTTTCAAAATCAAATTCCACAATGAAAAGTTCAAAACGGTTGGCCTCGATTTTCGACATATCCAGTATGTCGTTGATGACGCCGAGCAGATGCACCGAGGCGTCTTCTATTTTGTTGAGGCAGTAGTTTTTCCGTTCCACATCGGAGGAGCTTTTCGCTATGGAGGTCATGCCGATAATGGCGTTCATGGGCGTCCGTATCTCATGGGACATATTCGAAAGGAAAGCGCTTTTGGCGCGGGAGGCTTCCACGGCCAGACGGGTCTGGTTTTGCAGTTCTTCGGTTCGCTGCCGGACCATCTCTTGCAGGGCAATTTCATTCCGCCGATGCCGGGCGATTTTTTTCCTGTTACTGTATATCCTCAGCACAATAAATGTCAGCATGAGCGTGACGGCGATGGAAATGCCTGCCGCGCGCAGGATATACCACCGTTCTCTGTCATTGTTCATCAGTATCCAGCGGTTTTGAATCGCGGCCTTTTCGGCCGGCGTAATAGAGGAGAATGCCTTGTTCAGTATGCTGCGCAGCTCCGGCCAGTCGGTCCTGACCCCCATGTGAAACCCCTCGTTGCGGTCGGAGTCAAAGGTTATGTAATTCAGATGGGACAGGCCGAGGTTGCGGATTGAATACAAAACGGTGGGCAGGTAGCCAAGCATGGCCGCCTCTCTGCCGTCGGCAACTGCCAGGATGGCTTCTTCTTCCGATGTGTACAGGCTGAGACCGGCTTTGAGGACGGAGAAGGCGAATTCGGCGTTGGACGTGTTGCCCTGCACCGCGAGGGGCTGTCCCTGAAAATCGTCCATACCCTTGACGGGGCTGTCTTCGCGCACCACAAAAGCCAGCTTGTATTCATAATAAAGCTGCGAAAGCAGGAAATCTTTTTCCCGTTCCGCGGTCCAGCCCAGGGTGGGAAGTAGATCCAACTCGCGGGCCAGCACTTTTTTCTGCGCGTCGACGTAGGAAACATCTGTGGCCGGTTCAAAGCGCAAGCCTGTTTTAGCGCCGATCAGCGACAGATAATCCGGCGCGATTCCGGCGTAATTTCCATTGCCGTCCAGGAATTCGAAGGGAGCGAACGCGGGATCGATGCCCACCCGGATGACAGGGTGTTCCCGGATAAAATTTTTCTCCGCTTCCGTAAGATCCGGAACAGAATCTTGCGCCCCAAGGAAGAACGCCGGAACAAGCAACAGCAGGAGAACGGCAAAAACCGTTTTTCCGGGTTTAAAAAAACGGGGGCTTATCCCCGTAATCCGGCGGGGGGGAGGAGGGGTAAAGGATGCTAATCCGTTCATTATGGGGTCAATGAAGGTATTCATGGCCGCCCCCTTACAATAAACCCGGAGAAAGCAAGAACCGTACCAGGTCCGCTCTCAATCCAACATTCCCCGAAATATACTCCAGAATTTTATAATATCCACCTCCCCATGTCAACACATACGCACGCACAGGAATCTTAAGGGCGTGGCCGGATCTATTCCCAATTCTCTATTCGGTATTGTAGAATCATTTTCAGGAGGAGAAACCATGGAAGAAAAGAATATCGGAGCGGGTATAAGGGAAGCGGTCGAAAAACATGCCCCCGCGGCAAAGGCACTGAGCGATGACCTGGGCGCCCATCCGGAGATTTCCGCTCAGGAATTTGAAAGTTCAAAGAAAATCGTCGCCATTCTGGAAAAGGCGGGCTACGAGGTTGAATTTCCCTATTGCGGGATGGAAACCGCCTTCCGGGCAGTGCTTGACCGGTGTTCAGGCCCTTCCGTCGCCCTTATGGTGGAGTACGATGCCCTTCCCGTGGTGGGTCACGGCTGCGGGCATAACCTTCATGGTTCCCTTTCCGTGCTCAGCGCCCTTGCCCTGATGGATCTCGGCGATCTTGTTACCGGGAAGCTCTACATTATCGGTACTCCTGACGAGGAGATAGACGGCGGGAAGATCGGCATGGCGGAAAAAGGGGTCTTTGATGGGCTCTCTCTCGCCGCAATGATGCATAGTACTTCGAGGGGGCTCTGTCAGGCCGATATGGACGCCCTGAGTCTCCGCAGTTACACCATGGAATTTTTTGGCCGTTCGGCCCACGCGGTGGCCTCTCCCTGGGCAGGACATTCCGCCCTGGCTGCCGCCCGGAAATTTCTGGATCTTATCGACGCCCGGCGGGAATGTTTTACCCCGGACATTCATGTAAACGCCACCATTACCGACGGGGGCAAGGCGGTGAATGTGATTCCCGAACACGCCGGGATCCGCATCGAATTCCGTACCGCCTCCATGGCGGCTCTTGCCTCGGTAGACGATTTGATCGTGAAATGCGCCAAAGGCGCCGCCCTGGCCCTGGATTGTGAGGTTACATGGACGCAGAACTACGACGATTTTGCGGATATGGTGAGGATCAAGACCCTGGAAGATGAAGTCGAAGGTCTCTTTACAAGCCGGGGCGCAAAAATGGAGGCGATCTCCCCCCCGATAGGTTCTACCGATGTGGGGAATGTCAGTTACCGCTGTCCCACGATACAGCCGCTCATAGCCATAACCGGCGAGGCTTTGTCTCTCCATACCCGGGAATTTGCCGAGGCCACGAAAACTCCCGCCGCTTTTGAGGCCATGAAGACGGGCGCCGAAATTCTTGCCGCTCTGGCCCTTAAAGTGTTCGGGGACGGGGAATTCCGGGACAAAATTCAGCGGGATTTTAAGGAAAGTCTGGAAAAAAAGACAAAAATTTGACCCGGAAGCCGTCAAAATTTTTTTTCTTGCTATTTTGAGTCTTAGGTCTTAATATACTACCATAATTCTTAAAGGAGGCATGAATATGTCTGATGTAAACGCGGCGGGAAGGAAAAAGCTTGCCATGCCGCATGTCTATGTACTGCTCACCATCATCATTCTGGTGGCGGCCGCTCTTACCTGGGTGCTGCCCGCGGGTCAATTTGAAAGGGTGCTCAATGCGAAGAACCAGAGCGTAGTTGTTCCCAACTCCTGGCATGCGATAGAGCAAACCCCGGTGGGTCCTTTTAAGGCCGTCAAGGCGATCTTTGACGGGATGGTTGATGCCGCGGATATTATCTTCTTCATCTTTATCGACTATGCCGCAATCAGCCTGCTTATCGCATCGGGGGCTTTCCACGGCATGGTTTCCGGCCTCCTCAAGGTGCTTAAAGGCAAGGCCAGGGCGGTGATAATCCCGCTGTTCATCGTGATCTTCGGCTTTGCCTCCAGTACCATTGGTGTGTTCGAAGAAGCCCTGCCCTTTATCCCGATCTTTGTAGGCATCGCCATTGCCATGGGCTACGACGCCATCATCGGTATCGGCATAGTCGCGCTGGGTGTCGGCATGGGGTATTCCGGGGCCTTTATGAACCCCTTTACCGTGGGCATTGCACAGAGCATTGCCGAACTGCCTCCCCTTTCGGGAAGCTGGTACCGGATCGTCTGCCATATCGTGATGATTATTGTCGCTTCCATTTATATGGTCCGTTATGCCCTCAAAATTCAGAAAGATCCCGGCAAGAGCCTTGTCGCGGGAGAAGACTTTTCAAAATTCACCGTAGGCGAAGATTCGATCTCGCATCAATTCGGCATCCGGCAGAAGCTTTCGATGCTGGTATTTCTGCTGACACTGGTGATGTTTGTAGTCGGCGTAAAAGTCTGGGGCTGGTATTTTGGCGAAATCGCAACGGTATTCCTGCTCATGGCGGTCGTTATTGCCATTATCATGGGCTGGAGCCCGAATGAGTTTTCCCGGAAGATGGTTGCGGGGCTTGGCGATATTACCGCGGCGTGTATGATGGTTGGTATTGCCCGCGGTATCCGTGTGGTACTGACCGAGGGCAACATCATTGATACTGTCGTTTACGGTATGGCTATTCCCCTTCAGTATCTGCCCACATGGCTTGCGGGGGAGTTCATGCTTGTCCTGCAGACCCTGATCAACTTCCTTATTCCTTCCGGCTCAGGCCAGGCTACTACCGTTATGCCTATCATGGCGCCCCTCTCCGATCTTCTCGGCATCTCCCGCCAGGTAGCGGTTCTTGCCTTCCAGTTCGGCGACGGATTGTCCAACATACTCTGGCCCACCGCCTTTGCGGTAGTCATGGCTGGAATCGGCGGCGTCAAGGTAACCACATGGTGGAAGTGGCTCGTGCCTCTCTTCCTCTGGCTGCTCCTTGCCCAGGCCGTGCTCATCGCCGTAGCGATTGGAATCGGATATTAAATAGCGTCCGTCCGCATAGCCGGTTACTGTGCGGACAGATCGTTTTACCGCGAAGAGGGAATGCGGGATTCACGGAAAGAGTCCCGCATTTTTTGTTTAGTGTGTCGGCGCCCCTTGTAAAAGATTCCGGTTTATGGTATAGCTGGTTCATGGCCCGGCTTTTACGGGGGAAAATTCCCTGCCTTATTTTGGTGGTTTACACTGTTCTTGCCGTAATGGGAACTCTCTCTTTTACGGCGCTGGAACCTCTCCGTGCCGTTACCTTTGATGTGGAAAATCAGGGCCGCCCTTCCGCTTCTCTGGAGAGCTGTTCTATTCAGCCGCCCGGGGAAGAACAGGCGTTGTTTATTTCCAGGACAGGCGATTCCTCATTCTCTCCCCTGCGTACAGGTTTTCAGCGTTTTACTTTTCTGTCAGGCTTGCCGCGGATTGAAAACGCTTTTTCCAAATCGTCTTTTTTTCCGGGCGCGGAGGCGCATCATATCGCTTTAAGAAATACCATTCTTTTGAAACTCAGAATTTGATCTTTTTCCTTCCGTCTTTTGTTATTTTCTCTTGAACCTGTTCCAAAACTTGTGTTTTCGGAACAAATTCAGGTTCTTTACGGGAAATTCCTGTAGAGAAGAAGTATGCAGACTGTATTTTGCGGGATCATTCAGGCCGCAAAGGAAGGAGAGTATCATGACTATTATGGGTATGTTGGAGCAAAGCGCAATTTTGACGCTGCTTGGCATGGGGGTTGTTTTTGCGTTTCTCTGGTTAATGATTGTTTGTGTCAGTTGGGTAGGAAAGCTGGTTCATGCCCTGGGTCTGGACAAGGACGTACTGCCGCAAAATGAAGCGCCGAAAAATCCGGGCGGAGCGGTAAGGCCCGAAACCGCGGCGGCAATATCGGCGGCGGTAACGGAATACCGGAAAAAGGAGCATTAAAAGCAACATGTTTTGAAGAAAAAATTTACCTCGAAGTCGAATAAGTCGAAAAAGTTAAGAGAAGAGTGAGGGACTCTTAAAAAACTTATTCGACTTCTTTGACTTTAGCGGTTTATAAAATTCTTCATGTATCCACTGTTACAAGGTATCTTGAAACCGGGCTTTTATAAATAGTATAATGCCGCGTATCGATGGATGCGCAATACGAAAAAATAACCGAAAACGAAGAATACCTCACCCGGCAGCTGATAACATACATCGGAAACAAACGGGCGCTCCTTGATTTTATAGGCTCCGGCATAGATAAAGTCCAAAAAAGACTGAACAAAAACAAGCTTGATATGTTCGATGTTTTCAGCGGTTCCGGCATTGTTGCCCGGTATTTCAAACAGTACGCGGGGCTTTTAATTGCGAATGATCTTGAAAAGTATTCGGCAATAATCAATCAATGCTATTTATCAAACCGGGACGAATTGAACATTGGGGAGTTGAAAGAATGTTACGATGAAATAACCGCTTCCCTGTCCGGGGAAGAATTGCAAAAAGGCATGATTACCGGATTGTATGCGCCCAAAGACGAAAATAATATAGGGCCGGAAGACCGGGTGTTTTATACCGTGAGAAACGCGATGTATATTGACACTTCCCGGCAATTGATTGAAAAAATGCCCGAAGCGTATCGCAGGTTTTTTATTGCGCCTCTCCTTTCGGAAGCTTCGATACACGCGAATACCTCAGGCGTGTTCAAGGGTTTTTATAAAAACAGGGTGACCGGTACCGGGCAGTTCGGCGGGAAAAACCGGGACTCCCTGCTCAGGATACGGGGCGAAATAAAACTGCCGTTTCCCGTATTCAGCAATTTCAATTCCCGGGTGATGGTCTATAACGGAGACTCCAACAGGATCGTCCGCGAAGCGCCGGAAGTGGATATTGCGTATCTCGATCCGCCGTATAACCAGCATCCCTACGGATCCAATTACTTCATGCTCAATCTGATTGCATCTTATACATATCCTGAAAGCATCAGTAAAATTTCCGGCATTCCCGAAAACTGGAATCACTCAAATTACAACAGGGAAAATTGTGCCGCTTCTTCACTGGCCGATCTGGTTGCCGCCGTCAGGGCAAAGTTTGTTTTGATTTCATTTAATTCCGAAGGTTTTATAGGAACGGCCGAAATGAAGGGCATGCTGGAGAAGCAGGGAAAAGTTGAAGTGATGGAAAGAAAATACAATACATTCAGGGGCGGCAGGAATCTAAAGGCCCGCGGGATACACGTAAAAGAATTTCTGTATGTGCTGGAAAAATAAAAGCTTGCCCAAAACTTCAGTTTTTAGGACAGGTTCAATAGACTCATTATTTTTTTCTTTTTTCAAACAGTGCGAGGTAGACTCCGCCCAGCACCAGGACTGCGCCCAGCCATTGAAGGTATGAGAGACGTTCCCCCAGGACGAAGAAACCCGCAATAACCGTGACTGCGGGGATCAGGTTGATGAGGAGGGAGCTGATCGAAATGCCCAGATGCTTCATTGATTCGGCGTAGAACCAGTAGGCAAGGGCGGAACAGAAGAGGCCCAGAAATACGAGGTGGCAGATTACGGTGAGGCCTGCCTCTCCCCATGAGGGAATTTCAAGAAGGGCAAAGGGAAGGAAACCCAGAAAACCGAAGACCGACTGCCAGAACACGATGAAGAGTTGGGAATGGCTTCTGAAGAGCGGGCGGGTAAGGTAGCTGTAGAGGACCCAGCTTACGGCGGCTCCCGCCATGCAGATGTAGCCCAGGGCGGTTTTCCCCGCGGCGGCAGTTTCAAGGGAGAATGATACCCTGGCGACAAGCCACACCCCGATCATGGAGACCATGGCTCCAATCCATTGGCGCGGTCCTCCGGGCCCCGCCGCGGTATTCCGTGTTTTGTTCCGGCGGAGGAAAGCGCCGAGGGATTCGGTGATGATCATCAGTACCGGAATGGCCGCGGTGATGATCGAAGCCTCCGACGCGGTGATGAAGGTAAGGCCGTTGTTTTCAAAGAAGAAGTAGAGAGTCACTCCGCTCAGGCCGGCCCCCGCCAGAAGGGGAATATCCCGGCCTTCAAGTTTTTCATGCTTCATACTGCCTGAGGAAAAACGCCTGAGAACAAAGAGAAAAACCGCCGCCATGGCAAAACGCAGGGCGCCGATGCTCATGGGCGGAAAGACCTCAACAGTGATTTTGGTGGAGATGAAGGAAAAGCCCCAGAAGAGCATACAGAGGATCGCGAGGATGAGGGAGGAAACATGTTTGTTCATGAAGATTCACTGCCTGTTTGGTGTAATGGCGCGGCCGAAGACCGCGTGGAGACATCTTACCTGTTTTTCAATTGAAAAGGAACACCTTATGGTATATACTTCAGAACATACTAAAGCCGGGAGGATACAATAATGATAGATTTATCAATTAATAGTGCGGTTGTTGAGCGGAATGTCAAAAAGGCAAAGGAACGGGGAGTAATTATTCCAACCCTTGCCCAGATGAAAGATCCCGGCAGGATTCCGGCCCCTGTAAAGGAACGGCTCGGGAAGACGGGGCTCCAGGATCTTGATCCGGTAAATCTTTTCCGGGTGAGCTGGAAAAATGAACCCAGGGAATCCGGGGGGCTTTACGGAGGGCCCAACTTCATAGAGCTGCCGAAGAAACTTACCGGTGTCGATGCCCGGATCATCTGCATGGCGGGAAAGTTTTTTCCCACAGGCTGTCACAAGGTGGGAGCCAGTTTCGGCTGCCTTGTGCCGCCTCTTGTAACAGGGCAGTTTGATGCCGCCGCCATGAAAGCCGCGTGGCCTTCAACAGGCAACTATTGCCGGGGAGGGGCCTTCAATTCGAGGCTCTTGGCGGTGGATTCCATCGCCATACTGCCTGAGGGCATGAGCCGGGAACGTTTTGAGTGGCTCAAGACAGTGGCTACGGAGATCATTGCCACGGCGGGAACCGAATCCAATGTCAAGGAAATTTTTGACAAGGTGCATGAACTCAAAACCACCCGCAAGGATGTGATGATCTTCAATCAGTTTGAAGAGATGGGCAACTATCTGTGGCATTACAATGTTACTTCTTCCGCGATAGCCGAAGCCTTTGAGAGTATCCGCGGCAAAGACGGCAATTTTGCCGGTGTCTGTTTTACTTCGGGTTCGGCGGGAACTCTGGCGAGCGGCGACGCCCTCAAACAGCGTTATCCTTCAAGCAGAATCGCTGTCGGCGAAGCCCTGCAGTGCCCTACAATCGTCAATAACGGTTTCGGTTCCCACAGGATTGAAGGCATCGGGGACAAGCATATTCCCTGGGTGCACAATGTAAAGAATACCGACATGGCCATTGCCATTGACGATAATGACAGCATGGCTCTCCTCAGGCTCTTCAATGAAGAGGCCGGGAAAGAGTATCTGGTAAAGGAAGCCGGTGTTGACAGGAATACTGTTGAGAAGCTTGCCCTTATGGGAATTTCGGGTATCTCCAACATGCTCTGCTGCATTAAATTTGCAAAGTACTACGAATTGACTCAAAATGACGTGGTGGCGACGGTGCTGACCGATTCTGTTGATATGTACAGGAGCCGCGTTGCGGAGCTTCGGGAGGAGTTGGGCGCCTACACAGGACTCAGGGCGGCCGGGGACTTTGAACGGAGCCTCATGGGTGAAAGCACGGACAACATGCTGGAGTTGACGTATGCGGAACGGAAACGGGTGCACAATCTCAAATACTACACCTGGGTGGAACAGCAGGGAAGGACTTCCGCGGATCTGGATGATCAGTGGTATCATCAGGAAAAGAGTTTCCTCGGTGTTCAGAAACAGGCTGATGAGGTCGATGCCCTTATCAATGAATTTAATGAAAGAACGGGGCTTCTCAAACAATGAAAAACGTAAAAGGAGCGGTCTGCGTCAGGTGCGGGGCGGAACATGAAGCCGATGACAGTACCCTTACCTGCGTCAGGTGCGGAGGCATGCTGGATATAGTCTATGACTATGATTACATCAAAACGAGGCTTACCCGCAAAACACTTGCCGAACGGAAAGAATTTTCTTTATGGCGTTACATGGAACTGCTTCCTGTCGAGGAAGCTTCGAGGATTTCACCCCTGCGGACCGGCTGGTCGCCGCTTTACAGGGCGGACCACCTCGGAGAGCTTTTGGGAATTAAGACCCTTTACATAAAGGATGACGGTCTCAATCCCACCTCAAGTCTCAAGGACAGGGCTTCGGCAATAGCGGTAGTGCGGGCCGCTCATGCCGGCAGGGATACTGTCGCCTGTTCTTCCACGGGGAACGCCGCTTCTTCCCTTGCGGGCGGTGCCGCCGCCATGGGGCTCAAGGCCTTTATCTTTGTGCCCGAACGCGCGCCCAGGGGAAAGGTGACGCAGCTTCTTATATTCGGCGCACAGGTGATCAGTGTCAGGGGAAACTATGAGGAAACCTTCAGGCTTTCCGCGCAGGCCATTGAAAGGTGGGGCTGGTACAACAGGAATGCCGCGATAAATCCCTATCTCATGGAAGGGAAGAAGACCGTATCCCTGGAGATTGCCGAACAGCTTGACTTCAAGGTTCCCGACTATGTGGCGGTTTCCGTGGGAGACGGCTGTACCATAGCCGGGGTATGGAAGGGTTTTAAGGATCTGTATGCCATCGGTCTTATCGAAAAACTGCCCCGGCTTATCAGCGTTCAGGCCGAAGGCTGCTGTCCTGTGAACCGGGCAATCGAAACCGGAAAACCGATTGAGTGGATGGACGAGAATACCATTGCCGACAGTATCGCTGTGGGAGTGCCCCGCAACGGAGACAAGGCCCTTATGGCAATACGGGAATCCGGCGGGATTACCGTCAATGTTTCCGATGAACAGATACTTGAGACCATGAAAATTTTGGGGAAAAGCTGCGGGGTATTCGGTGAGCCTGCGGGTGTTGCGGGAACCGCCGGGCTGAAGAAGGCGGCCGCCCTCATTCCGGCGGACGCAACGGTGGTGTCGGTGGTGACAGGCAACGGGCTTAAGGACATTGTTTCCGCGCAGAAGACTGCCGGGGAACCCATGCTTCTGCCTCCCGACATGGACGCCCTCACGGAAGAATTTAAAAAAAGGAATATCATGTAGACTCTGTTCATAAAGTAACCGACTTTATGGACAAACACTGTAAGGAGCCGGATATGGATTACGCAAAGATCAAAGCTGCCGCAGAGGGATACCAAAAAGATATGACGGAATTTCTGCGGGATCTTATAAGGATTCCGGGTGAAAGCTGCGGCGAAAAACGTGTCGTTGAACGGATTGTAAAGGAGATGAGGGAACTCTCCTTTGACAAGGTTGAAGTTGACAAGATGGGAAATGTCCTCGGCTGGATGGGGAAGGGCAGGACGCTTATCGCCTTTGATGCCCATATTGATACCGTGGGTATAGGAGAGCGGGGCAACTGGAAATTCGATCCCTATGAAGGCTATGAAAATGATACGGAGATCGGCGGCCGCGGCGCTTCGGATCAGCTGGGGGGCATCGTTTCTTCGGTTTACGGCGCAAAGATCATGAAAGATACGGGCTTGCTTTCCGAAAAATACCGGGTACTGGTAACAGGAACAGTGCAGGAGGAAGACTGCGACGGTCTCTGCTGGCAGTATATCATCAATGAGGACAAGATCCGTCCTGAGTTTGTGGTAATTACCGAGCCTACCGACGGGCACATCAACCGCGGACAGCGGGGGCGTATGGAGATCCGGGTGGAGGTGAAGGGAATTTCCTGTCATGGCTCCGCGCCTGAACGGGGGGACAACGCAATCTACAAGATGGCGGAGATCATCAATGAGGTAAAAGATCTTAACGGCCGCCTTAAGGATGACGCCTTCCTCGGAAAGGGAACTCTTGCGGTGTCGCAGATATTCTACAATTCGCCTTCCCGCTGCGCCGTGGCGGATATGTGCGCCATTTCCGTTGACCGGCGTCTTACCGGCGGCGAGACCTACAAGTCCGCAATCGCGGAGATTGAGGCGCTCCCCTCGGTGAAAAAATATGCCGCCGCGGTAAACATGTATAAGTATGACAGCGCAAGTTACACAGGACTTGTGTATCCAACGGATGCCTTCTTCCCCACCTGGGTGACGCCTGAGGATCATAAAATTACCCGGGCAATGGCGGAAGCTTTCCGGGGCATGTACGGCGAACCGGTGATCACGAAGTGGACTTTTTCTACCAACGGAGTTGCCGTCATGGGAAGGGAAGGCATTCCCTGCATAGGCCTGGGGCCGGGGAAGGAGAATCAGGCCCATGCCCCGAACGAGATTACCTGGAAGGCCGATCTTGTTCAGTGCGCCGCGGTGTATGCGGCTCTGCCTTCGGTGTATTGCGGATAAAAGACAGATGGAGGAATGTTTAATGGAGGAATGTTTATGAGTATCATGTCTCACTTTACAAAAAAACTTGATTCCCTGAAATTCGGCGGTTTGTACGGTGAAGATTTTTTTCTTACCTGGGAAAAATCGGCCGATGAGATTGCCGCGGTTTTTACCGTAGCGGATGCCCTGCGTTCCCTGCGGGAAAACAATATTTCCGCACGGGTATTCCGCAGCGGCCTGGGGATTTCGATTTTCCGGGACAACTCAACACGGACACGTTTCAGTTTTGCTTCGGCCTGTAATCTTTTGGGACTTGCCGTACAGGATCTGGACGAGGGGAAGAGCCAGATCGCCCACGGAGAAACGGTGAGGGAGACCGCAAACATGGTGTCCTTTATGGCCGATGTCATCGGTATCCGGGACGACATGTACATCGGCAAGGGAAACGCATACATGCATGCCGTTGCCGGCGCGGTTAAAGAAGGCAACAGGGATGGTGTGCTGGAACAGCGGCCCGTTATCGTAAACCTTCAGTGCGACATCGATCACCCTACCCAGATCATGGCCGACATGGATCATATCATTCACCACTTTGGGGGTGTAGAAAATCTGCGCGGCAAAAAAATTGCCATGACCTGGGCCTATTCGCCTTCCTACGGGAAGCCTCTTTCGGTGCCTCAGGGCGTGGTGGGACTGGCGACCCGTTTCGGCATGGAGGTGGCTCTTGCCCATCCGGAAGGCTACGAAATTATGGAAGATGTAGAAAAGCTTGGAAGGGAAAATGCCGCTAAGTACGGCGGGAAGTTCAGCACATCCGCTTCCATGGCGGAAGCATTCGCGGACGCCGATATTGTCTATCCAAAAAGCTGGGCTCCCTTCAGGGCAATGGAAAGACGGACGGAGCTCTACGGTAACAATGATTTTGACGGCATCAAGGCCCTGGAAAAGGAGCTTCTCGCCCAGAATGGATCCCACAAGGATTGGGAGTGCGGCGAAGATTTAATGAAGAAGACAAAAGACGGCAAGGCTCTCTACCTCCACTGCCTCCCCGCGGACATCAGTGGATTGAGCTGCAGGGAGGGGGAAGTAGCCGCGTCGGTATTTGACCGTTACCGTGTTCCGCTTTACAAACAGGCAAGCTACAAACCATATATCATTGCCGCCATGATCTTCCTTTCAAAATTCAGGGAACCGCAGAAACTGCTTTCGGAACTTGAAAGGAAAAACAGGGCCCGTGTCGCGTTGTAAATTCCGAATATCCGTCTTATGAACCACGCGGAGGGCATCCCTGTTGTTGTTATCGCGGCGCTGCATTTTGAGAAGGGGCCTGAAGCCGTTCCCCTGGGCGCCGCCTGTATCGTATCGGCCCTCAGGGAGCGCTTCGGGGAGAAAATTTTCGTGTCTCTCCGCGAGGGATTTGCGCCGGAAGGCTCTGCCTTACTCGTCAAAAAAATAAGCGCCGCGTGTCCTGACGCGGCGGGCTTTTCCCTCTACAGCTGGAATCGCAGTATCTGTGTTGCGGCCGCAAAAGAAATTCGTAAACGTTTCCCCGGAATATTTCTCTTCTGCGGCGGCCCGGAAGCAAGCGCCCTTCCCGCAGGATTGCTGTTGAAAGAAGGCGGCCCCTTTGATGCCGTAGTCGAAGGGGAGGGGGAACGGAAGGTTCTTGCCCTTATTGAGGAACGGTTCTTTGCGGGAAAAGAACTTTCGCCCCGCGTCTCATTGCCGGTCACAGAATCTCCGCCTTACGGAGACGATCTTGAATCCCTGCCTTCGCCCTGGCTGGACGGGACGCTTGAGATCGGCGAATCCTCTACCGTGCTCTGGGAGCTTACCCGGGGCTGCCCCTATGCCTGCGCATACTGTTACGAGTCCAGGGGAGACCGGAGGCTCAGACATTTCGGCGAAGAGAGGCTCCTTGAAGAACTTAAAGTTTTTATCCGCGCAAAAGTTCCCTATGTGTTTGTGCTTGATCCTACTTTCAATATCGAAAACAAAAGGGCCCTGAAAATTCTCGATATGATCCTTGCCGAGAGCAGAAAGGCTGAAGAAGAAGGCCTGCCCACGGATACCCACTGGCATTTTGAAGTGCGCGCGGAACTTGTCGGCAGGGCGCAGGCAAGGCGTTTTGCCGGACTCGGCGCTTCTCTGCAGATCGGTCTCCAGACTGCGGACAGCAGTATCTGTGCGCATGTTGGACGTGTGCTGGATATGAAGGCATTCCGCCGGGGTATCGATATCCTTAATGCGGAAAGGGTTATCTTCGGGCTGGATCTTATCTACGGTCTCCCCGGCGACAGCCTTGTCTCTTACAAGAGGAGCCTTGACTTTGCCCTCTCCCTCTATCCCAATAATCTGGATCTCTTCAGACTTTCCGTGCTCCCCGGTACAGCCCTTTGGAATTGGGCCGGACAACTGGAGATGGAGATTGAAGAAGAGGCTCCCTACATGGTGCTGGGAACAGGAACTTTTTCCGCGGGGGATCTTGAAAAAGCGGCTTCTCTTTCCGGGGGGACGGATATCTTTTATAACCGGGGGAGGGCGGTGCCATGGTTCCTGCAGGCCCTGAAACCTCTTAAAATGAAACCTTCGGTTTTTCTGGAAACCTTTACAGAGTTTCTGTCAAGCCGTACCGGAAAACCGGATGATATGAATTCAATGCAGATAGAAGAACTGCAGCTTTCCCGGCTCGAAGCCTGTTACCGGAAATCCGGAAAAGAAACCCTGTTTCCCGCGTTGAGGGATATCATCCGCTGCCACGGCGCCCTGAGCCGTGCCCTTGCGGAAGGGCTGTCAACCGCGCTTGATCTTGAATACGATCCTGAGGAATTGCTTGAAGCCGGAGATCTGGAAAGCTTTGTCCCGGCGCTCAAAAAAAAGAAACGCCGTGTGCGGATCTTTCCGGGGCCCCGGGGGCCCGAAATGCGTTGAAATACCTTGGCGGTTCAGGGGAAATAATTTAGAATTACGGTCATGGCGGAAACAGAAAACCACAGGCCCTGCCCGCAGATGAACACGTACCACGGTTTTATCATTCACAGTTATGCGGATCTCCGCAGGAACAGGATCTACATTCTCGGCAGGCTTGCGGACGGACATTCATTTGCGGTATCCGTGTCCCGCTGGCGGCCTTATATTCACATCTACGAAAGCGACAGGGAAAGAGTTTCCCCGCTTTTGCGGCAGTTTTATTTTCAATACCTGGACTCGGATCTGGAAGACTTTTTCGGAAAAGAGACTCTGCTCCGTCTTGAGTTTGCCCGCTACGCCGAGCGTTCCCAGGCGGCAAAACTGATTGGAGAAGCCGGCATTCCCAGCCCTGACGGAGACGCAAAGCCTCAGGATCTCTACCTTTCGGAACGGCATATCCGGGGGCCCGTGGAGATCCGCGGCGGGAGCCGGCCGGGCCGGTACATCGATTTTGTGTTTGCCGATCCTGAACTCGGTACTATTCCTGCCGATTTTGAAACGAGGCCCTGGCCCCTGCGGATAGCGTCCATCGACATTGAGACCGATACTAAAACAAATGCCGTCAGGGCCGTAGGCATCGCGTGGACGGACAGCCTCCTGTGGCCCGAAGGAACGTACAACGGAACCGCCAGAAATGAAGGCCGCATGGTCAGAGTGCTGAGCCCCCCATCTTCGGAAGACAGGGAAAATTCAAAAACTCTGGTCTTTCATCCTGATGAAAGATCCCTGCTTGCCGCTTTTTTGGATGATATTCGAAGTATAGATCCTGATGTACTTACGGGCTGGAATTTTCTGGAATTCGATTACAGAATTCTTTCGGAACGCTGTATCAGTCTGGCTCTGCCTTTTACCCTGGGAAGATCCGTTGAAGAGGCAAAGTTTTTTGCGGGTGACAAACAGGGGACGGATTATTTCCATCGGCGGGGACGTTCCTCCGCCGCCCTGGTACCCGGCCGCCAGGTGATAGACGCATTGCGGGTACTCCGGGCCGGAGGCCGGGATATGCTGGGCAGCAGTGACAGCGGCGAAAGTACGCTTGCGGACTTCAGTCTCGAGACGGTAGCCAGATCGGTGCTGGGAGAAGGGAAGGCCAGTATAGCCGAAAATGAAAATGTTTTTTCCAACGGTGAAGAGAAGATAGCCGCGCTTGACAGACTTTATGTTGAAGATCCGGAACGTTTCGGGGAATACTGCCTCCGGGACGCGGAACTGGTGACAGGGATTCTGAAAAAGACAGGACTTTTCCGGTTGACGGCGGAACGGGCCGTGCTTACCGGCGTGAGTCTGGACAAGGCATGGACCAGCGTGGTGAGTTTTGAACGCATATACGGAATGGAACTGCGCAAGGCCGGCATTGCCCCGCCGCCTGATGATCCTGAACGTAAAGTTTCCGGCGCGGCAGGCGGAACCGTTCTTGATCCGGCGCCGGGGCTTTTTGAAAACATTGCGGTCTTCGATTTCCGCAGCCTCTATCCAAGTATCATGCGGACATTCAACATCGATCCTCTTTCACACGCACGAACCGCCGAAGGGGACTTGATTAGCGCGCCCAACGGCGCCGCGTTTTCCCGTGCGCCGGGACTGCTTCCCGCTCTTATCGGAGATTATTTTGCCGAACGGCGGAAGGCGCTGGACGAAGGTAATGAGACAGCCGCCCAGGTGTACAAGATCCTGATGAACAGTTTCTATGGGGTTTTGGGAACCGCCTCCTGCCGTTACGGCCGCACGGAACTTGCCGGCGCCATCACCTCCTTTGCCCGCAAATGGCTTTTCCTTTCCCGCGACTGGTTTTCCGAAAAAGGCCGCCGTGTACTTTACGGCGATACGGATTCTCTCTTTGTTGAAACCGGCCTTACGGACGGGAGTGAATACAGTAACTTCGATTCCCTCTGTAAAAATCTTGCCGCTGAACTTAACGGTTTTCTTGCGGAGAAAATCAAAGAAGAATACGGAAGAGAATCCTTTATCGAACTGCGTTTTGAAAAGGTGTACCGCCGTTTTCTCATTCCCCATCTGAGGGGAGCGTTTCAGCGCGGCGGAGAGGCCGAAGCCAAGGGCCGGGCCAAGGGCTATGGCGGCTACCTTCTGCTTCCGGACGGAAGCTGCAGGGTAGAGGTAAAGGGCATGGAGGCGGTACGCAGTGATTCTACTTCTCTGGCCCGGCGGCTGCAGCTTGAGCTTCTGGAGCTGGTGTTTTCCGGAAAAGGCGAAGAAGCCTTTGCCGCGAGGCTCAGGGAAACCTTGCAGCTTTTGCGCGGCGGAAAACTCGACGCGGAACTTGTGTACCGCAAGCGCCTTACCCGGCCCCCGGAAGCCTACACCGCTTCTACCCCGCCCCAGGTCAAGGCCGCGCGGCTTCTGGGCTGGAAGGGACGGCGGGGGAGGGTAGAGTATGTGTGGACAAAAAACGGCGCCGAACCCCTGAGTCTGCCCCACGGGTCCCTGGACTATGAACACTATGCGGAAACCCAGGTTATCCCCGTGGCCCTCTCCATTGCCGCGGCCGCTCACTGGAATCTTTCCAAAACGGGCCTGACTAAAGGCTGGGAGGAAGGGCAGATTGAACTTGAGTTTGACACCGGTGTATAACTGCCAATAATGAGCGGCGGCGGCAGTCTGCCTTCCGCAAATCCTTGATTTTGGAAAAACATCAATTTGTAAAAAAAACAGTATTCCTCATAATTCCCTCACAATGTTATGCTACACTTTGCCTGACACAAGGAGAGTAAAGGGCTTTATGACGACAGAAGATGTTTGTGAGAGGACAATCCGTATCGGCGGTATGAGCTGCGTGAATTGTCAGAACCGGATCGAAAAGCAGCTTAAAAGCACCGCGGGCATTGAGGAAGCGTCCGTCAGCTACAATACCGGAACGGCAAGGGTAAGGTATAAGAAGGCGGTGATCGGCCTTCACGAAATTACCCGAATCATCGAAAAACTGGATTACAGGGTGCTTGAAGATCAGGGCGCCGGGGAAGCTTCACCCGGTTCCGGCCGTCCGGCATCCGGGATGGACATGGCCGGGACACTGATTATCATCCTCGCCCTGTACATGATCCTGCGCCGCCTCGGTATATCAAACATCGCGTCGGCCTTTCCCCTGGCGGAAGCCGGCATGGGTTACGGCATGCTCTTCATCATCGGCCTTGTTACCTCCGTTCATTGCGTCGCCATGTGCGGCGGCATCAATCTTTCACAGACACTACGGACACATGCGCGGGGGAGTGAAGTTCCCGAAGTCCGGAGCCGTTTTGCCGTTCTCGTGCCAAGCGCGCTCTATAACGGCGGCCGCATCGTCTCCTATACTCTTGTGGGCATTTTCGCCGGCGCGCTCGGTTCGGTGATAAGCGTATCGGGGCGTTTTCAGGGGGCCGTTCAGCTTCTTGCCGGAATATTCATGGTGATTATGGGCATCAACATGCTCGGGTTTTTCCCTGCCCTGAGGCGTTTCAATCTCCGCATGCCAAAATTTTTTGCGGATAAAATCGACAAAGAGAAAGAGGCCGACAGGAATCCTCTCTTTATCGGGCTCCTTAACGGACTCATGCCCTGCGGCCCCCTGCAGGCCATGCAGTTGTATGCGCTGTCCACGGGCAGCCCTGTCGCGGGCGGCGTTTCAATGTTCCTGTTCAGCGCGGGGACTGTTCCCCTTATGTTCGGCCTGGGCGCATTGAGTTCTCTGTTGAGCGGTTCATTCGGGCATGCCTTTTCCGCAAAGGTGATGAAGATTGGGGCCGTCCTCGTCGGCGTTCTCGGGCTTACCATGTTTACAAACGGCTGGAGCCTCTCCGCCCTGCCGAATCCCCTTGATACGCTTACCGCTTTTTTAAGGCCCTCCGGTTCGCAATCCGCTTCCGGCAACACGTTCACACCCCTTATTGAAAACGGTGCGCAGATTATCAATTCCAGCCTGAGCGGCGGCCGCTATCCGGCAATTACGGTGCAGGAAGGCATCCCGGTAAAGTGGACGATCAACGCGCCGCAGGGAAGCATAAACGGCTGCAACAACAGAATGATCATCCGTGAATACGGCATAGAGCACCGTTTTACGCCCGGAGAAAACATCATCGAATTCATCCCGAAAAAAACAGGCAGATTCGCCTACAGCTGCTGGATGGGAATGATACGGAGCAGTATCACTGTTGTCGGGAAAGGCGAAACCGCGGTAATTGAAACAGAACCCGTTCTCAGCCCTCAACCGGCGGGGGTGGACATAGCGGCGGACACCGTTGCCATAGCCGAAATGAACGGCGAAGGCCGGCAGGCGGTACGGATAGATCTCCGGGACGAAGGTTTCGATCCGGCAATCATCGTGGTGCAGAAATTCATACCGGTTGCGTGGACCGTCAATAACGATTCCCTGGACGAGGGGAACAGCGGCCTCATCGTTCCCGCGTACTACGCGCGGGTGGATATAGACCAGGGGGATAACGTCATCCAGTTCATGCCCGTCGCGGATTTTGATTTTTCGACTCAGGACAATGTTTTCTACGGTTATGTCAAGGTGGTTGACGATATTGCCTCCGTTGATATTGAAGCCATAAAAGCCGAAGTGTCGGAAGCGGAAACATTGATCTACCCGGACGCGTGGTTTGAACAGGCAGAAGGAGGGGCAAGTTGTCACTAGACAGGAAGAAGAATATTTTACCCCAAAGTCGAAAAAGTCGAAAAAGGAAAGAGAAAAAGAGGATCTCTTAAAAAACTTATTCGACTTATTTGACTTCGCGGTTTATAAAATTCTTCAGTATCCAAATATGACTCGAAGGAGATGTAAAGGAGATGTATATGAACATAAAAATTGGAGCGGTAGTATTGATGCTTCTTGCGTCCGCGCTCGCATTCGCGCAGAACGGACTCAATACGGTAAAGCCGGTAATCAGCGACCGGGATCTGGTTATCAGCATTGATGAGCTGACGGAAAACGCTGTTTTTTATCCGGTGGATATAGGCGGGACCCGTGTTGAAGTATTGGCGGTTAAGGCTCCCGATGGTACAATACGAACGGCTTTTAATACCTGTCAGTCCTGCTACCTTTCAGGCCGGGGTTTCTACAAACAGCAGGGCACGGTACTGGTCTGCCAAAACTGCGGTAAACGTTTCAGGATGAGCCAGGTTGAAATCCGTTCCGGCGGCTGCAATCCGGTTCCCATCTTCAAGGATGATAAAACGGTAAGCGGAAACACCATTACAATCAGTAAAGAATACCTGGCCAGGGCGCGGGATATTTTCGCGCGCTGGAAGAGAAGTTAGGCGGAGAATACAGCATGGAAAATCAGACACTGAGTATCGGGGGCATGACCTGCGCGGCCTGCGCCCAGCGGGTAGAAAAGGCGATTCGCAGACTGGAAGGCGTTGAAACCGCCTCGGTAAACCTCGCCACGGAAAAGGCAACGGTGGTCTACGATCCACAGAAGGTACGGAGGCCGGCAATCAGGGAAAGCATAGAAAAAGCCGGATACAAGGTTCTGGATTTTTCCGGGAAGGGGGCGCCTGACGAAGACAGGCTCCGAAAGGAAAAGGCGATAAAGGTTCTAAAGACCAAATTTATTATAGCCGTTTCTTTTGCCCTGCCTCTCCTGTATATCGCCATGGTGCCGATGATTAAGGTTGTAACACTGCCTTTTCCCAGAGCCCTTGCGCCCATGAATTTTCCCCTTATCTATGCGCTCGCAGAGTTACTGTTGGTTATCCCGGTTATCGCCGTGGGTTACCGGTTTTATACAGTCGGTTTCAGGGCGCTCATACAGCGCAGCCCCAACATGGATTCTCTCATTGCCGTCGGTACCACGGCGGCGGTTGTATACAGTATCTATAATATTTTTCAGATAGCTCAGGGAGATTTCAACGCGGTAGACGCCCTCTACTTTGAAACCGCCGGGGTGATCATCGCCCTCATCCTTCTCGGTAAAACTCTTGAAGCTGTTTCCAAAGGAAGAACCAGCGAGGCGATTAAGAAACTTATGGGCCTGGCTCCCAAAACGGCGATCATTATCCGGGACGGAGATGAAAAGGAGATCCCGATTGACGAAGTCGAAAGAGGAGACATAATTGTTGTAAAGCCCGGCGCAAAAATTCCCGTGGACGGAGTTGTGCTTGAGGGAAACACTTCCATTGACGAATCGATGCTTACAGGCGAAAGCATGCCTGTTGACAAAAAATCGGGCGACATGGTGTATGCCGCCACGATCAACACCAACGGTGTCATCCGGTTCAAAGCGACAAAGATCGGCAGCGATACTGCTCTTGCCCAGATCATCAAGCTGGTGGAGGACGCCCAGGGTTCAAAGGCGCCCATAGCCCAGCTTGCGGACATTGTTTCAGGTTACTTTGTTCCGATTGTCTGCGCCATTGCCCTTGCCGCCGGAATCGCCTGGTTTGCCGCCTCTTCGGCGGGCCTCGTTACCCTGCCTCCCGGAAAGTCCGTGCCGGAATTTTCCCTTACCGTTTTTATCTCCGTGCTGGTCATCGCCTGCCCCTGCGCCCTGGGCCTTGCCACGCCGACAGCAATCATGGTGGGAACCGGTAAAGGTGCGGAGAACGGCATTCTGATTAAGGGCGGCGAGGCTTTGGAGACCGCCCACAGGATACGGACAATCGTTTTCGACAAAACCGGAACCATTACCGAAGGCAAGCCTGAGGTGACAGATATTCTGTTAAACGGGGGGAGCCCCCCCCGCACTCCGGCCCCGCAAGGCGGGTCCTCCGCTGCCCCCTCTGCGGGGGAGGGCCCCCGCAACGCCCCCCCCGCCGCGGAGAATGTATTTCTTCAAATTGCCGCCTCCGTTGAAAAGGGAAGCGAGCATCCGCTTGGACAGGCAATCGTAAAATCCGCAGAAGCGAGAGGGCTTGAATTGTTCAAGGCCGAAAATTTTGTTTCCCTTACAGGCCGCGGCATCGAAGCCTCTGTCAACGGAAGGGGTGTATTGGCCGGGAACCGCAAACTCATGGAAGAGAGAGGCATAGATCTGATCTCCATGGAGACGGACTCGGATCGCCTTGCCGGGGAAGGCAAGACGCCGATGTATGTGGTTATTGATAATACACTGGCAGGAATTGTGGCGGTTGCCGATGTGATCAAGAAGAGCAGCAGGGATGCCATTGAGAGACTTCACAATATGGGAATAGAGGTTGCCATGATCACGGGAGACAACAGGAAAACCGCGGCCGCCATCGCAAGGCAGGTGGGCATAGACCGGGTGCTTGCGGAAGTGCTGCCCCAGGACAAAGCAGCGGAAATAAAAAAACTGCAAACCGAAACATGCGGGGAGAAGCGCTCTGGCGCTTCTCCACATCATCGCAACGTAGTTGCGATGATAGGGGACGGGATCAACGATGCCCCGGCCCTCGCCCAGGCCGACATCGGCATCGCAATCGGAAGCGGCACCGATGTTGCAATGGAGTCCGCGGATATTGTACTCATGCGCAGCGATCTCATGGATGTGCCCACAGCCATAAATTTAAGCAAACGGACTATCCGCACCATCAAACAGAATCTCTTCTGGGCCTTCGGTTACAACGTACTGGGAATACCCATTGCGGCGGGAGTGTTGTACCTCTTTGGAGGCCCCCTCCTCAACCCGATATTCGCCGCCGCCGCCATGAGCATGAGCTCCGTATCGGTACTGAGCAATGCCCTCAGACTCAAGCGTTTCAAAGCATAAAAACAGGGAGTGATTCAACGCAAGCGGCGATGCCGCCGCTTTTTATAGGAGTATGCATTAACACTTCGTGTTAATGTCCGGTTTAACGCAAGCGGCGATACCGCCGCTTTTTATAGGAGTGTATAAATGAAAAAGACAAGGTTTAATAGAATTGCCCGGAAACCCCGGTTGTCCGGACAAAAACCGCTTATAAGTCTCATACTGACCGCGGCCCTTGCCGCTGCGGCAATATCCTGCGGAAACCTGGACGTAGTAGGGAAAGATTCGGTTTCATCCTTTGACAGGCTTCTTAAAACAAGTTCCGTTACCCTTGCAAAAGACCAGCCCAACGGCGGCTGGTCTCTTACCGCGCCGGATTCAGTTTCAAAATTCATCTGGAGCAGTAACTATGCGGAAAGCCCTCTCTATGATGTGATGATCGCCTTTGAATCCGGACCGTTTATTGACGCGGGCCTGAAACCCGGCATGCTGCCTGCGGGTTACACCGTTTTTGGAAACATGATCATGGTTGGTACGAAACTGGGTAAAGAGACCCTCACGTATTCGGGAGACGCAACGCCCATTGCTTCCTATGAACAGATTGTAAAACTCAAGCGGAGCAGCATAGGCTATCACGGCGCCATGGATCATTACGGAGTGAATCTGGGAGGCGGCAACCTCTTTGAATGGGCCAAGGACATGGACACAAATGACAAGGATATTGTTTTTGTTCTTAACCCGGAACCCTTCATCGCGGCGGGAATTGATCCTGACAAAATCAATGGCTGGGCCTTTACAAAGGTAACGGTAGACGACGCCAACGGCAAACCGGTACAGGTAGACAAGATCCTCAAGCCTTTCGATCTGCGGTAGTGTCTTGACATCTTTCAAACTGTAGGTGGTGGACTCAAGACCGGATGAAGAATACTTTACCGCCAGGTCGAAAAAGTCGAAAAAGTATAAGAGCAGGAAGGAAGAAGAGGCGCTTCATACTCCGCCTGCTGAACTTATTCGACTTCTTTGACGTGACGGTTTATAAAATTCTTCATATATCCACTTGTTTGACAGATTCTCCATTTTGGTCTATACTTGTGGTATACGTTTATACAGGACGCTTCACGTAAAGGAATTTCCGCTATGGAAAAACGAAAGTTTTCTTCTGTATTATCCCCCCCCCCCCCCGTGTATAGCTGCAAAACAAATAGTAAGCAATAAGCCTTATTATTTCAGGACAAAACTTAATCCTGTTTTTCCCTTCTATCTCTGGAATGACGTGTGGGATTCAAATAGTTCAGGCCATCCTCTGCACTGGCAGAAATATCTGGAAGTATTTCATATTGTAAAAGGGAAGGCTGATATATCCATAAACGGGAAAATATATAGCCTTAAAGACGGCGATATAGCGGTTATCAATCCTGAAGTAATACACGGTTATGTTAACCAATCAGGCCATACCCATCATATTGTATTTCTTTTCAGTATTGATTTATTTAACCAGTCCCTGTTTGAACTCAGGGATAAAGACAGTCAGACGATGATTTTTTCCCGCAAGACATTGATCACCGCCGAAACCGATGGTGAACTCCACCGGCGTATGGCACATATAATATCGCAGATCAGCAGAGAATATCTTGCCATGAATGAGGGCTACAGGCTGGCAATAAGAAAGTATCTTTATGAAATGGCATTGCTGTATCTCCGTGAGATTCCACCTGTAAAAAGCAGGCCAAACAAGGCGGCAAAAGAATATTCCAATTTTCCCTCCTTCGAACGGACGCTGTCCTTTATTCATAAAAATTTTAAAACTCCCGGCATAACCCTTGAAGACGCCGCCGCGGCCGCCTCTTTAAGCAAATTTTATTTTTCCCGTCTTTTTAGAGATCGTACCGGAGAGACATTTCATGCATACCTGACGAGGCTGCGGGTCATGCAGGCCCGGGAATACTTATCCGGCTCGGATATACCCATCACCGACATTGTTTATAAATGCGGTTTTGCCAGTCAGCAGACATTCAACCGTCAATTTTACGCCTATACCGGCGCCTCCCCTTCCTCTTACCGTTCCGGAACCCGTGTTCGCAAACAGGTCTGATAATTTCTCTTCGCGGTAAATTTTTTCTTCAAAACA
The DNA here is from genome assembly GCA_031265435.1 of Treponema sp. Lineage (GTDB taxonomy): Bacteria > Spirochaetota > Spirochaetia > Treponematales > Breznakiellaceae > JAIRNJ01. Next base: position 25,266 of record JAISCR010000087.1, read on the forward strand.
TGCTGCTTTTAGAGCAATTTTTGGGTAATACTCAGCAAAAAGCAGTTAGCCAAATTTCCCCAGTCCCTGATAAAATAATAACCAATTGTGGGTAAGGATGAAAAATGGATGTATCTGTCAAATGGACCGGCAAATATAAGCATAATTGGGAGGAAGCTTGTAAGTACCTGACGGCATGGTGGAATTGTGAAGAAACCGACAGGCCCCTGATTTTCAATCCGGTTCCGAAGCCGCCTGAGGAAAGGAAAGGGCGCCTCATAAGCCCAAAAAATCCTTCCGAAGCCGCCTGTTTTGATCTGGATGCCGATATAAGGCTGAACAATACCAGGTACAATTTTGAAAACAATTTATACCTTGCCGAAGCTGTGCCCGGCGCATTCTGTAATTTCGCCAGTCTTTTGGGGATGCTCTGTGTCCAGGCGGGTGGCAAGATCGATTACGCTCCCGATACATTTACCGCCTGGCTGGAAGAGGAAGACGACTTGTTCGATCTCCCTCTTCCTGAACCAGCTTCCCCATGCAGGGAATTGAAGTTTGCAATCGACATGATCCACCGTAACCATGAGGCCTTTGGCTATGACGCCGTGTTGGGCGCTAATCCCATGCTGGATCCAATGACTACCCTTTCACTGATGCGGGGTTCTTCAAATTTTTTAATGGATTTAATCGAACGTGAAGAAGATGTACTGCGCTGGCTCAAGCGTCTTGGAGAATTTCATTCCCAGGCTGTTGTTTCCTACCGTGAGGCAAGGGCTGTCCATGATCGCAGAGAAGAGTATAACTGGACAGGCGCCTGGGCGCCGGGCGACATGGATGCTATTCAGTGCGACGTATGCACCATGCTTTCTCCCGAAATGTTCAGAAAATTTGCAATGCCCGAGATGGAAAAAGAAGCGGCTTTTTTTGACTATACGATATGGCATCTGGACGGATCGGACGAATTTAAGCATATAGATGATATTTGCGGTATTCCGAATCTCCATGCAATTCAGTATGTTGACGAAAAAGGAAGGGATATCAGCTGCTTTTCTGACATATGGAAAAAAATAACCGGGAAAGGCAAGAGCCTGTTATTCCATACCAAATCCGAATATGCCTTATCTTTGACAAAACTGCTTGGGTGTAAAGGCCTGTCTTTCTATCTTATGGATATTGATACCGAAGAAAAGATGCTTCAGTTTCTTGAAAAGTTGAAAGAAAACTGAAGAGCGGATTAGGACTTAATACAGATTTCTGTATTAAATAAATTTGTTTTGGAGGTTTCTATGAAAAGTTTTCTGGTTTCTATTCTTGTTCTTGCTTTGGCTCTGCTGGGGTGCAAAGCAAAGGAAGGAGTGGCTTCCGCCGCTGCCTCCCCTGACGAAAAGGTAACCCTTGCCGTCTGGAATTTTACCAATGAGTTTGAATACGGTATGTTGGATCTCTACAAGGAGGCTCATCCCAACATAACAATAGAACATACATTGGTTCAGGAAAGCGCCGGGTATGTAAACAAGCTTGTGTCCGCCTTAACCTCGGGTCAGGGAGCGCCCGATTGTTTTGCCCTGAATGTGAACTATACACGCCAGTTTGTTGAATCGGGTCAGGTATTGGATCTTACCGATATTTACAATTTATATAAGGATGCGCTTGTACCATATCAGGTGGAAATTGGCAGCGATAACGGTAAAGTCTATGCCCTTTCATGGCAGGCCACTCCCGGCGCTTTCTACTACCGCCGAAGCCTGGCAAAAAAATATCTGGGTACCGATGACCCGGCTCAAATTCAAACATATCTTTCCGATATGAATAAATTCATGGATACGGCCAAGACGCTCCATGATAAATCCGGCGGAAGCTGTGTGATTGTGCCCACATTTACGGGACTATTGGATGCCTATACCCCCAATCGTAAACAGCCCTGGGTGGTTGATGGCTCCCTGGTAATAGATCCCATCCTTCTTGATTATATGGATGTATCCAGAACCATACGCGAAAAAGGCTACGACGCCCGTTTGGGCGGCTGGTCGGAAGGCTGGTTTAACGGCATGAAAGGCATCCTGAAAGATGAAAACGGAAATACAATCGATGTATTTGGATATTTCCTTCCCACCTGGGGCATAAGCTATGTATTCAAGACCAATGCGATGGAAACTTCAGGCGACTGGGCCATCGCTCCCGGCCCCATGTATCATTATAACGGCGGTACATATATCGCTGCCTACAAAGGAACCAAACATCCCGCGGAAGCAAAAGAATTTATCCGCTATATGACCGCCGATGACGATTTCCTGGAAGCCTGGGCCATAAAGCGCGGGGATTTGACTTCCAACAACAGGGTCAATGCCAAGGTAAAGGATCAGTTTTCCGATCCGTATGTGGGCGGTCAAAACCATTGGGCTCTGTTTTCGGAACTTGCTCCTTTTGTGAACGGTAAACTTGTTCAGGGCACGGATGACGCAATAAATGCCATTTTCAATGAAGCCGTAACGGCCTATGCCAATAATGAAAAATCAAAAGAGAAGGCATTGGCTGATTTTAAAGATCAGGTTGCAAGCGAAATGGGATTTTAGTGTTGAGGGGTTAGAATTAACACTTTGTGTTAATTTTCGATTTACACAAGCGGCGAGACGTCCGCTTTTTGCAGGAGTAACAGTATGCATAAGGCCGGCTATCAGGCAAGATTACAAAAATGGGGGTATATATTCTGTCTACCCTTTGTAACAGGTTTTATATTTTTCTTTCTGTGGCCGACTTTGTATACTGTTATTTTAAGCTTTGCGGATTTAAAGGGAATGCGGACTGATTTTAAACTTGTAGGCCTTAAAAATTTTGCAAAACTGGCCGGAGATAAATTTTTCTGGGGTTCTGTCGGCAACACATTTATTATTTCAGGTGTTTCGATCATTTTCCAGATATGTGTTGCCCTCCTCCTGGCGATACTGCTTTCAGACAGTTATTTGAACCTGAAAGGAAGGGGATTGTTCCGGGCTCTGGTATATATGCCCAATCTGCTCACCGCAGTATCCATTTCACTTTTATTTTTAACACTTTTTCAGTATCCCACCGGGCCTCTGTCTCAAATCCTGTACAGAATGGGTTTACGTGTTTTGGTAGAACGGAACGGGGTGTCAAACTACGAGATGATGGATCTTTTCAGAAATGTTCTGTTTACAAGGGGGATAATTTCTTTTATTTTCTGGCTTATGTGGTATGGGTACCACCTTATTATTTTAATGGCGGGAATTACCGCAATACCGGTTTCCCTGTTTGAATCGGCACTGGTAGACGGCGCTTCGAGCCGTCAGACAACATGGTTTATTACATTGCCTTTATTAAGACCCGTTTTGCTGTATGTGTTTCTTACCTGCATGATAGGCGGTATAAACGCCTTTGATATTCCCGCCATGCTTACCAACATGAGGGGGAATCCCGATTTTAAGGCGCGGACGACAATAATGTATCTGTATAATGTTGCGTTTCAGGGATCAAATGATTATTCTTACGGAGCCGCTATCGCAATAGGGCTGTTTCTGATAACAATCGTTTTTGCCCTGTTCATTTTCTTTTTTCTCCATGACAGAAGTGACTTGAAAAAAGCCGAAGGGGCGATCTGATGATAAAAGGCATATTGTATATCAATGCCAAACGGTTTGTCGTATATATTTTTATGACATTCCTGGCAATTCTGGCAATTATACCTGTCTATATAATGATTATTAACGCCACAAGATCAACAATGGAAATTAATGCGGGGATTTCCCTCCTGCCCGGTAAACACCTGCTTTCAAACTGGAAATTTCTGACACGTTTTGATGTACCGTTTTACAAGGGCTTTTTTAACAGTGTAATTATTTCTCTGGGTTCTACCGTTTTGGCAGTTTATTTTAATTCAATGACGGCATACGGGCTTCATGTATACGCTTTTAAAGGCCGCCGGGTACTTTGGAGTATTATTCTTATTGTTATGATGCTCCCGGGATCTTTGTCGTTCATCGGCTTTTATCAGTTTATGGCCCGCCTGAAGCTGCTTGATTCCTACATACCTTTGATAGTTCCGTCAATATCCATGGCTACCATGGTTTTGTTCCTGCGGCAATACATGAGTTCCGTAATATCCCAGGATATTATCGATGCGGCCCGCGTAGACGGCGCCGGAGAATTTTATATTTTTAACCGTATTATTCTGTTTTTATTAAAGCCTGCTCTCGCGGCACAGGCCATTTTTACCTTTGTAGCCTCATGGAATAATTTCTTTACCCCCTTTCTGTTATTGACTTCAATGAAAAAATATACCCTTCCAATGTTTGTGGTACTCCTGCGGGGAGATATTTACAAGACTGAACTGGGAGGTATTTACCTTGGAATCGCGTTTTCCATAGTGCCAATCATGATCTTCTATGCGTTTATGTCCCGGTATATACTGTCGGGTGTTACTATGGGCAGCCTGAAAGAGTAGGAGTACAAAATGATTCCTCAAGCCGGCAAACAGATACTGCGGACGCCCATACAAAGGAGCATTCATGATTGCCGCAAAAGATAAAAACATCATCCGGGAATTGGCGAAACGGGTTGCCGAACTGGCAGCGCTGCCGGTAAACAGGGAGCGCGAACAACGCATCAGGGCCAACAACAGCCTCAAGCCGGGACGGCCCATTGTATGGATTGATGAAATCCCCTGGCACGAAATGGATATTGATAACGAGCTTGTCTTGCAATGCCTGTCACCGGAAGCCCAGGCAATGGAAGCTTATCTCCGGCAGGTTCTTTACCGGTGGAATCATATACAGGCGGACATGGTAGTAGAAGATGTTTTTTATGTCGGCAAGGCTTATGATACCACTCTTGATTCTTCAAACCCCTATTCCGCATCCGCCGCCAGGCCGGAGGAAAGCCTCTGGTTAAGGAGATGGGCGGCTTACGGTACCCTGTTTGGAATATCGGGTGTACAGGTAAAAGAAGAGACGCTTTCCACAAACAGGGATAACCATATTGTATCCCACCATTATGAAGATCAGCTTGATACGGAAGACAAACTTGAAAAATTAAAAATCCCCACAATTACCGCAAGGCCCGATATAGATGAAAGAAATCTTGCTCTGGCAAACGATGTTTTTGACGGTATCATGCCGGTTAAACTGCGTGGACATCAAATCTACTATGCGCCCTGGGACGAGATTGCCATGTTGCGCGGAGTAACCAACTGTTACATGGACATGGCATGCCGTCCGGAATTTACCCATAGCATTATTTCACGGTTTACCGGTATCTATGTGTCTACCTACGAACAGATGGAGGCCCAGGGACTTCTGGATTTTAATCTGCCCAATCTTCACAGTACGCCGTCATACACCGCCGAACTCCCCGCAAAAGACTTTGACGGAAAGATACGGTTTAAAGATATCTGGTTCCGCGGAATGGCCCAGCTTTTCGCGTCGACTTCCCCTGAAATGCAGGATGAATTCGACCTTCAGTATATGCGTAAGCTGATGGAACGCTGCGGACTTGCCTACTATGGTTGCTGCGAGCCCCTGGACAAGTTCATCCCCTGCCTGAAAAAAATTCCCAACATGAGAAAAATCGGAGTCAGCCCCTGGGCGGATGTCCGTTCCTCGGCGGAGCAGATCGGCGGAAACTATATCGTTGCCCGTAAACCGAATCCCGCCAACGTTGGACGAAATTTTGACCGGGAAACCGTGGAAAAAGAAACAGCCGAAACCATTGAAGCCTGCCGCGAAAATCAATGTCCTTACGAGTTTGTTCTGAAGGACATCAGTACGGTAAACAATAATCCCGAAAACCTTATCGAATGGACAAAGACGGTAATGGGTGTTATTGACAGATACTACTGAGCCTCTTCCGTGGCTTCCCGCCCCTGACAACAGCGCTTTCACCGGTTCCCCGGTTACCGTTAAGTTCGTAACCCGGGCTGGGAGCGGTCAGGGGGAATTCTGAAAAAAATATCAGATTCTCCCGTGTGGCAGATTTCCCCGTGTTGACAGGGGCACGTAAAAATAGTAAAGTGTAATTCAGATAGCAGGGAGAGCAAAAAAATTGCAAAATGACCTATCCAAAATAAAAAAAGAGCTTGACGCCATAACGAAATCCGTAGTTGAAAACATTCCCGTAGAAGAAATATATCTTTTTGGTTCCTTTGCCTATGGAATGCCGGGAAAAGATTCTGATATTGATTTATATTTGGTGTTCAAAGACGACATGCAAATACGGGAATATGAAGCTTTGGCAATGGCCCGCAAGGTTATGTTTGGTATACAGAACAGATCCATCGATCTTTTAGGACAAAAAAAACAAAAATTCCTCTATCGTTCAACCGGATTTGCAACCATCGAAAAAGAAGTTCTCCAAAAAGGTGTTAAACTCTATGGATAGAATGGCGGAAGCGAAAGAATGGTTTGATATTGCTGATGGCGACCTTAGATCGGCAGAGCATCTTATGACATTGCATTATCCAAGACCGGACAATGTCATCTGCAATTTATGCCAGCAAGCTGCTGAAAAATATATTAAGGGGTTTCTTGTTTATAAAGAAATTGAATTCAGGAAAATTCATGATCTTGTCGCGCTGTTGGAATTGTCAAAAACAAATAATGTGGATATTTCAGTGTTGCTTGATAAGTGCGCCTTTTTGTTCCAGTATGCGGTAGAACCTCGTTATCCCAACCGGCATGAATATACGGAAGAAGAAGTTAAAACAGCTATTCAATATGCCAAAGACATACACGTCTTTATAAAAAAAGTAATGGAAGATAATACCGGATAATTAAAGAGATGGACTCGCAGCAGGTTGAGGACAAAAACGGTAATGGGTGTTATTAACAGATGCTATTACTTTGGTATTCAGGCGGAACGTGGTAAACAGAATTCCTTAATCTTTTTCCATTTTATACATAATTCTCCAATAATCAACTATTATTTCCCGATATAATATATATGAGCAATATATTCAATAATTTCATCCAGATCATTCCTTGCAGGAGCAGCCCACTTTATAAAATATTTTTCACCCATTTTTCAAGCCGATTTTTGCTCTTAAGCTTGAAAAAACTTCTTCATTGTCATACACCCTGCCGTCTTGTATGGATTTTTCAGAAACCTGTAATAATTTCATAATAGATAAGGCATTGACCATATTCTGATATGATTCGACATCCAATAAAACTCCCCGCGCTTCCCCGTGCTGAGTAACAATTATTGGTTTTTTATGTTCATTAATATAATTAATCATATCCGCAGCGTTTGTTTTGATGTACGAAATCGGCTTTATATCTTCCTTTAAGTTGATATTCATAACATTTTCCTCCAACATCATTCAGTACATAAAAGATACCAAAGAAAGCCTGTTATGTCAAGCGTTTTTGGCAAGCATTTCACGGGAGGAGTAGACAACCGGGCCGGGAAACGGAAGAATATCATTTTTTCGATTGCGAAAACCCGGCTCTCCTGTTATACTGTGTTATTCCGGGTTATTGATATTCGCACGGAGGAGAAAATTATGCAGCGTGAAATTATGGCACAAACGGATCTTCTGGATAAAAGTGGCAATGTGTTATATCCGGGTTACGCCCGGCGCATGCTTGTCCGTTATAACCGGGAGAATATACGCTCCCGTCCTTTTGCGCTCAAAGAATGGGATTTTTACCAGCTTGCCCAGGGGGACTGGATATTGCAGACCACCATAGGGCATGTATCTTATGCGGCTTCAATTTCGGCCACTCTGTTCAATCTCCGTACCGGTCAAAGGGCCGGTTTTAACAGGATGCGTCCTTTGCCCCTGCGCAGTTTGAATATGCCGCTAAACCCCGAGGAACCCAACAGGCTGGAAGTAAAGGGCGGCGATTATTCTGCCGCGTATTATGTAAGCGAAAAAACCCGTCGCATTGTTTTTAAAGCCCGGGAAAAAACAGGTCTGGTAGATATTGATATAACCCTGAACAACGATCCTGCCAACGAAAAAATGGTAATTGTTACTCCCTTCAAAAAAAAGCCAAATCAGTTCTACCTTAATTACAAAGAAAATTTCTGGGGCGGGTCAGGGTATTTTACCCAGGCCGCGGAAGGGGGCGGCGATCTTACGGTGAACTTCGGCGGCGATACAACGGCGCTTATTGACTGGGGGCGCGGGGTGTGGCCCTTTACCCAGGAATGGTTTTGGGGTAACTGCACCGCTTTTCTTGACGGACACCGCTTCGGTTTTAACATAGGCTGGGGCTTCGGCGATCTGAGCCATGCCTCGGAGAATATGGTGTTTTATGACGGTAAGGCCTATAAGCTGGGAATTCTGGATGTAAAACGGGAGGGCGGTAATTACATGGCAGACTGGCATTTTACCAGCGACGACGGCATTCTTGACCTCGTGATGCAGCCGTTTTATGACAACTATACCCGGACTAAAATTCTCTTTATCGACACCCATTGTCATCAGATCTACGGAGCCTTCAGCGGTACTGTACGCATCCCCGGCGGCAAGACGCTGGAGTTGAAAAAGATAAGGGCTTTCTGTGAACACGCTGAAAATCGCTGGTAGTATTTGAAGAATATCCCTTGCGGAGTATGATATGAACCCGGGACAATTTAACCGTACCGCCATCGAATTTGACAAAACGGTACTCCCGCACTCCCAATCCTCAGGCTGTATTTGTGATTCCTCTAAATCTCCTGAGACAATTCCCTGACTGTTTCAGTATCCAGCCCGGAAAATTTGACGACCTGTTCAAGGTCAAATCCGTTTTTGACGAGGTTTTTTGCTACCTCCCGCTTGCCATTTGCCTCGCCCCGAACTTCAAATTTTGCGGGCTGGATACTGAAAC
>JAISCR010000104.1 GCA_031265435.1 Treponema sp.
TTTTGTCTCAAACAGGGTCAGATTATCGTTGCCGCCGCTTTTATAAAACAGAAGATCTTCCCGTATCGGAATACCATGCTTTCTCAGGGCGTCAAGATAGCCGTTTGTTCTTTCGGCAATTTGGGATGAGATGTAGGCGTTACCCCCTACAAAGGCGATATCCCTGTGACCTAAAGAGATCAGGTGCTCGGTAATATCAAAAAAGGACTGCTTTTTCTTGACAGGGATAAAAAGCGCGGTTACCATAAGAAAATACGGCGATTTTAGAGGAAATTTGGCGGTTTAAGGCAAATTTGCTCAGATTTCAGGCATTAAAGGAGGCCGCTTCTTTGTATAGGAAATTGAAGCGCTTTTATATATTTTGGCTTTCCGCGGAAGAAAGGGAGCCTGGGCCCTTCAAACGCCGGGAGCTGCCATGAAATCCAGAGAGCGGGTAAAAAGAACCCTGGAATTTAAGAATACCGGGGCCGTACCGAGGGATCTGTGGACATTGCCGTGGGCGTATAATAATTACGGCGCGGAGCTTGAGTCAATTCTGGAAGATTATCCGCCCGATATAGTGCCGGTTCCCGATTCCCACAAAATTTACGCCGAAAAGCCGGTTTCATCGGGCAATGTCTACGAACCGGGAGACGCCAGGGACGAATGGGGCGTGATCTTCACGAATGTCCAGCGGGGTGTTCACGGTGAGGTAAAAAAACCAATTGTCGGGGCGGAGGACGAGGACTGGAAGGATATTTCCCGGGTACATTTTCCCGGGGAACTCCTCACGCTTGACACGAACAAAGTAAACGAATTTTGCGCGGGAACGGATAAATTCGTCATTTCAAGCGATTTGGCGCGGCCCTTTGAACGGATGCAGTTTTTACGGGGCAGTGAAATGTTTTACTGCGACCTTGGCTCGGAAAACAGGGGAATGTTTGCCATGCTGGAAAAGGTCCACGACTTCTACACAAGACTGGCGGAACTATGGTGCCGGGATACCGCCGTTGACGGCTTTTGGGCAATGGACGACTGGGGCGCCCAGAGAAGCCTCCTGATACATCCCGATACCTGGATAAAGTACTTCAAGCCCCTGTACCGCGACTATGTCAACATTGCCCACAGATACGGAAAGAAATTTTTCTTCCACTCCGACGGGTTTACGCTTGACATCATTCCCCATTTGATCGAACTGGGAATGGATGCCGTTAATCTCCAGATATTCTGCATCGGCATCGATAAGATCGCCCAATTCAAAGGCGCGATCACGTTTTGGGGCGAACTTGACCGCCAGCACCTGTTACCCCACGGAACGCCGGAGGAAATAGACGAAGCGGTGCGCCGGGTGTATTCCGCGGTCTGGGCGGACGGCGGCGCTATCGCGCAGTGCGAATTCGGGGCGGGGGCAAACCCCGCCAATGTGCGTCAAATGTTTAAATCCTGGGAGTTATGTGGAAAACCATGAAAATTTATCTTGCATTATTTTAGGGTGAATGTACAATATATGATTATGGAATATGATTATGGAAGCCTTCACAAAAACGGAAGTTTTGAGAAGGCTTCGAAATCTGTGTAAATGAAGCCGTATAGCTTTATTATAGTAATCTTAAGGGGATGAAGTATGAAAAACAAAGTTTTCGTGATGGCGATCGTATTGTTGATTCTGACGGTGCCGGTGTCGTTTGTCGCGGCAAGAGGCGCACAGGCCGGGAGCGGCGAAAAAACTGTCGCCGGCATTGTGTTTCAGGAAGACCAGTTCATGAAGCTCTTGTCGCTCGGCTATGCCGATGCGGCCAGAGAAGCGGGTTTCCGCATTTTGCAGGCAAACACCAACAACGACCAGGCGCGCGAGGCGGAACTCATCAACACCTATGTTGACCAGAAAGTTGCCGGTATCGCCATTGCCCCGCTCAGTGCGGACTCTTCCGTTGCCACGCTCAGGAGAGCGTCCGATGCCGGCGTCAGGATTGCCGTCACCAATATCAACTTATCCAACGCGCCTTTCATCGTGGGCGGTTATACTTCTGACGACAAAAACCTTGGCAGTACCGTTGGCGCGGCGGCAGCCGAGTTTATCAGAACCAGACTGGGCGGCAAAGCGAAAATTGCGATCCTCGCCTTCTATACGCTCCTGCCCGCCCAAGCGGCAGCCCGTGTAGACGGTTTCAAGGAAGCGATTCTAAAGGTTAATCCCGATGTTCAGTTTTTGGATCCGCAAGAAGCGTGGCTGCAGGATGTGGCCGTGCAGAAGGCGGGTGACCTCCTTACCGCGAATCCCGACATCGACATTATCTACGGCGCAAACGACGGCGGTACCATCGGCTCCGTGATGGCGGTAAAGAACGCCGGACGCGCCGGCAGGACCTTCGTCTTCGGCATCGACACGGGCGACCAGCAGATCGCCATGCTCCGTGACAGCGACAATGTGTTGCAGGCGGTTACGGGGCAGGATCCCTACTCTCAGGGCTACAATGCCATGAAGGTGCTGGCCGATGCCATCAACGGCAGAGACGTGAGCGGAACGCAGGGCAAGACCGTTATCGTCGACGGCCTCCTCGTCAGCCGCAGCAACCCGGCCGGTATCGATGAGTTTGAAAAAGAATTGGCGGCAAAGCTGGCGCGGTAGTTCTGTCCAAACATTAGGAAGAATCAACCGCAGATAGCACGGACAAAGAAAAGAGATGAAGATCGACAGTTTTCGGTGTTTTTCTGTGTGGTCTGTGGTTGAATTCTTTAATGATCTATCTGATTATTTAAACGAATCAGCCTATTAGTCCCTAATGAACTACCTGGAAAGCCGGGTATTACATCCGCGTTTTCCAAGAAAGGTGTACTCAATGAGTGTGTTGCGGGCAGAGAATATAACGAAGATGTATCCGGGAACCGTGGCGCTGGATGCGGTGTCGCTTTCGTTTGAGAGTGGCAAGGTACACGCGCTCGTGGGCAAAAACGGGTCGGGCAAATCCACGCTGGTAAAGATTGTTTCCGGAGCTGAGCAGGCGACGGATGGCGGGGTTTTCCTGGATGACAAAAAACTCAGTTTTAAAAGCCCTATGGACGCCTTTGACAGCGGTATCGCCACGGTGTACCAGGAACTGTCCCTCGTGCAGGGGATGACGGCGGCGGAAAACATCCTGATTGGACGACTGCCGGAAAAGAATGGCTTTATCGACTGGAAGACAACGTACAAAAAGGCGGAGACGCTGATTCGGGAACTTGGTGTTGATATCGCGCCGGATGCCTATATTTACGAACTTTCCGTGTGGCAATGCCAAATGCTGGAAATTGTCAAGGCGGCAAGCTACAACCCCAAGGTCCTGCTCCTCGACGAACCTACATCGGCGCTGGCGCAGAACGAAGTGGCGTCTCTTTTTAAAATGGTACGCCTTCTTAAAAAGAAAGACGTGATCGTTATTTACATTACCCACAAACTGCACGAACTTTGGGAAATTGCCGATACCTGCACGGTTCTTCGTGACGGCAAATATATCGGCAGCGTCGAGATGGCGTCGGGAACTCACAAAGAAGTGCTGGGGATGATGTTTGGTGACCTGGAAATTAAGCGCCGTCCTGCCGACCTCCGTGTGGAAGACGAAGTGGTGCTTTCGGTAAAGGGCCTGTCGCGTAAGCCGCACTTTGAAAATATATCTTTCGATCTGCGCCGCGGCGAGGTACTCGGTATCGCCGGTATGCTGGGCGCCGGCCGTACCGAGTTACTGCGGGCACTGTTCGGCGCGGACCGTTCCGACAGCGGGAGCCTTATCTTTAACGGGCGGCGGGTAGACAAGCCCACGCCGGAAAAGATGCGTGATGCCGGTGTGGCGCTGACTCCGGAGGACAGAAAGCGTCAGGGCCTCAACCTGCTTGGCTCAATCAAGGACAACCTTTGTTACGCCAGTCTGCCGCTCCTCGCCGACGGCTATTTTGTTAACCGAAAACGCGAGGACGAGTTTGCCAACCGGCAGATAACAGGGCTGGAGATTAAGACGGCGTCCAGCCTCGATCCGATGACGAGTCTTTCCGGCGGCAACCAGCAAAAAGTGGTGGTGGGCAATTGGTTGAACATTAGCCCAAAGGTGATGCTGTTCGACGAGCCGTCGCGCGGTATCGACGTGAACGCCAAGCAGCAGATTTTTCAAATCATCTGGGAGCAATCGCGCAAGGGTATTTCGAGTATCATGGTTTCTTCGGAACTTGAAGAACTGCTCGAAGTGTGTCACCGTATTTTAATTATGCGCGCCGGCCGCATTGTTGATGAGGTGCGTCCGGAGAGTGTTACAATAGAAGAACTGTATTCATTATGTATGGGGGCCGCGTAAAAAATGGGTGACAAAAACAATTTTGGGAAACTGCTTTCCCGGCAGACAATAAACAAGCATATGCTTGAGGTGATACTCATCCTGTTGATACTGGTAATGTCGGTAACAACCTACGGTTTTTTTACCGTGGGCAATCTATTGAACATTCTGCGGAATATGTCGTTTCAGGGTTGTATTGCCTTTGGGATGACACTGGTCATTATTTCCGGCGAGATTGACCTTTCCATCGGTTCTACCGTAGCGCTTTCCGGCGTGATTACGGCGCTCGTAAGCGGCGGTTTGGCCAGGGCGGGGATTATGCCGATGGAGATTGCCGTTGTGTTAGGGATGCTGCTGTCCATCATCGTCTGCGCGCTGTTCGGTGCGTTTAACGGCTGGCTCTTAACCAGGTTTAGAATGCCGAGCTTCATCATCACCCTGGCGATGATGAATGTGATGTACGGCATTACCGCCATTATCTCCCATGGTTTCCCGGTAGTAACCCTGCCCGGGTGGTACAACGTGATTGGCGCGGGACGCATCGGCGGCATCATCCCCATACCGGCGCTGGTACTGGTGGTGGTGTTCATCTTTAACTTCATCATTCTAAACTACACCAAGACCGGGCGCTCGGTATACGCCGCGGGTGGCAACGCGGACGCGGCGCGTCTTTCCGGAATCAATGTTGCCAAAGTTAAAATGTTCGTGATGATTAACGTGCAGATTTGCGCGGCACTCGCCGGCATTATGGTTTCCAGCCAGGTGATGAGCGGATCCTCCACCTTCGGCAGAGGCTGGGAGATGACGGCCATTTCTTCGGTTATTATTGGCGGGGCGAGTCTTTCAGGCGGTATAGGACGGGTGTCGCGTACCTTCGTAGGCCTCATATTCCTCGGTGTCATCATCAACGGCATGACGCTGCTCAACGTCAACGAGTACGCGCAGTATGTGGTACGGGGTATGCTTATTTTGTTAGCCGTGCTTATTAACACCGTACAGTCCCGGCGGAAATCCTGAACCGGTCTGGAAACCGGCGTTTATTCGCATTGAGGAAAAATCAGGAGAGAGCCGTTAATGAACGATTACAACCGAATAGTAGACGCCATAGGGAACAAGATGACGGAATGGGTACCGCTCTATGACCACATTGTGGCGCCCAATGTAATAGAAGACATTGCAGGCGGAAAATTTTCGGATTTAATCAATGGGGATGATGCCGATATACATGAATATTTTAAAAAATACAACCGTTTCTTCGAAAAAGTTGGATATGACGCCATCCCCTTTGAGTGTATTATAGCAGGCTGTCTGCCCGGAAACATGGCTCTCTACGGACACGAGCCCGGGGCCATTCATACCATGGATGATTTTAAAAAATATCCCTGGGAGGAGATCCCCGGTTATTTTAAAAAGAAGTACTATCCGCTGTTCCGGGCTTTTGCGGCGAATCTGCCCCCCGGAATGAAGGGGATGGGAGGACCGGGAAACGGCGTCTTTGAATGTGTTGAGGATATAACGGGGTATCAGAATTTATGCCTTATCAAGTATGATGATGAAGAACTATTCCGTATGCTTTTTGAAAAAATGGGTATTGTCATAGAAAAGATATGGAAAGATTTTTTGGAACATTTTGCGGACGCCTATTGTATCATGCGGTTTGGGGATGATTTGGGATACCAAACCAATACTCTGTTCCCTCCCGATGATATACGCGGCAATATCTTTCCGGTTTATAAAAAAATAATCGATATGATTCATGGAGCGGGGAAACCTTTTTTGCTGCATTGCTGCGGCAAGATATTCAGTGTTATGGATGAGTTGATTGAGCTGGGGATAGACGCGAAACATTCCAATGAGGATCTGATAGCCCCGTTTTCTTTCTGGGTCGATACCTATGGAAAACGCATAGCTCTTTTTGGGGGCATTGATACCGATAATCTGGTCCGCCTTGATGAAAAACAAATTGCCGAATTAACAAAAGATGTCTGTTCATATACAAGGGGGCGCTGCGGTTTTGCCCTGGGGTCAGGCAATTCCATCACGGAATACGTGCCCGCCTCCAAATATATGGCGATGAACCGGACGGTCAGGGAATTCAGGGGGGAAACGGATTTTTTCCGCCTTTAAGATACTAAGTGTTCGTACACGATTGTAACAGTTCATTATAAAACATAAACACAATGGAGGATCGTATGAAACAGAATTTTTCGGCAGGGATACAGCACATCGGCATTCCCACCAATGACATGAACGCTACCATGGATTTTTACCGGAGTCTCGGTTTTGAGCCTGCCTTTGAAACCATTCTCAGGGATGAGAATTGCAGGGTATGCTTCCTCAAGCTGGGGAACATGGTGATAGAAGCTTACGAAAACCATCAGGCACTGCATAAGGCCGGAGCCATCGATCACATCTCCCTGGACTGTACGGATATTGAGGCCGCCTTTGAGTTTGCAAAGAAGGGAGGCTACAGGCTCCTTGGAGAGGGGATTGAAGAACTTCCCTTCTGGGAGAAGGGGGTACGATTCTTCAAGATCGAGGGCCCAAACAGGGAGACGCTTGAGTTCTGCCAGCGTCTATAAAAACGCTTTTGAAAGCCTCAGCCCCTACTCTTTTATAATTTCCTTTATTCCCGTTACCAATCCCGCAAGGTTCTGAATATCCGAAGGAATGATGATCTTGGTTGCCTTGCCGTCCGCCACCTTTTGCAGGGCTTCAAGGCTCTTGAGTCTGATGAGGGCCTCGTCGGCGGCAACACCCTTGAGCATGGACAGCCCTTCGGCGGTAGCCTTCTGAACCGAAAGGATCGCCTGAGCCTCTCCTTCGGCCTCACGGATGGCGGCTTCCTTGGCGGCCTCCGCCTGCAGTATTACTGCGGCCTTGTCTGCTTCGGCCTTGAGTATGGCCGAGGCTTTCTGCCCTTCCGCCACAAGGATCGCCGACTGCTTCTCCCCTTCCGCCCTTAGAATGGCTTCCCGTCTCTCCCGTTCGGCCCTCATCTGCTTTTCCATGGCTTCCAGAATGCTCTTTGGAGGCGTGATATTCTTTACCTCTACACGGTTTACCTTGATTCCCCAGGGATCGGTGGCTTCGTCAAGAACACTGCGCATGCGGCTGTTGATCATGTCCCGGCTGGTGAGGGTTTCATCCAGTTCCAGCTCCCCTATAATGTTCCTGAGGGTAGTTGTGGCAAGATTTTCTATGGCGCTGATCGGGTTCACTACCCCGTAAGTATAGAGTTTGGGATCGGTGATCTGGAAGTAGACCACCGTGTCTATCATCATGGTAACATTATCCTTGGTGATTACAGGCTGAGGATCAAAGTCGGCCACCTGTTCCTTGAGGATTACCCGGTTTATCACCCTTTCGATGAAGGGAAGTTTGATGTGGAGTCCTACATTCCATGTAGCGCTGTAGGCTCCCAGACGTTCCACCACCTGGGCATTCGACTGGGACACAATTCTGACGTTGGCAATGATAAGCAGTACGATTAGTACCACCAGTACAATTACGGCATAATGCATGATTCATTTCTCCTGTTCATTGATGGAATTATTTTCAAGGGGCCGTACAATAGCCTGTACGCCCTCTATCCTGACAACGGTACATTTGCTGTTCTCGTTTATTTCCTGATTGTCTTCCCCGTGCGCCGACCAGATCTGCCCGGCTATCTTTACTTCACCCTTTTCAAATTCGGTGATCTTTTTGATAACCAGGGCCGTCTTGCCGATGAGCGCGTCAATATTGGTTTTCTCTCTGCCGATCTTCAATTTTTTTACCGCAATGGGCCGGGTAAAAACAAGGAGCAGCGCGGCAAGGGCCACAAAGATTATAAGCTGTACGATGAGAGGAACCGGCGCCATGGAAACAAAGATCAGTACCACCGCGGAAATGGCAAACCAGATGGTGGTGAGGCCCACGGTAAAGATTTCGATGAGGGCGAGAATAACCGCAGCGGCAAGCCAGAACCAGGGGCCAAAAAGAAAAAACATAAAATTCATGATACGTCCTTAATGAGTAAGCCGGGCGGCTGTGGTCAGAGTAACTTTCCCGCCGATGGACACCGACCGGACAAGACCGTTTTCCATGCTGACTCTTGTCTCTATCGTTCCGCCCGGCTGCCTGAGGCTGAAACAATGTTCGGCCTGTCCCTGTCCGCTGTCCGCGGCATTTCTGCTGAGCCAGACCCCCAGGGCCGCCGAACCGGAACCGCAGCTTGACTCAAATACCAGAGTTCCCGCGGCATAGACATACACTAAAGGGATCATCTCCCGGCCTTCTTCGTCCCAGAAGAGGAGTCCGAGGGCCTGCGGAGCCTCCCCTTCAGCTTCGATAATTTTCTTCACACCGTAAAACATCTTTTCATCAGGCTTAAAACCCGGCGCTATTACATGGGTGATGCCGTCAAACACAATCACGGGCAGGGAGCGGTCTTCATACTTTATCACTTTTTCCGCGGCGGGTCCGGGTATTTCCACTTCCGCGGTCCCGGTCTCCGTATCGACCCTGACAGGAACGCTCCCCCTCATGCCGCTGATTTCGACAGAAACAGTGTGTTTCCCGCAGAGGCCGGAAAGACCTGAAACATAGAGACCGAAACTCCGGGCGGCATTGCCGCAGAACTCTCCGCCGGACATTTCAAGCCGCCAGAGTTTCTGCGCTTCCCCGTCCGGTTCGGTAACAAAACCAACCTGTTCCACCTTCAGAACCTTGTCCGCCATAATCGTCTGAGCCAGGGAGACCCTGTCCTCCACGGGACCCGAAACAAGGGCGGTAATGTTTCCAGCGGGATCCGCGATAACCAGTTCCGGGGTGGGGCTTTCAACCTTCATGCGTCTCTCCTCCATAGACAAGCCTGCCTCCGGCAATAAGAGAGCGGATACCTTCGGAGGGAAGGGCGCAGACATCAATGCCGTAAGAGGCTCTGTCGGCTATCTTCTCAAAGTCAAAGAGCACGAGATCCGCGTCGCAGCCTTCCTGCAGTCTTCCTTTTTTTTCAAGCCCGAGTCTTTGGGCCGGGTTCAGGGTAAGTTTGCGGAGTCCCTCGATCAGGGGGAAGGATTTCTTTTCCCGTACAAATTCCTTGAGGAAGCGGGCCGGGGAACCGGCGGAACGGGGATGCCCCTTGATGTGATCCCCGCTCAGGGTGAGCAGGGCGTCGCTTCCCACACAGGCATACTCAAGTTTATAAGCGGCTTCAATGTCCTCAAAAGGCATCGCGTTATGACAGGCAACCATGGTGTCTTCCGGCGCGTTGCGGAGTTTTTCAAAAAGTTCAGGTGTGCAGTACCGGCCCGCCATCTCTCCGGAAATAAGTTCCAGATCTTCAATGCCGAAGTTGAATTCATCAACACCCTGATCAAAGACCGCGGACTGTATGGAGGTGGCCCAGACATTGTATGGATACACATCGACATATATATCGGCGCCGCCTTTACGGGCCTCGTCAATCAGGAGGGCGGTCTTTTTAATATTATTCTCCCCCGCGGTATTTTTGCCGTACACATTGGATGCCAGATGGGAGATCTGCAGAGCCGCCCCGGTAATCTTCGCCGCCGCGATCACCTCTTCCACCCCCTCAAGCGCACGGGCGGGAACATCATAACGCATGTGAACCGCAAAAAACTTCCCCGCTTCCGCGGCGGCCGAGCACAGGGCGACAAGTTCTCCGAATTCCGTTCCCGGCGCGTATTGCAGGCCGAATGAAATTCCCGCGGCCCCTTCCTTCAATGCGGCGGCGGCCATGCTTTTCAGTGTTACAATCTGCGCGGGAGAAGCCCTGTCATAGTCCCCAAGCCCAAGCTTCTGCCTCAGACTGACATTGCCGACAAGACTCATGCAGTTGATGGGAAGGCCGAGGGTTTCCAGCTTCCGCAGATAGTCCCCCATGGGATAATTGCTGTACCCGCAGTTGCCTCCCATAATAGAGGTATTGCCGGTACGCATGGCGCATGCGGAGATCGTATTCGGGAAAAAAAACTGATTCTCCAGAGGCTTGTTGAGGGGGCCGGAACCGCCTTCGATGGTATCCTCGTGAGTGTGGATATCGATGAAACCGGGCGCGAGGACGAGGCCCCCGCCGTCAATCTCCCGCTTTCCGGCGAGGCTGTTCCGGCTCAGGGCGGCAATACTGCCCCCGCTTATGCCCGCGTTGAGAATTTCGTCGGTTCCGGTTTCGGGGTCTATGACCCGCGCCCCGGCGATAACCATGTCATAAAGAGCCATACAAACCTCCCCCGAAATAGACCAATGTGATATTATGTGTATTATAAGGGAGGAATCCATGGTTGAAAAGGGACAGAAAACATGAACCTGATCCTGTTTGAGGAGCATGAACTCGGGAAGGCCCTTTCCCGGCGGGACGAAAGAACCGTACACCTCCTCAAGGTGCTGCACAGGAAAACCGGCGACAGTTTTGACGCGGGCCTTCTGGGAGGGATGCGGGGTCAGGGCCGTATCGAAAAGATAAACATTGACGGCTCAATCATCGTATCCCTCAAACTGGACGAGGCCGCCCCGGAACGCCTTCCCCTGCGGATGGCGGTAGGGTTCCCCAGGCCCATACAACTCAAACGCCTCCTCCGGGATCTTTCCAGCCTGGGAATCGGCGCGGTAGATCTTCTGGAAACGGAACTGGGAGAAAAAAGTTACCGGGATACAAAGCTGCTTAAAAACGGCGGAGCCCGCGCCGCCTTTATCGAAGGGGCCGTACAGTCCCGGGATACCAGCATTCCCGAATTGGCTGTCTACGGCAGCCTTGCCGAATGGCTTGAGGCGAGACCCTGGGACAGGCAGGGGAATACAGGAAAGCTTCTTTCCGTGCGTACCGTGCCTCTTCTGGCGGCCGCGGACAATGTAAGGCCGGAAGGCGCCATGGCCCGGCTTTCCCCGGTACGGCGGCCCGTGGTAGTGGCCGTGGGAAGCGAGCGGGGCTGGTCGGACACGGAACGGGACAGGTTTGAAACCGCGGGATTTCTGCGGCTTTCCCTCGGGCCGCGTGCGCTCCGCACGGAAACCGCCTGTGTGGCAGCCGCAATTATTGCCATGGAAAAAATCGGAGCACTGGAGGATTGAATGAATCAGGATCAGGTAAAACAAAAATTGCTTTCCATTGAGGACGCCCCGCTGGAATTTTCCCTTGTCTTTTCCGGCAAGCAGAGCAAGAAGGTCAACGGCCTTTACAAGCCGGATTCCCGCGAGATCATCATCCACAACAGAAATTTTGACAGTAGTACTGCCGCGGGAGCAGGCCTCCTTCTCTACACCGCCATTCATGAATACGCCCACCATCTGCATGCCTGCTCGCACGGAGGGAAGCTGCCGGGCAGAGCCCATACATCCGAATTCTGGGCGATCTTTCACGGGCTCCTCGAAAAGGCGGAAAAGAAAGGGATCTATGAGGATGTCTTTTCGATCTCCGCGGAACTTACGGCGCTCACCGAAAAAATCAGAAACAACTGCCTTGCCGGAAACGGGAGCCTTGTCAAGGAACTGGGGAAACAGCTCCTCAGGGCAAGTGAAATTTGCCGGGAAATCGGCGCCCGTTTTGAAGACTACGTCGACCGGGTACTCCGTATCCCCCGGCAGGCCGCGACCATGGCAATAAAAATACATGAATACGATCTGAAGCCCGAAACCGGCGCGGACAATATGCGTTTCCTTGCGGGCATCAGAAACGACGAAGACCGGGCCGCCGCGGAAGAAGCCCTCATCAAAGGCAAAAGTCCGGACACGGTAAAGACGGCCCTGAAATCCGGGCCCGCCAAAACAATCGACCCGAGGGAAAACCTTGAAAGGGAAAAACTCCGCCTTGAGCGGACAATCGCCTCCCTCAGCAAGCGGCTTGAAGAGGTAAACGCGGAGCTTGGGGAAAGGTGAATCGGCAATTAGCGGAGCGGCCTTAATTTTTAACTAAAGTTGCCGATAATGGGAGCATGAAAAGGGTACATTACGCTGTTTTACCGTGTACAATGCTTCTGTTTTTTTGTGTGTCTTTCCGGGTCTTTGCCCAGACGCCGGCGCCCCAGAGCGGCGGCGGAAATGAGATACGGTCTTCCCGGCCCCTCTTCCCGGCTCTTTACTTTTCGGAGAACCTTGCGGCGCTGCAGGCTCAGAACGCGGGGAAACCGTATGGGGCTTCCAGCTATGGAGAGATGCGGGCCGCCGCCCAGGCGAACGAAGAGTCCCGTTCCCTGCTGCTCAACAACGATATTCTGGCCTATTACGGCCACCCCAATTCCAAAAACATGGGGATTCTGGGCCGTTATTCCATCGAAGAACTGGATTCCATGCTCAGCGGGTTAGCCGCCGAATATGAGTCGGTGAGTAACGGACGGAAGGTGAGAAAAGCCTTCTATATCATTTACGGCACGGTGTGGCCCGAAGGGGAAATCGGTATTCTGAAAGATGAAACCGTCCTCAAATATATCCGTTATGGGCTTGAAAACGACATTCTTGTGTTCCTCGATCACCAGATCGGTCGGTACGATCCCATCAGTTCCCTGAAGAAGCTTCTCCCCTGGCTGCAGTATCCCAATGTGCATCTGGCTCTTGATCCGGAATGGAGGACCGCCAGGCCCATGCAGGAAATCGGTACTGTTTCCGCCGGGGAATTGAATCAGGCCCAAAAAATAATGGAAGACTATATCATCGAACATCGTATTCCCGGTGAACGGCTTCTGGTGATCCATCAGTTCAACTGGCGGATGATCTCGGAGCGGGAACGGGTATCCACCGCCTTTGATCGGGTGCGGCTTGTACATTGCGCCGACGGTTTCGGGAATCCGCGTCTCAAGCGGGGTTCCTATGCCTTCAACGCGGAGGCGGCCAACATGCCGGTCAAGGGTTTCAAGCTGTTCTACAATTCCGGTATTCCCGGCGCAGGCTACGACAGCCCTCTGCTCAAGCCGGAAGAAGTCTATACATTAAATCCCCGTCCGTATATCATTATGTATCAATAGGAAATCCAATGACAGAAACAGTACGTTTGAGAGAGAAAATCGCCTATGGAGCCAGCGATGTAGCGTCAAACCTTTCCTGGGGAACGGTAGGCACTTTCCTCATGATCTACTATACCGATGTGGCAAAGATTCCCGCCCTGGCGGTGGGAACCCTCTTCCTCATTACCCGTATCTGGGACGCGGTCAACGATCCCATCATGGGTATCATCATCGACAAGACTCACAGCCGCTGGGGGAAATGCCGTCCCTACTTTCTCTGGATGTGTCTGCCCCTGGGAATCCTCATGGTGCTTACCTACTCGGTGCCGCAATTCAGCGGCATGGGCAAGCTGGTGTACGCATACATAACCTTTACGTTCCTGGGAATGGTCTATACGGCCATCAATATTCCTGTAACGGCGATTCTGCCCAGGCTTTCTTCCGATCCGGGCCAGCGTACCGTTCTGGGGGCTTTCAGGATGTTCGGGGCTCTGATGGGCGGTATTCTGGTAAATGCCCTGACCTACCCGGCGGTCCTTGCCCTGGGAAAGGGGAGTCTCCAGCGGGGTTACACAACGACACTAAGCATATATGCCGTTGTCGCCATCGCCCTTTTTCTCTTTGCCTTCTTCAATGTAAAAGAGATCAATCTTGAAAAATCCGAAAAGAAAGTAAGCATTGCCGAAGGGATACGCGCCGCAAAGGGCAACCTTCCCTGGGTTTTGGTTCTCCTCGTGGGCCTTGTATTGCAGCTTACCATGGGCATGCGGGGCGCCGCGCAGATATACTACTGCAAGTATGTATTAAAGAATGACGGCCTTATCGCAATTCTGGGCGCCATGGCTGTCGTCATGCTGATTCCTGTTGTCTGTCTTCCTGCCGTGGTAAAGAGACTGGGGAAACGCAATACCGTCAGCATGGGGATACTGCTGGCCCTGGCGGGCAGCATAACCGTTCTGTTTTCAGGATCATCAATTCCCCTGCTTTTTGCCGGGAATATTGTCATATTTGCCGGCTTCGGTTTCTCCTTCGGGCTTCTCTTTGTGCTCATCTCCGATACGGTTGACTACGGCGAATGGAAAAACGGCGTCCGCTCGGAAGGCTTCCTCTCCGCGGCGGCCAGCTTTGGACAGAAGCTCGGCATAGGGCTTGGCGGCGCGTTTGCCGCGTGGGTGCTTGGTTTCGGCGGCTATGTTGAAAACGCGGCTGAACAGAACCCCGGAGCGCTGGCCGCAATCCGCTTCAACTATGCGGTAGTTCCCGTGCTGGCCTGCATCGTCATATTCATATTGATGTGCTTCTACGGCATGGACAAGATAATGCCCCAAATGACGGCGGATCTTGAAAAGCGGCATGCAGAGGCTTAGATAGAGCCTGTCCTGAAAATTAAAAGAATTTACCGCCGGCGAAATTCCACACCCGGCGGGCGGCGGCGCCTAATACCCCAGGTTTTTGTCAACGATACCGTGGAGCGCCTCTCCCCTTACATAGCGGCCCAGGTTTTCCAGCGCGATTTCCAGGGCCAGCTTACCGTAACAGGGATGCATCCCCGCATAGTGGCTCGAAATAATAACATTATCCAGATCCCAGAGGGGCGACGAAGGCGGCAGGGGTTCTGTCTCGGTAACATCCAGCAGGGCTCCCGCAATCCACCGGGTTTTAAGGGCCTCTGTCAGGGCCGCCTCATCGGTGGTAGAACCTCTGCCGACGTTGACATAGAGGCTGCCCTGCTTCATAAGGCCGAATTCCGCGGCGCCGAAAATATGCCTTGTTTCGGGAGTCGCGGGAAGAATGTTTACCACGAGATCCGCTTCCTCCAGCAATTCGCACAGCTTTTCCATTCCGGCAACCTTTACGCCGGGAAGCCCCGCCGCGGAACGCCCGGGGTTTCTGCGCAGTCCCGTTACCTTCATGTTAAAGGCTCCCGCGACGCGGGCCATCATCTCCCCGATGCGGCCATAGCCCAGAATGAGCATGTTCTTCCCTTCAAGAATCGCAGTTTCACTGTCATTGACGCGCAGCCATTCCTTCCGTTTCCGGGCCTCAAAGGCCCTGGGGAAACTTCTGTTCCAGGCAAGAATAAGGCCGAAGGTATGCTCGGCAAGCTGCTGGCCGTGCATACCCGATGTACTGGTAAGAACAAAGGGAAGATCCTTCAATTCGGGAAACTGCTGCAGCCGGTCTGCCCCCGCCGACCAGAGCTGCACCCACGCAAGGCGGGGCATGCGGGCAAGCAGATGAAAAGGCACGTCCCCAAAACCAATTTCGATGCGGTCAAGATTTTCTTCAATAATCCTGTCGTCAAGCGTAACAAGCAGATCCCTGCCGCCGCCTGCCTCCCTGATCTTTTCCGCGGCGCCGTGAGGTATCCGGTCTGCCTCCATCGAAAAAAGAATGATCCCGTTTTTTTCCATGCTTTATCCCCGCATTTTTTCCAGTATGAATATTGATCCGAATACTGTCAAGTTAACGGAACCTCACTACACTCACCCTGCTGCACCTTGAAGACTTCTACTTTATTTCTCAGGAGGAGTTCTTCCGCTTGTTCGGGAATAGCCTCATCGGTATACACGGCGGATACATCTTCCGTGCGAATCAGACCGACCACACCCTGCTGATAAAATTTTTCGGATTCGGTAAGCACAAGAATCTGCCGGGCCTGTTCGGCCAGATCCTGTACCGTCTGGGCCCGGAGGTGATCGTTGCTGGTAAAGCCGAAACCGGGAGAAAAGCCGTCGGTGCCGATAAAATACTTGTCCGAAAAGAAAACCTCTCCGCATTTGCGGGTCATGGGGCCCACCATCACCTGGGATTCACTCTGGTAATAGCCTCCCAAAAGGATAATCTTGCCGGTGGAAGCAAAACGGAGATGATTCGCAATAAAGGCCGAATTGGTTACTATTGTTACATCCCGTTTACTGTTTACCAGTTCCTCCGCAAGAAGCGTACAGCAGGAACCGGACTCAATCATCACCGTTTCGCCTTCTTCCACACTTGCCGCCGCCAGACGGGCAAGACGCTGCTTTGTTTCATAGTGGGTTGCCATGCGCCTTCCTACATCGTCTATACCGTCAATGCAGGCATAGCCGTGCTCCCGCCGGATGAGTCCCCGTTCTTCCAGAGAATCCAAATCTTTACGCACTGTAACCTGTGAAACCTGCAGCATATTTGCAAGTACCGTAACTTCCATACGCAGGTTCCGGGTTAAAGCCTCAAGAATCTTGTTATGTCTGTTCGTCATTCTTCTTTCTCCTAAATCGTTAAAAAGGTTTGCAGCGCGCTTTGGAACTGCAAGCAGAAATTAGTTTCTGTGCAAGTCCTTGCCTATAAAATAATAAAATTACTAAAATAGTCAAGAAAATAGTTTTATTTGAAGTCAAATATGGAATCAAACATAAGAGAAGGAAAAAAGAGGCGCTTCATACTCCGCATGGTGAACTTCTTCGACTTTTTCGACTTCGAGGTGATTTTTTGCTTCAAAATATTGCTTTTGAGGGAATTTTGATGCTGAAAAAGTAAACGTCGATACCCTGGGCGGCTATTCCTTCACGCCGCCCACATTGAGGCCTACCACAAAGTAGCGCTGCATGAAGGGGTAAACCACGAGAATGGGGAGGGCGGCTACAACGGTTACCGCGGCGCGGATGCTCACCGGGGTTACCATGCCGGCGGTACTCTGCATGGACATGGAACCCACGTCTCCCGCGCTCTTCGCCTGGCTCTGGCTGGACTGGATATACTCCATCAGTTTGTACTGAAGCGTATGGAGCCTTGACTCGCCTGAGTTGTAGATGAGGGTATCGAACCACGCGTTCCAGGAATCCACCGCCACGAAGAGGGCGATTGTCGCCAGTACCGGCAGGCACAGGGGCAGAATGATGCGGATGAAGATCGGGAAGTCCCCGCAGCCGTCTATCTTGGCGGATTCGATGATGCTTTCAGGAAGGCTTTTCATGTAGGTGCGGATCACCACAAAGTTAAAGGCATTAACGATGCCCGGCACAATGTACACAAAAAAACTGTTGGTAAGGTGGAGGCTTCTCATAAGAAAATAATTCGGAATGAGTCCCGCGTTTACGTACATTGACAGAATAAGTACCATGGTAAAGGGTTTGCGGAGCACAAATTCCCTGCGGGAAAGGACAAAGGCTACCATTGATGTAAAAAATACATTTACAACAGTGTTTATCACTGTCCGCGCTACGGAAATAAAGAACGCGTTATAAATAGTACCGGTGGCAAAAACAATCCTGTAATTCTGCAGGGAAAATTTACGGGGCCAGAATGTAATGCCGCCCCGGAGGGTATCGGTTGCCTGATTCAGGGAAACCACAATGGTGTTCCAGAAAGGATAGAGGGTACATACGATAATCAAAACCATAACAAAGGTATTTATAGTTTGAAAAACAGTATTTTCTATTTTGGATAATGTCCGGACTTTCATTATATCAAACGCTCCTCTCCGGCCCGCCTTGCGATCCAGTTGGCAATAAAAATCAGGGTAACATTGACCAGGTTCTTGAACATCCCCGCGGCGGTAGCCAGGGAGAAGTTGTTATTGCGGAAACCGAAGACCAGTACAAAGACATCAATGGTGTCGGACACATCCTGGATAAGCCCGTTCCGCAGGAGATACTGGAGTTCAAAACCGGCGTTCATAATATTGCCGATGCTCATAATCATCATGATGATGATGGTAGGCTTTATTCCCGGCAGGGTGATATGCCACATCTTGTGGTAACGGTTACAGCCGTCGATCTCGGCGGCTTCGTAAAGGGTAGGATCGATACCCACAATGGCCGCCAGGTATATAATCGTATTCCAGCCCACCTCTTTCCATACATAGGTGGCGCCCACGATACCCCAGAAGTATTTGGGGATGCCCAGCCATAGCAGGGGTTCCTTGATAAGGCGCAGAGCCATGAGGACTTCGTTGATCGCCCCCGAATCCGGGGATAACATATTGGATACGAGGCCCGTTACAATGACCCAGGAAAGAAAGTGGGGAAGGTACGAGATGGTCTGAACGACCCGTTTGAAAAATACCTTTCTTAGTTCGTTGAGGAGCAGGGCAAAGGAGATGGCCGTAATATAACCCAATGTCATGTTGATAAGGCTCATGCACACCGAGTTACGGATGGTTCGCAGGAATACCTGATCCCGGAAAAGGAAGATGAACCAGCGGAAGCCTGCCCATTCCTGATTGAAGAAGGTTCGGGCGGGCCTGAAATTCTGGAACGCCATTGTCCAGCCCCAGAGGGGAATGTAAGAAAAAAGAATGACATAAAGGACAAGGGGCAGGGACATGAAGACAAGCTGCCTTTGGAGAACCAGTTTCCGGAAAAAAGTTTTCTCCCCGTGTATCTGTTTCTCCGCAGCCTTCATCATGTCCACACCCCTTTTAACAGGTTTTATATTTAGAGTCTGTCTATAATAGACACATTATGGACAGACGCTATTTACCGCCCCAGTCCTTGATCCGCTGGTTGAGCTGACTCTGCATATAGGCCTCGTACTGGGCCATGCCGTCGGCCTTCATCTGGTTCACATACGCGGCCCACTGGGTTTCAAACTGAGCGGGCGCGCAGGTGATCACCTGAGGCAGCATCTTCTTCATGGTTTCGGTAGCCTTCGCCATGGCCATCTGGGCTTCCGATCCATCGGGAGGATTGGGCATGCTCCAGGTGGGGAACCACAGGGTGTTGGGCGAAGGATTCTTGTCCATCAGTTCGTTGGCGCTGTTTACGCCATACGCGGCAAAGAGTTCCTTGTCTTCGGGCCTCAGCATCGCTTCCCTTTCGGGATAGTACCAGGAAAGGTCGGTGGGATACCCGTCTTTGAAGGAGCCTTCCCACTTGGGGAACACATCCCGCATCAGGAGATTGGTGTTGGCAACCTGCCACGCATCGTTCTCCCAGTTGGCCCGCTGTTCCGCGGTTCTGTAGGGCTTCCTGCCTGAATCGTACTGCCAGTCCTGGCCTTCGATGCCCCAGCTTGCGGTGCGCTGGAATTCTTCACTCATATACGCGTTGATAAAGCGCATGATACGGGCGGGATCTTTTGCCTTGATGCTGATGCCGCCGCCGCGTCCCAGGTTGGGAATGGGGAGGTTCCGGTAGCGGGGCTTAATGCTCTTGTCGAATACAATGGGCAGACCCGCAAAGCTGCGATTGTAACGTCCCGTATCCCGCAGGGCATAATCGGCCTGGTTGAACTGCCAGTACTGGTCATGCATGCCGAGCACCCGGCCGGAAGAGAGTTTTGCCAGATACTGATCGTAGTTATCCACGAAGGCCGTCCTGTCGATATAACCCTGGGCATTGAGTTCGTTGAGTTTCCTGAACCAGCGTTTGGAAAGATCCTGGGTAAAGAAGTTTTCATACTTGTAGGTTCTGGGATCGACCGTGCCGTTCCCCTCGTTGGGGTAACCTGCCAGGAAGTTCGGAGGATTCCAGAGGCAGAAGGCATGCCAGTCGTAGGTAAGGATGGTGAAGGGGATGGTTGCCGCTCCGTCAATGGTGGGATGTCTCTTCGCGTAGTTAATGAGAAGATCGAAATACTCATCCATGGTAGTAATTGTGGGATACCCGGCTTCCTTGAGGACTTCTTTCTGCACCCAGAGCGCGGAATCGTTGTAAATCGGCTGTTGATACTGACCGTGAACGATACCGTAGTTGATCAGATAGTAGATGTGACCATCGCTAGGCCATTTAGCCTTTTCCCAGTTGCCGGAATCCTTGAGGTGCCATTCGACATTGGGGGCTTCCTTTACTATGAGGTCTTCAAGGGGAATCATGGCGCCCGCGTCGATGAAGGCCGTTTCATTAAGTTCAATGATATCCGGATAATCGCCGGAAGCGATCATGACGCCCCGTTTCTGATCCCGGTCGCCGACCAGAATGTCCCATTTGATGGTGACATTGAGCTTTTCCTTCATCAGCCTGAAGAATTTGTTGTCCGCCGGGGGCTGCTGCCGCTGGGCCTGGGTGAATACCGAAATTTCAATCGGGTAATTGGGATCGCTTGAGGCTGCCCTCTGATCGTTTCTGCCGCCGGCAAAGGCCAATGCGGCAAGACAGAGGAGCGTCAACACGACAATGATTTTCTTCATAAGTTTCCTCCTGTAGAAATAGAAAAATAATTTTCGGCATCTTATGAACACTCAAAAGACACCCGAACCTAATTTTATCATGGGCTTTGACGGGAAGGTATCAGGCGTTTTCCCTATTAAGTGCCTGTCCGCAAAGCCGGTTACTTTACTTCAGTTTTTGGGCCCGGCAAACATAAGCGCAAGGGGCATGGTAATTTCCACTGCCGTGGAACCCTTCCGGGAACGGAGACGGTATTCGGCTCCCAACTGGTGGGCTCTGTATTCCATTGAACGGAGCCCCAGGCCTTCCCGGCCGCGCCTATGCCCTTTGCCCATTCCTTTGCCGTTGTCCCTCACCTGGAGAAGCAGAAAAGAATCTTCGGCGGACAGCTTTACCCGGACAAGTTCCGCTCCCGAATGTTTCAGCACATTCTGCAGGGCCTCCTGGATGATCCGGTAGATGTTAATCTCCTGGTTGCGGTTCAGGGGGAGAGGATCGGGCGCATCCCATGAAAGGCTGCAGCGCAGAGCTCCCTCCCGGCTGATGCTGTCGCAGAGCCCCGCAACGGCCTCCCGAAGCCCGAAGGCGTCCAGATCCATGGGAAAAGAATCGTGGGCATAACGGCGTGTACGGATCAGGGTTTCATCAATAAGTTCCGACAGTTCGGGCAGAAAAACCCCCGGCGCGTCCTGAGCGGCAAGGCTCTTGCAGAACATGGAAATTCCGGCCAGCCGCTGACAGATATCGTCATGGAGGTCGGCGCTGAAACGCCGCCGTTCAAGGTCGCTGATCCTGAGAACCTCGGCCTCCACCGCGATACGGCGTTCCCCCTCTTCCTTGAGTTTCCGGTTTACCTCAAGAAGATCCTTTGTGCGGTAGGCCACTTCCTGTTCAAGCCTGCGGGAACGTTCCTTTTCATCATCCAGTAAACGGAGCCGTTTTACCGTATTGGCAATAAAAACAGCTCCGCCGGACATCTGGGGATACACCTGATCGGGAGCCTCGTAAAGGACAAAACCCAGGTACTCGTTCCCGGAGCGGAGATGAAAAAGACAGAGATCCTGAAACTCTTCTTTGGCTTTTAATTTTCTGAAAAAGAAGCCTGTATCCATAGCCGGAGGATTTTCCGCAAAAGAGAGATCCCTGCCCCCGGATCGCTCAAAAACCAGGTATCCTGTTTCGCCGGTGTTTTCCAGGGCATCGCCGTAGAGAATAAAGTAGAAACTCCGCACATGAAGGTTGGTTAAAAAACTCTGCAGATAGGGAATCATGACGGGAAGAGAATCGATAAGGGCCAGATTGTGTCCCAGGGAATTCACATTGAGTGAATAAATTTCCGATTTGATGATGTCATAGGGAGCGGCGCTCATGCTCATGTCCGGCAGAATTCTTTCCGTGCCCCCGCTTGCGTCTTCGGGCCTTTCCGGGCATCCGCAGGAAGAACGCAGTATCAGTGTCGATTCAACATAGATGATCCCGGGCACGGCAATTCCCCGTATAAGATCCCGGATGGCGCGGACGGCCATGCGGCCCTGTTCCGAAAGAGGCTGACGTACCGTGGTAAGGGGAGGATTCACCAGCCGGGCCTGACTTATATCATCAAAACCCGTTACCGGACAGTTCCGCCACCGGGGATCGGACAGGCTCTGCAGCAGTTCCTGAATACCGATGGCAATATTGTCGCTTCCGGCAACAATGCAATCCGGCCTTTCAGGATGAAGGGCAATGTGATTCCGCATTATTTCCATACCGGAAAGCTCATTGAAGATACCGCTGTATACCCTTCCCCGGAGCCCCGGAAAGGCCCGTTCCCCGTCCTTAATCGCCTTCCGGAACACATCTTCCCGGACAACGTTATCCTGATGCTTTGCCGGGCCTCCCACATAGATAAAATCCCGATAGCCGTGGGTCATGATAAGGTGTTCCATGAGGAGTTCCATGGATTCCCTGTTCTTGACAATAATTGAATGATAATCGAAGAGCCGCATACCGATGGAGACAAAGGGAACTTGGGAGGCCATGGCCTTTAGTTCCGAAGGAATAGCAATTTCACTCTCGTCGGTAAAAACCGAAGAGAGGAGGAGTATGCCGTCTGTGGCAATGAGTTTCCAGGTGGGAATGGTTCCCGCGCCGGATGCGCTCTTCCCGTTCAGCGCTTCACCCTGAACGGAGAGCAGGCCGATACCCAGTTTGCGGGCCTCTTCCCGCACCCCCCGGTACACCGAAAGCTGGTACTCCCCATCCAGGTTGTTAAGGAACAGGGCTATACGCATTTACCTTTAACACCATACATAGGGAAATTATACTATGGTTAAACGGTTTTTGCCAAAGTATAATGAATCCATGCCTGTGGCAAAAGTCATGATCGTAGAGGATCATCCGCTCTTTAGTAAGGGTTTAAGTTCTCTTATCACCAGCCGGGGATCTTATTCCGTGGTGGGAGAGGCAAAGGACTCCGCGGAGGCCTTCAAGCTTGCCGGAGAGGAACAGCCGGATCTCGCCATTGTGGATCTCAACCTGGGAGACGAAGACGGCCTGGATCTGCTCAAAGAGCTGCACAGCCGCTTTCCGGGGATTGCGGTGCTGGTGCTTTCCATGCACGACGAACGTTACTATGCCGAACGTGTGCTCAATGCCGGCGGGCGGGGCTACATCATGAAGGCCGAAGCGGGCAATAAAGTTATGGAGGCAATTGAAACGGTTCTGGGGGGAGAGATCTACCTCAGCAAGGCCGAACAGGAGCGGCTTTCGGAATGCCTGGAGCCCGGAGGCCCCTTTGCCTCTGTAGAAAAACTTTCCGACCGGCAGCTCCAGATATTCAACCTCCTTGGGAAAGGGCTGGGTACGGTGGAGATTGCGGCAAAACTCACTCTGAGCACAAAAACCATCGACACCCACAAAGAGCACATCAAGATCAAACTCCACTGCAACACCACCCAGGAACTCAGGCAGCTTGCCATCGAGTGGGTCAACCGTCCCGCGTAAAACGCTTTCCGGAATTTGCGTATATGAACATCAGAAAGCCGGCGGCCTCTTTCTACAGATCCAGATCCTTGGCTTCGACCTTCTTTTGCACATAGTCCGCAAAGTCCGCGATCTTCATGGGCTCAAGCTGCCTTCCGTCCCTCAGCCGGATTGAAACCGTGCCTTCGTCCATCTCCCGCTGACCTGCCACCAGCATGTAGGGGATCTTCCGGTTCTGGCAGTTACGGATCTTGGCGTTAAGCCTGTCGTCATCCAGTTCCGTGCTGACCCGCAGATCGCAGCCGCTTTCGCGGGACCTGGCCCTGAGGCAGTCCGTTATTTTTTTCGCGTAATCGTTGAAGCCTTCGGCCACGGGGATAACCGCTATCTGTTCCGGGGCAATCCATACGGGGAAGGCGCCGCCGAAGTGTTCGATAAGCACCCCGAAGAAACGCTCAAGACTCCCCAGCAGGGCCCGGTGAACCATGTAGGGGCGTTTGTGCTGACCATCCGCGTCGACAAAGGTCATGTCGAAGCGTTCAGGCTCGTTGAAGTCGAACTGGATTGTAGTCATCTGCCATTCCCGGCCCAGCGCGTCCTTTATCTTGAGGTCGATCTTGGGCCCGTAGAACGCGCCGCCGCCTTCGTCGATCTCGTAGGCCAGCCCTTCGGCTTCTACCGCCTTGCGGAGACTCTCCAGGGCGGCATCCCAGCGGCTCTGTTCCCCCACCGATTCGACGGGCTTGGTCGCAAGATAGGCCTTGATGTCCTTAAAGCCGAAAACCTTCCAAATCCACAGGCTGAAGCGCAGCACTTCAAGAATTTCAGCTTCCATCTGTTCGGGGGTGCAGAAAATGTGCGCGTCGTCCTGGGTAAAACCCCTCACCCGCAAAAGGCCGTGGAGAACCCCGCTCCGTTCGTAACGATAAACCGTACCCAGTTCCGCCCAGCGCAGGGGCAGATCCCTGTAGCTTCGCTGTCTGTTTTTGTAGATCAGAATATGAAAGGGACAGTTCATCGGTTTGATGATGTAGTCCTGCTTGTCGATCTCCATGGGGCTGTACATGTTGCTCTTGTAGAAACCCAGGTGCCCGGAAGTTTCCCAGAGCCAACTCTTGCCGATGTGGGGCGTATAGAGAATTTCGTAGCCGTTACGGTAGTGTTCCCTGCGCCAGAAATCCTCAATGGCTACCCTCATGCGGCCGCCGTTGGGATGCCAGTAGATGAGCCCCGCTCCGGCTTCCTCGTGGATCGAGTAGAGATCCAGATCTTTACCCAGACGGCGGTGATCCCGTTTCTCAACTTCATCAAGGAAGGCAAGGTATGCCTTGAGATCCTTGGGATTCTCCCACGCAGTACCGTAGATCCGGGTAAGCATGGGCCGGTTCTCGTCCCCCCGCCAGTAGGCTCCGGCAATGTTCATCAGGCGGAAGGCCGCGGAGTTGATCTCCCTGGTGTTCGCCACATGCGGGCCGCGGCAGAGATCCGCCCAGAGGCATGTGCCGAGCGAATCCCGGTTTTCGTACACGGTGATGGCTTCCCCCGGGGGAAGCTCGTTGATAAGTTCAGTCTTGAACTCTTCGGAGGCGAAACGCTTCAGGGCCTCCTCCCGGCTCAGTTCTACCCGCACCAGATCGAGTTTTGAATCGATGAGCTTCTTCATTTCGGCTTCAATGGCGGGGAGATCCTCATTGGCAATGGGCCCGGGGAGGAGAAAATCGTAGTAAAAACCGTTTTCGATTGAAGGCCCGATGGCTGCCTTCGTACCGGGGAACAGGGTAGTTACCGCCTGAGCCATGACGTGGCTCACCGAGTGGCGGATAAGGGATAGACGTTCTTCTTTTTGGCTGGCAGACATACGGTACCTCCTGCTGCACAATTCACACATTGCGGGGACGGATACAGTCTCTTCTTGAAACGGGGTAAAAAGCCTACTCGTCTCCATACAAGGCTTTCATTCACTATGTGCATTTTACCGGTCTTGTCAAGCTGACGAACAGCCTCATGTCGAACAGCCTCATTCATGTAGGGGTTTTGGAACAGGCTCAATTGACTTATTCATACAATTTGGCACATAATGAATTTATCGAGATTTGTGGGCATCCTGAGGGTTTATGAAAAACAATGAGGAAGGCGCTGTATGAAAATCGGGAAAAAACTCATTCTAATGATTATCGCTATTACGCTGTCGGGGATTGGTATTCTTCTGGGGACTGTTTTAAACAGTTCAAGGAAACAGATCGTCTCGTTAATAAACAATGAAATGAGGAATCTGGCGGAAAAAGAAGCCAGCGATCTTGGGATATGGCTGGAGTCCTCGTTCAGGATAGCCAGGACTCTGTCGCAGTCCATGGAGAGCTTTGAGGAGATAGAACCGGCCCAGCGTCGTTTCTTTTATAATCTGCTGCTTAAGCGGATGGTCGAGGCAAACCCGGAAATAGCCGCCATCTGGACCTGCTGGGAGCCAAACGCCCTGGACGGCCTTGACGCCCAATACGCCAACACGCCGGGGACGGACGCGACGGGCAGGTTCATCTCCTACTGGGAGCGGACTTCCGACGGGGGGGTCGGCCTGGAAGCGTCGGTGGATTACACGGTCAGCGGCGCGGGGGATTACTACCTTATCCCGATGCAAACCGGGAAAGAAACCGTGGTGGAACCTTATCCTTACGATATTAACGGGATCAGTACCCTTATTACCACCCTGGCGGTCCCGGTAAAAAACAGGGGCCGGAACGTCGGCGTGGTCGGCGTTGATCTTGCTCTGACGAGGATTCAAACCGCCGCGGAGGATATCAATCCCTACGAAGGCAGCGCCGCGTCGGTTTTTACCAACGACGGCCTTGTGGCGGGCTACTTTGACGTGGCAAGGCTTGGTAAAACAATGGACGAAGCCTACGCCTATGCGGCGGGCCCTTATTTGAACGACATGAAGGCCGCCATTAAAAACGGGGTGGAATTTGATTTTATAAACGACATTGATGTCAACGGTACCATAATGCGCTACGATGTCCTTTCCGTTCCCCTCACCATAGGAAGAACCGATACCCCCTGGTCTCTGTCGATAGGGGTACCGCAAAAAGTTATCAACGCTCCGGTAACCAGGATGCTCCGGCTGAGTATCATTATAAGCGTGGTGATGCTCCTCGTGATAGCCGCCGCGGCCTTCCTGCTTGCCCGCTCCATCAGCACTCCCCTGGGGCAGATGGTAACGGTTGTTTCAGGCCTGGGAGAAGGGGATTTGACCGGACAGTTACACATCAAACGCCGGGACGAAATAGGGGATATGGCTGTGGTTTTTAACGGAACCCTGGAAAAGATCAAAAACCTCGTACTTACCATCAAAAACCAGAGTGTTGCCCTTTTCGACATCGGGAACGAGCTTGCCGGCAACATGACCGAAACCGCCGCGGCCATCAACCAGATAACCGCGAATATTCAGAGCATCAAGAACCGGGTTATAAATCAGTCCGCCAGCGTTACCGAAACCAACGCAACCATGGAACAGATTACCGGCAATATCGAAAAACTTAACGCTCATGTGGACCGCCAGAGCGAGAGCGTTGCCCAGTCCTCCTCTGCCATTGAGGAAATGCTTGCCAATATCCAGTCCGTTTCCCAGACCTTGATCAAAAACGCCGGAAATGTCAAAGAGCTTACCGAATCATCCGAGGTGGGCCGTTCGGGCCTTCAGGAAGTGGCCGCGGATATTCAGGCGATTGCCCGGGAATCCGAAGGACTCCTGGAAATCAACGCGGTGATGGAAAACATCGCCAGCCAGACCAACCTCCTTTCCATGAACGCCGCCATAGAAGCGGCCCACGCCGGGGAAGCGGGGAAGGGTTTTGCCGTCGTGGCCGATGAAATACGGAAATTGGCTGAAAATTCCGGGGAACAGTCCAAGACTATTTCCACGGTACTCAAAAAAATCAAGGACTCCATCGACAAGATAACCAAGTCCACCGACAGCGTCCTCAACAAGTTTGAAGCCATAGACGGCGGGGTCAGAACCGTTTCGGATCAGGAAGAAAATATCCGGAACGCCATGGAGGAGCAAAGCGCCGGGAGCAAACAGATCCTGGAAGCCATCGGCCGGTTAAACGAAATTACCCGCATGGTCAAGGACAGTTCGGTTCAGATGCTTGAGGGAAGTGAGCAGGTAATCCGCGAGAGCAGGAACCTGGAAGCCGTAACCCAGGAGATAACCAACGGAATGAACGAAATGGCCACCGGGGCGGATCAGATCAACGTGGCGGTAACCAGAGTTAATACCATCAGCAGCGAAAACAAGGAAAACATTGATGTGCTGGTCCAGGAGGTAACGAAGTTCCGGGTGGAATGAGCGTATATGCCGGATCAAGCCTTTAGTTGACCTCGTGTACGCGGCATCGCGCTATATTCAGGGAGCATTGTATGACCATCGGTTTTATCGGTTTAGGAATCATGGGGCGTCCCATGGCAAAGAATCTTATCAAGGCAGGCTGCAGCCTCGTAGTCTATGACAAGTTTGTCAATTTTGACGACATCACCGCCCTGGGCGCCGGGGCCGCTTCTTCAAACAGGGATGTCGCCGCCAAAAGCGATCTTGTCATCACCATGCTGCCCAATTCGCCTCATGTGAAGGAGGCCGTGCTCGGCCCCGGCGGAGTCATTGAAGGCATCAAAAGCGGCGCCACGGTGGTGGACATGAGTTCCATTGCCCCGGCCGTCTCCCGGGAAGTGGCCGCCGCCCTCAAGGCCAGAGGGGTTAATTTTCTTGACGCGCCGGTTTCCGGGGGAGAACCCAAGGCCGTCGACGGAACTCTTGCGATCATGGCCGGCGGGGACGAGAAGGTCTTTAATGAGGTGAAGCCTGTGCTTGAGAAGATGGGTTCCAGCGTGGTTCTTGTAGGGGATGTGGGCGCGGGAAATATAACAAAGCTGGCAAACCAGATCGTGGTTGCCCTCAATATCGCCGCGGTTTCGGAAGCCTTTGTGCTGGCACACAAGGCCGGTGTAGATCCCGAAAAGGTCTTTGACGCAATCAAGGGCGGTCTTGCCGGTTCCACGGTGATGAACGCCAAGGTTCCCATGATCCTCGACGGCAACTTCAAACCCGGTTTCCGTATTGAACTGCATATCAAGGATCTCCAGAATGCGCTGGATACAGCCCACGATCTGGGGGTTCCCATTCCCCTTACCGCCGGTGTGATGGAAACTCTGCAGGCCCTCAAGACCGACGGCATGGCGGCCCACGATCACAGCGCCATTGTGCGGCATTACGAAAAGCTTGCGAAGACAGAAGTACGGAAATAAGCGTGAAAAGGCTGGATAACAAAGTTGCCCTGATCACCGGGGCAGGGCAGGGACTGGGGGCGGCCATCGCCTCCCTTTTTGCCGCGGAAGGAGCCGTAGTATTTGTGGCGGATCTCAGGGCCGAAACAGGGAATGACACCGTTACCGTCATCAACGGCAGGGGAGGCAGGGCCTTCTTTGCCGGTCTGGATGTTACAAACGAGGAGAGCTGGATCGCCGCCCTGGGAACGGTAGAAAAGGAATGTGGGCGTCTGGATATTCTCGTGAACAATGCGGGGATCAACATCCGCGAGCCCATCGAAACGATGAAAGCTGAAAACTTCGACGCCATGCTGGCGGTGAATGTAAAAGGCCCCTTTCTCGGCTGTAAACACTCCATTCCCCTCCTGCGCAGAGCCGGCGGCGGCTCGATCATCAACATGTCCAGCGTCTGCGGCCTCATCGGCCACCGCTACACCACGGAGGCTTACACGGTTACCAAGGGCGCGGTAACGCTGCTCACAAAAGCCGTCGCGGTGCGTTACGCCAAAGACAATATCCGCTGCAACAGCCTTCACCCCAGTACGGTGGATACCCCGCTGATGCAGGAACTTTTTAAAGATCCGGCCCGCAAAGCCGAACGCCTCGGAGAAGTGCCCTTGGGCCGTCTTGCCTCCGCGGAAGACGTAGCCAACGCGGCCCTGTTCCTTGCCTCCGATGAGGCCGCCTTTATAAACGGTGTCGCCCTGCCCGTGGACGGAGGGACACGCGCGGATTAGAAAAACTGCCGGATCGTTGTTGTCCGGTACAAATTTTCGTTTTCGATGTCTTTTTCAATTCTTTCCCATGAATTTTTTCCCGGTTTCGGAATTACGGAATTCGTCCGCCGTACCGTAGAAAAGCTGCCGGTTTCCCAGGTGGAGGACATGACTTGCGGCCCCGATGGCTTTTTCAATATCGTGGGATACCATGATTACGGTAAGTCCCTTTTCCCGGTTGAATTCTTCCACGATGCCGTACATTTCCGCGCTTACTACCGGGTCGAGCCCCGCGGAAGGTTCATCAAGAACAAGAAGCTGATCCGCAGCGCAGAACGCGCGGGCCAAAAGAACCCGCTGCTGCTGACCCCCGGAAAGTTCGCCGTAACATTGATTGCGCAGGGAGGCGATTCCCAGACGTTCAAGATTTTTCTCTGCCGCGTGCTTGTCGGCATGGCTGTAGAAAGGCTTCATGCCCAGACGCCCGATTCGCCCGGAAAGGACTACTTCGTAGACCCCCGCGGGAAAAAAATTCATGAAGGATCGCCTCTGGGGAAGATAACCGGTACTGCGGGATTTCAAATCCCCGTTCCGTATAATGCTTCCCCCTTCAGGCTGCTTGATTCCCAGGAGACCCTGGATCAGGGTGCTTTTTCCCGATCCGTTTTCCCCGGTGATGCAAAGATAATCTCCCCCCTGTACTTCAAAGTTGAGCCCCTGTACTACGGTGAGCCCCTCCCATTCAAAGGATACATCACGACAGGTAAAAAGGGCGGATTGCTTATTCATTATTTCTCCTATACTCTATAAGGTAAGCCTGTTCCAAAACCCGGTTTTTCCGGAACAAGCTCTGTGTCTACATTATAGACAGACTTTAATATACGGGAATTTCGGTTTCAGGACTATAGAGGTAACAGGATGGAGAAATCTCAGTTTGGTATAGATCCTTCGCCCATACAGAATGCTGAGCTTTTTTCGGGCCTCCTCAAGAAGGAGCGGGAATTTGTAATATCCCATTCCAGCCTGATTCAGCTCCGTAAGGGAGGAAGGCTCTTCTCCGCGGGCCAGAAGGCCGAACATTTTTACATGCTGCTGGAGGGCTCCATCCGGGTTTACCGGATCAGGGACGATGGGGATGAAGTTGAAATGGCGCGTTTTACCCCGGGAGACACGATAGGCGACTTTGACTTTGCCCGGAACGCCGCCTACGATGCCTTTGCCGTTGCCGCGGAAGATTCAAACCTCGCCATGTTTCCCGGTTACGGCCTCATGATGGACGATTTTGTGCTTGAGGAACCCCATGTCATCTCCCGCATACTCTTGAGTTCCATCGTCATGATGACCGGCCGTATCAAGTCCATCCGGCGGATACTTGTGGAAAACTTCTCCTGGGTTCAGGAACTGCACCGCCGGGCCTATGAAGACTCCGGCACAGGACTCTGGAAACAGGCTTTTCTTACCGACGAAATCAACCGGATTCTGGAAGATCCCATGACCTTCATCATGTGCAAGCCGGATCGTTTCAAGATTCTGGTGGATTCCAGGGGGCATGCCGCGGGAGATGAGGCCATGGTACGGATCGCGATGGTGCTTAAAAAAATTGCCCGCCGTCATGGCCGGGGATGGTCGCTCCGTTTCAAGAGTAACGAAACCGGGCTCCTGATTAGCAAGTGTGATGCTTCCCAGGCGGAAAAGATAGCGGATGAACTGCATAAGTCCATTGCCTCCCTTGCTCCCGTTCCGGCGGCAAAGGACATTCCGGCTTTTCCTTTTTCCGCCACTGTTTCCTGGGCGGTATGGCCTGAGGATAATCATGTCTGGGACGATCTTTTCCAGGGTGTCTACGAGCAGCTTCTCGATAGCTGGCGCGGCGGCGGCGACACGATTATCCATTGCCGGAATATCCCGTCGAAGCCCGCCGGACAAGGTTCGGCTTTAGCTGAGCTTCCCCCCGGGAAGGAGGACTAGATGCCGGACGGAAAAATGCCCTTATCGCCTGTTGCCGATCCGGTACTGATTAAAAGCCCCCTCTTCGTTGCCATGAGCGATCTTGAATTCAACGCGGTGGCGGCCTTTCTGGAACGGAGAAAGGTGAAGAAAGGAGCCCGGGTTTTCCGGGAGGGAGACATCGGGGAAGAGATGTTTATCCTCCTTTCCGGCTTGCTTTCGGCTTTTGTATCCCAGTCCGACGGTACCGACCGCTGGATGTTCGACATCAAGCCCGGAGACTTCTTCGGGGAGATGAGTATCATCGCCAATGAGCCCCGTTCCGCCACCATAAGCGCCAAGATCGATACGGAGATCATGGTTCTGCAGGGCATCGACTTCTACCGTATCGTCTTTGAACATCCCATGATCGGGCTGAAGCTGCTCCAGGCAATCGACACCGTACAGAATCAATGGCTGGATCAGACCAGTAAACACCTGGAGGATCTGATGCGCTGGGGTGAAACCGCCCGCCGCCGTGCCATTACCGATGAACTTACCGGACTTTACAACCGCCGTTTTCTTGAAGAATCAATCAAAAACCGCTTTGAACATAGTTCCGTAAATCTCCGCAAGATGTCCCTCATGATGATGGATCTGGACAAGGTTCATGAAATCAATGATAAACACGGTACCCAGGCGGGGGATCAGGTGATCGTCACCGTAGCCGACATACTCCGTTCCATCATGCGTTCCGAAGATATCGCTTCCCGGCTTTCAGGAGACGAGTATGCGGTGCTGCTTCCCGATACGGATGCCGCCGAAGCCGCTCTTGTAGCAGAACGGATCAGAAAAGCCGTCGAGACTAAAGAGGTGATTGTTCCAAAGTCTCCCGGCGCGGCAGAAAAAATGCCCATCCACATCCGTACCAGCATCGGCATAGCCGTGGCGCCCACTCATGCCAAAAATGTGGAAAGCCTGATCTTTGCCGCGGATTCCGCCCTCAGAAACGCCAAGGATCTGGGCCGGAACCGGGTGGTAGTCTGCTCATAGGCAATGCGTATACTTGACGAAGTTTTTTTCTTTTGGTATCTTAATCTTACGTAATATGTGAAATTATGCCCTTGTAGCTCAGTTGGCAGAGCATATCCATGGTAAGGATAAGGTCAACAGTTCGATTCTGTTCGAGGGCTGGATTCAATGAGGATTGTGGAACCAGGAGGAATGAAAAATGGCTAGTAAGAAACAGGTGGTCGAATTGGTGGCCCTGCAGTGCACCGAATGCAAACGGAGGAACTATACTACCTCCAAAAACCGCCGGAATACCCAGGAAAAGCTCGAATTGAAGAAGTATTGCCCCTTTGACCGGAAGCATACCCTGCATAAAGAGACTAAAATAAAGTAGTTTTCAGAGGCGTATAGCTCAGTTGGTAGAGCGGCGGTCTCCAAAACCGCAGGTCGTGGGTTCGAAGCCTACTGCGCCTGGAACCTGTAAGCGCTCGGTAAAGTAATTACAGGGACGAAAGTACCTGGTACGGGATAAAGGCAGGCTTCGAAGGGTTTAGTCCGCCGAACGAATGTGAGGAAAAGGCGCCATGATGGCGCCGGAAGGACTAAACCCCGGCCCGGAAGGAGCCGGAAGGAGCCGGCAGGACGCCGGCGAGGGGAGGGGAAGCCTACTGCGCCTGGAACCTGTAAGTGCCCGGTAAAATAATTACAGGGACGAAAGTACCTGGTACGGGGATAAAGGCAGGCTTCGAAGGGTTTAGTCCGCCGAACGAATGTGAGGAAAAGGCGCCATGATGGCGCCGAAAGGACTAAACCCCGGCCCGGAAGGAGCCGGCAGGACGCCGGCGAGGGAAGGGGAAGCCTACTGCGCCTGGAACCTGTAAGCACCCGGTAAAGTAATTACAGGGACGAAAGTACCTGGTATCGGGGTAAAGGCAGGCTTCGAAGGGTTTAGTCAAAACGTCTGGAAAGGAATTTTTAATGAACAAACTGATTCAATTTGTAAAGGAATCCTATGCCGAGCTCAGGAAGGTTATCTGGCCCGGCAGAGATGACGTAGTTAGCTCGGTCAAGGTGGTTGTTATATCCACCGTCATTATCGCCGCCGTACTGGGACTAGTGGATGTACTGCTCCTCTTCGGAATCCGGGCGATTTTCTAACAAATAAGGAAGTAAGGTACGCTATGGCTGCAGGCTGGTATGTCCTCCATACCTATTCGGGGTACGAAAACAAGATAGAAAAGACAATCCGGATGATGATGGACATGGGGGATATCGACAAGGAGATCGTGCGGGACATTAAAATTCCCTCCGAGGATGTCGTGGAAGTCCGCGATGGCGAAAAACGGGTTCAAAAGCGGAAATTTTTGCCCGGTTATATCCTGATCGAGATGGATCTGCCGGAACTGGACTGGAAAACCACCTGTTCCAGGATACGCAAGATCCAGGGGGTTACCGGTTTTGTCGGAACTCCGGCGGACAGGCGTCCCAATCCCCTTACCGGGGATGAGGCCCGGGCTATTTTGCAGAAATCCGGGGAGATTAAGGGTGAAAGACCGGCACGGGCCCGGCAAATTTTTTCCTCAGGCGAGCAGGTCAAGATCATCGATGGGCCTTTTGAGTCCTTTACCGGTACCATAGAAGAGGTCAATCAGGAGAAAGGCAAACTCAAGGTCATAGTAGGTATCTTTGGCCGGAACACCCCGGTGGAAGTCGATCTTTTACAGGTAGAAAAATTGTAGGAAAGGCGGAGCGGGAGGGCTTATGGTGAAAATTCCACCCGAGGTCTTACCGTCCGCTTTAATTTGAAGTAGGAGAAGTTCTTATGAACTTCGCCAGCCCGGTTTCGGCCGGGCACACTACGAAGGAGTATTGAATGGCAAAGAAAAAGGTAACTGTAATGATTAAGTTGCAGTGCCCCGCAGGCAAGGCCACCCCGGCCCCCCCTGTCGGCCCGGCTCTGGGACCTCACGGTGTCAGCGCTCCTCAGTTTGTCCAGCAGTTTAATGACCGGACAAAGGCAATGGAACCGGGGCTTATTATCCCGGTTGTAATCTCCGTATATGGGGACAAGTCTTTCAGTTTTATTCTCAAGACTCCGCCCGCGGCGGTTCTGATCAAGAAGGCTGTCGGCCTGGAAAAGGGTTCCGCCGAATCTCACAAGGTAAAGGTAGGAAAGCTTCCCAGGGCCAAACTTGAGGAGATTGCTAAATTGAAGATGCCGGATCTTTCCGCCATTGATATTGACGGCGCCATGAAGATCATCGCCGGTACGGCCCGTTCCATGGGTGTGGAGGTGGAAAAATGAGCCGGGGCAAGAAGTATCAGGAAAGCGCAAAGAAGTACGACAGGGCAAAGATTTACCCTCTCGGCGAGGCGTTGGACGTGGTAAAGTCCATGTCCTATGCAAAATTTGACGAAACGGTGGATCTTTCCGTAAAAGTGAACCTTAAAAAGAATCAGTCTGTCCGGGATACGGTTGTACTCCCCAACCAGTTCAAGGGTGAAAAACGGGTGCTGGTCTTCTGCAAGCCCGAAAAGGAAAAAGAAGCCCAGGATGCCGGAGCGGCCTTTGTGGGTGCGGATGATCTTATCGAAAAGATCAAGGGCGGATGGCTGGATTTTGATGTGGCGGTTGCCACTCCCGACATGATGAAGGATGTCGGAAAACTCGGTATGGTTCTCGGCCGCCGTGGGCTTATGCCCAACCCGAAGACAGGGACGGTAACCTTCGACCTCAAGAGCGCCCTTTCGGAACTCAGGAAAGGCCGGGTGGAATTCCGTGCGGACAAGACCGGGGTAGTGCATCTGGCGGTGGGGAAGGTTTCCATGGAACCCGCCATGATTGCGGAAAACGTAAAGATCGTTGTTGAAGAGATCACCCGGAAGCGTCCTGCGGATGCCAAGGGTGAGTTTATCCAAACCGTTTCGGTGGCTTCCACCATGGGGCCCGGCGTATGGGTCAGCATGGGTGAAAAGGAGTAAGTGCATGGCTATTGTTGCTAAAAAGATACAGGAATCCAAGACAGACTCCATCAGGGAGCTGAAGGAAGTCTTTGGTATTTCCAGGGACTTTATCTTTACCGATTACCGCGGCTTAACGGTGGAACAGATCACCGAACTGCGCACACGGCTTCGTGCCAAGGAAGTTCATTATAAGGTTGTAAAGAACAACTTCGCGCGGATCGCCTTCGAGGAACTCAAGGCGCCCGATGTGTCTTCCTATCTGGTTGGGCCTACCGCTGTGGCCGTTGCCCCCAGGGATTCCAACGAGGTGGCCAAGATCCTTTTGGATTTTACCAGGGAGGCCCCCGCGCTCCATGTGAAGGGCGCTCTGGTTGGAGACTCGATATACGATGCCGCCCAGACCGCGGCCTTTAGCAAGCTGCCCGGCAAGCTGGAATTGATCTCCATGCTTATGTCGGTGATGAATGGTTCTGTCCGGAATCTTGTCACTGCCCTCAACGATGTTCCCGCGCGGCTGGTGCGTACCATCAAGGCGGTCGGCGAAAAGAACGGTTAGCGGAGGTGTTTTCGGGGTTTGTGTTTTTTTGTCTGTCAGGCTTCGGTGCTGTCGTCCTGTCGGGCTGTAATAAACCGGGTTCGCCCGGGCGTGTCTTGTATGAGGCGCGTAAATAATTTAAGGAGAAGATA
This sequence comes from Treponema sp., assembly GCA_031265435.1. GTDB lineage: Bacteria > Spirochaetota > Spirochaetia > Treponematales > Breznakiellaceae > JAIRNJ01. The sequence continues at coordinate 35,895 of JAISCR010000104.1, forward strand.
ATATGGCAGCTACAAAAGAAGAAATTTTAGAGGCGATTGCTTCCATGACCGTTCTGGAGGTTTCCGAACTGGTAAAAATGATGGAAGAAAAATTCGGTGTGTCCGCCGCGGCTCCTGTGGCGGTTGCCGCTGTTGCGGCTCCTGTTGCGGGCGCTGAGGCTGTTGAGGAGAAGACGGAATTTACCGTAGTCCTCAAGGCCTTTGATGACACCAAGAAGATTGCCGTTATCAAAGAAGTGCGGGCGGTTACCGGTCTGGGTCTCAAGGAAGCCAAGGAATTGGTGGAAGGGGCGCCCAAGCCTCTCAAGGAAAATATTTCCAAGGACGAGGCTGCCAAGATCAAGGATCAGGTTACTGCTGCCGGCGGTACGATAGAAGTACAGTAACACTGAAGAACCCGGAAGCTTGCTCCCGGGTTCTTCAGTGTTGAGGCGGGCAGGATTTGCCCCCTCTATTGTTCAATTAGCGGGGGTTAAGGGATGGCGAAAATCAAAGCTGCAACGAAACGGACGTATATCGGTAAGAATATTAATGATGTAATGGATCTGCCCAATCTTATTGATATCCAACTCAGTTCCTATGAACGCTTCCTGCAGCGGGAAAAAGTTGCCAAAGGCGAAAAGCCCAATTTCCAGGGTCTGGAAGAGGTCTTTAAGACGACATTCCCCATAGAAAGTCTCAACGGAGACATGATTCTGGAGTACGAGTACTACTCTCTTGATGAGGATAACATCAAGTTTACCGAACAGGAGTGTAAACAGAAGGGTCTTACCTATTCGGTGTCTCTCAAGGCCCGTGTAAACCTGATCTTTAAACAGACCGGTGAAATCCGCCAGAAAGATATCTACATGGGGGATGTTCCCATCATGACCGAGCGGGGTACTTTTATCATCAATGGGGCGGAACGGGTAGTTGTTTCCCAGATTCATCGTTCACCGGGTGTTATCTTTAGCCATGAAAAGGGGATCTATTCTTCCCGGATCATTCCCTACCGCGGTTCCTGGCTGGAATTTGAAATCGATCAAAAAAAAGAACTTATTTATGCCAAAATCGACCGGAAGAAGCGTATCCTGGGGACTATATTTCTCCGTGCCCTGGGTTATGAAAGCCGGGAAGACATAATCAAGGCCTTTTATCTCACCGAAACCATGGAAATTCGGGATGACCGGGAAACCAGGGAATCTATCTCCGGCAGGGTGTTGGCCGCTCCTGTCTGGATTAACAGCGGGGCGGAGGGAGAAGAGATAAAAAAGAAGCTCTACCGGGCAGGCGAGAAGCTCTACCCGCACAATGTGGATGAACTTCTTTCCAACAATATTTCTTCTATAGAGATTATCGATTTTGATGCCAACGATTCCCTCAAGTCCGACATGCTCCTTAACTGTTTTGAACGGGAGGAGATAAAGTTTGTCAAGGAAGATCCCAGCCGGGATGAACCTTCCCGGGAGGAGGCTCTTGCCGCGGTGTATACGGTTCTTATGCCCGGCGAGTCGATTACTTTCGACGCCGCGGAAAAGGATCTTAACGGTATGTTCTTTACATCCCGGCGTTACGATCTGGGCCGGGTGGGCCGCTACAAGCTCGACAAAAAGTTTCAGTTTGAAAACAAGGGTGATACCGAAAAGAAGAACCCCGAAAAGAACGCAAAAAAAGAAGAGTTTGTCCTCACAAAGCCTGACATTATCGCTACCATGAAGTTTCTTATCAAGGTTTATGCGGGGGATGAAAATATTGATGATATCGATCACCTGGGGAACAGGCGGGTGCGGTCTGTTGGCGAGCTGATGGCGAATTCGATGAAGACAGCCTTTAGCCGCATGGAACGGGTTGCCAAGGAGCGGATGAGTCTTAAGGAAACCGATACGATCAAGCCGCAGGATCTTATTTCCATAAAGCCTCTGGTGGCCGCGACAAAGGAATTTTTCGGTTCAAGTCAGCTTTCCCAGTTTATGGATCAGGTGAATCCTCTTGCGGAATTGACCCACAAGCGAAGGCTCAATGCGCTGGGGCCCGGCGGTCTTTCCAGGGATCGCGCGGGTTTTGAAGTGCGGGATGTTCACTATACACATTACGGGCGTATGTGCCCCATCGAGACGCCGGAAGGCCCGAACATCGGGCTTATTGTTTCTCTGGCAAACTATACCAGGGTCAATGAATACGGTTTCCTGGAAACTCCCTACCGCAAGGTAGACAGGGGGGTTGCTACCGCGGATATTGAATACCTTTCCGCCATGGATGAAGATCGCTACTTTATCGCTCAGGCTTCCGCCAGGCTCAACCACAACGGCTCTTTTGCGGATGATCAGATCTCCTGCCGCCGTCAGGGGGACTATACTACCCGTTCTCCGGAAGACATTCAGTACATGGACGTGTCGCCCAAGCAGATCATTTCCGTGTCCGCTTCGCTTATTCCCTTTCTGGAGCACGACGACGCCAACCGGGCCCTTATGGGTTCCAACATGCAGCGCCAGGCGGTGCCGCTGGTATTCCCCGACGCTCCCCGTGTGGGGACAGGCATGGAAGGCAAGTGCGCCTATGATTCGGGTGTTCTTGTTAAGGCCCGCCGGGGAGGAGAAGTGATCCGGGTAACCAGCGGGGAAGTGGTTATCAAGCCGGAACATCCCGGCCCCGCCAAGCCTTCCAGTCAGGCGACAATAGACTCCGGGGGCAACGATGTATACCGTCTGGTTAAATACCAGCGGACAAATCAGGATACCTGTTACAACCAGCGGCCTGTTGTCAAACTGGGGGAGAAGATCGCCGCCGGGCAGGTGATTGCGGACGGGCCCGCCACGAGGAACGGTGAACTTGCCCTGGGCAGGAACATTCTTGTGGGTTTTATGCCCTGGAACGGCTATAACTACGAAGACTCGATCCTTATCTCCCAGCGTGTGGTTAAGGATGATATGTTTACATCGATCCACATCAAGGAATTCCTCACGGAAGTGAGAGAAACCAAGCTGGGGCCCGAAAAGATAACGCACGATATTCCCAATACCTCCGAAAAGAGTCTTGATAATCTGGATGCGGAGGGCATTATCCGGGTAGGCGCTAAAGTCCGTTCAGGCGACATTCTGGTAGGCAAGGTAACGCCCAAAAGTGAGACGGAAACCACTCCGGAATTCAAGCTGCTCAATTCGATATTCGGCGAAAAGGCCAAGGAAGTGCGGGATACAAGCCTTCGGGTACCTCACGGCATCGAAGGCACGGTGATAGATATTCAACGGCTCAGCCGGGGGAGCGGCGACGATCTTAATCCCGGAGTAGATGAGGTGGTAAAAGTCCTCATCGCAACCAAGCGGAAGCTCCGTGAAGGGGACAAGATGGCGGGCCGTCACGGCAACAAGGGTGTTGTTGCCCGCATTCTCCCGGAAGAGGATATGCCCTATATGGAAGACGGTACTCCCCTCGATCTCTGCCTTACGCCGCTGGGTGTGCCGTCCCGTATGAATATCGGGCAGCTTCTGGAAACGGAACTGGGCTGGGCGGGTTCTACCCTGGACGAGTGGTATTCCGCCCCGGTGTTCCAGTCTCCTTCCACGGAGCAGATTGAAGATAAACTCAGGGAAGCCGGTCTCCCCGTTACCAGCAAGACGGTTCTCCGGGACGGTCGGACAGGTGAACCTTTCGTAAACCAGGTTTTCTGCGGCGTGATTTACTTCCTCAAGCTTCACCATCTGGTGGATGACAAGATGCATGCCCGTTCCACAGGGCCCTACAGCCTGGTAACCCAGCAGCCGCTGGGAGGCAAGGCCCAGTTCGGCGGTCAGCGGCTCGGGGAGATGGAAGTCTGGGCGCTGGAAGCCTATGGCGCTGCCAATACCCTGCAGGAATTATTGACGATAAAGAGCGACGACATGACGGGCCGCTCAAAGATCTACGAAGCAATTGTCAAGGGAGAGCCTTCCGCCGCGGCCGGTATCCCCGAATCTTTCAACGTCCTTGTGCAGGAACTCCGCGGTCTTGCCCTGGATCTCACCATCAAAGATGCCAAAGGGAAACAGATCCCTCTTACTGAGCGTGACGAAGAACTGATCGCAAAGTCAGGCTCAAACTTTTAAGGAGTGATTTGATTAACACTTTGTGTTAATCTCCGATTGACATAAGCGGCGATGCCGCCGCTTTTTAGGGAGTGATTATTAACACTTCGTGTTAATGTCCGATTGACATAAGCGGCGGTGCCGCCGCTATTTTAAGGAGTGAGAAGTGCGGGATATACAGGATTTCGATTCGATAATGATAAAGTTGGCCTCGCCGGACACGATTCGGGCCTGGTCTTACGGTGAAGTGAAAAAACCGGAAACCATTAACTACAGGACTCTCCGGCCGGAGAAGGACGGTCTCTTCTGCGAACGGATCTTCGGCACAACCAAGGAATGGGAGTGCTACTGCGGAAAGTTTAAGTCGATCCGCTACAAGGGTGTTATCTGCGACCGCTGCGGGGTGGAAGTAACCCACTTCAAAGTCCGCCGGGAACGGATGGGCCATATAGAACTTGCCGCCCCGGTTTCCCATATCTGGTACTACCGCTCCGTGCCCAGCCGCATGGGGCTTCTCCTTGATATGCCCCTTATCGCCCTTCGTTCCGTACTCTACTATGAAAAGTACGTGGTCATAGATCCGGGTGACACGGATCTTAAAAAGATGCAGCTTCTTTCCGAAGAGGAATACTACGAAGCCCAGGAGCGTTACGGCGGCCAGTTCCAGGCCGGTATGGGGGCCGAGTCCGTCCGAATTCTGCTTGAAAATATTGACCTCGATCAATTGGCCGCGGAACTCAGGCGGAAGATGATCGTTAAGGGAATGAAGAGCGATAAAAGGCTTTTGAAGCGGATCGATATTGTGGAAAATTTCCGCGCGTCCAACAACAAGCCTTCCTGGATGATCCTTGATGTGATCCCGGTAATCCCGCCGGAACTGAGGCCCATGGTGCAGCTTGACGGCGGCCGTTTTGCCACGAGCGATCTTAACGATCTGTACCGCCGGGTTATCAACCGGAATAACCGCCTTAAGCGGCTCCAGGCCCTCAATGCGCCTGATATCATTATTCGTAATGAAAAACGGATGCTTCAGGAGGCGGTGGACGCCCTCTTTGACAATTCCAAGAAGAAACGAGTGGTCAAGGGCGCTTCCAACCGGCCCCTCAAGTCTATAAGCGATATGCTGAAGGGAAAGCAGGGACGCTTCCGGCAGAATCTTCTGGGTAAACGTGTTGACTATTCGGGCCGTTCGGTTATTACCGTGGGGCCGGATCTCAAGATGTGGCAGTGCGGGCTTCCCACCAAGATGGCCCTGGAACTCTTTAAGCCCTTTATAATGAAGAAACTGGTGGACAAGGATGTGGTCTACAATATCAAGAAGGCCAAGATCTTTGTAGAACAGGAAACCCCGGAAGTCTATGCAATCCTTGATGAAGTGGTAAAGGAGCATCCGATACTGCTTAACCGCGCGCCTACCCTGCACCGGCTGGGTATTCAGGCCTTTGAACCGGTATTGGTAGAAGGCAAGGCGATTAAGCTCCACCCTCTCGTGTGCCATGCCTTTAATGCGGACTTCGATGGAGATCAGATGGCAGTCCATGTGCCCCTTACCCAGGCGGCCCAGATGGAGTGCTGGACCCTGATGCTTTCCGCCCGGAATCTGCTTAACCCGGCGAACGGCAAGACCATTGTGTTCCCCTCCCATGACATGGTTCTGGGGATCAACTTCCTTACCAGAATTAAGGCCAGGGCCAAAGGTACCGGACGGCGCTATACCTCCGCCGATGAGATTCAGCTGGCGGTGGAAACCAAGGATGCCAACGGTGTTCCCGTGCTGGACTGGGAGGCCCTTATCAAGGTAAAGGTTTCCAAAATGCCCATCTGGGACAAGGCAGGCCACGAGGCAGAGGCGGACAAGGACGGCTATATCGAAACGACTGCCGGAAGGCTCGTCTTTAACGAAGAGCTTCCTCCGGAGATTCCTTTTATCAACTATGAACTTAAAGACAAGGAACTGCGCGCCCTGATTGAGCATATCTTTGCGGTCAAAGGTTCCTGGATTACGGTCAAGATGCTCGATGTGATCAAGGCAACCGGCTACAAGTACGCAACCGTTTTCGGCGCTACCATCGGCGTGGATGACATCGTGGTGCCCAAAGAAAAGGGCGAGATGATCGACAAGGCCAACAGGGAAGTCGAAAACATCCAGAAGCAGTACCGTTCGGGACATATCACCCAGGAAGAACGTTACAACAAAGTCATTGACGTGTGGTCGAAGACTAACGAAGACCTTACCAATATCATGATGAAGACACTGGAATCAGACCGGGACGGCTTTAACTCGGTTTATATGATGGCTAACTCCGGCGCCCGCGGAAGCCGCAACCAGATCCGGCAGCTTGCCGGTATGCGCGGCCTTATGGCAAAGCCTTCCGGCGACCTTATCGAATTGCCGATCCGCTCAAACTTCAAAGAGGGTCTCAGCGTTATCGAATTCTTTATCTCCACAAACGGCGCCCGCAAGGGTCTTGCCGATACGGCTCTTAAAACCGCTGAGGCAGGTTACCTGACCCGCCGTCTGGTGGACATTGCCCAGGACGTGGTTGTCAACGAGGAAGACTGCGGTACAATCAATGGGATAGAGTATTCGGCAATTAAGGATGGCGAGGATATAATCGAGCGGCTTTCCGAACGGATTGTAGGCCGCTATACCCTGGAGCAGGTAAAGCACCCCATAACCAAGGAACTGATCATCGAAGTTAATGAAGAGATTACCGAGGAGATTGCCAGGCAGATTGAAGACGCCGGCATTGAGTCGGTACGGATCAGAACCGTGCTTACCTGCGAGGCGGAACATGGAGTCTGCCGCAAATGCTATGGCCGCAACCTTGCGACCAACCGCACGGTTGATATAGGCGAAGCGGTGGGAACCATTGCCGCCCAGTCCATCGGGCAGCCCGGTACCCAGCTTACCATGCGTACCTTCCATATCGGAGGGGCCGCCACCAAGTTGAGTGAAGAAAACCGTACCTTCCTTAAGTATCCTGTCATGGTAAAGAGTGTTGAAGGCGTCCATGTGGAATTGTCCAGCGGACACTGGCTCTTTACCCGTAAAGGCCACGCCATAGTGAACCGGGTGATGAAGGAATTCGTCCTTGAGGCCAGGGATCATGTCCTTGTGGAAGACGGCATGCGGGTCAACCGGGGCGCGCCGGTGATTAAACGGGGCAGGGAGGAGATTCTCTCCCCCGAACACGCCTTTGTATTGGTCACGGAAAGCGAAGAAGGCAAACACCTTTACCTTATCGGACAGGATCAAAAGATCGAGATTCGTAACGGTTCTGAGTTCCTGGTAAAGCAGGGCGACATGGTGAAGGCGGAAAAAACCATTGCCACATTTGATCCCTTTAGCGATCCTATCATTGCCGAAGCTTCCGGTTTCGTAAAGTTTGAAGATATTATTCCCGGCACCACCATGAAGGAGGAACTGGACGAAGAGACAGGCAATACGGAAAAACGGATTACCGATTTCCAGCTTGAAAGCAAACAGCCCCGTATATTCATTGTTGACGATGAAGGCGTTGAAGTTGCCAGTTATTTTCTCCCCAGCGGCGCCTATATACAGGTGGATGAGGACGAAAAGATACAGGCGGGACGTACCATTGCCAAAACCCTCAAGGAAAGCGCCAAGGCCAGTGATATTACCTCCGGTCTTCCCCGCGTTTCCGAGCTTTTTGAAGCCCGCAAACCAAAACTCCCCGCGGTGCTTGCGCTGGTTTCCGGGAAGGTGTATTTCCGGGGCACGATTAAAGGCAAACGGGTTATTGTTATTGAGGACAACTTCGGCAAGGAATACAAGCACCTTGTTCCCATGTCCAAACGGCTTCTGATCCGGGACGGAGACATTGTTGATGCGGGAGAGCCCCTCTGCAATGGTTCCGCCAATCCCCATGACATACTTCACATACTGGGAGAATCAACCCTGCAGCGCTACCTGATGGACGAGATACAGCAGGTTTACCGGCTCCAGGGCGTTTCCATTAACGATAAACACATCGGCGTTATTATACGCCAGATGATGCGGAAGGTAGAGATTGTGGCGGTTGGAGATACCTCCTTCATCTATGGCGACATGGTAGACAAATACAACTTCCACGAAGAGAACAGCCGGGTTATGGCCGAAGGAGGCCAGCCTGCCGTGGCAAAGCCCATGTTCCAGGGTATTACCAAGGCTTCGCTGAACATTGATTCCTTCCTCTCGGCGGCAAGCTTCCAGGAAACCACCAGGGTACTTACCAATGCGGCCATTGCCGGCGCGACAGACAATCTCAGAGGCCTCAAGGAAAACATCATCATCGGGCACCCGATACCCGCGGGAACGGGGATGAAACGTTACCGGGATGTGAAGCTTTTTGATGAAGACAGCCAGGATCTTGATGAATACATGAAGGAAATCCTCGAAAAACGCCGCCTCGAAGAGGCCGCCGCGGTCGAACGATCCGGAGAGGAAGAAGAATTTGTCGTAGAGGAAAGCGAAGCGGAAGAGTAAAGGGAAGCGCCTGCCGTTTCCCCGGCCCTAAAATATCCCGGTTTGCCTAATGCAGTACGCCGCTATATACCAGGGAATCAACCGGGTCGTTTCTGTCGAGACCCGACACTTCGGTCAGTATTGCGGACAGGGCGGAATGAACCGCCTCGCCGGATTCGCACGTTCTACCGGTTTCTCCGGACGGGGAAACCGGCGGGCATGGCAAAGCGTATTTTTTTCTGAATTCGGCATCGGGGGGAAAGAGAACGCCGTCTTCACCCGGACAGGCAAAGTCCAGGGCGGCGCGGTACACTTCCGCAATGGCGCCGAAGGGAAGATGGTGTTTCGCGCAGAGGAGCATGGCCCCGGTAAGGCGGTCGTCCCGGCTGAGTTTTCGGGGGAGATCCCGGCCTACGCGGTGAACGGTATCGGCGAGGGCGGTATTTTTAAACCGCGCGACGAGGTCTTCAATGTGGCGGGAAAGATCCTGCTTACTGAACACCCCGGGGTATTCGGCAGACAGGGCTTCGGCGGACTGGTTCATCGCCAGCCGGACGGCGTCCTCTATACCCGGCAGGGCCAGTACGCGGGCTATGGTTGCGCCGCGGAAATCGCCTGAGGCCCGGTAACCAAGATACGCGGCGGCGGCATGTCCAAGGTTATGAATAAAAAGTTTCCTGTCCACATAGGCTTCAATCGGTTCAACGGGACACAGGGCTTCTATATCCGGTATGGGGCCCTTGAAGCCCCGCTTGTCTACAATCAGGGTTTCGTATTCTTCGGCAAAAAGAAGAAGGGGGTCGGAAGCGAGATCCTCTTTTCGCATGATCGGAACCATCTTGCCGATACTGGTTTCAACAATGCCTACAAGTCTGTCAAGCGGATAGCCGCCGCCCAGTTCTTTTGAAAGAACGGTCCTGAAAAGTTCCGGAGCTTCTCTGGCGTTTTCCGCGATGATAATGTCCAGCGGCCTTTCCCCGCTGTGCTGCCGCCGCTTTTTAAGGCCGGCGGCGATAACAGGCAGAATCTTTACCAGGGCGTTTTTCCCTACGCTGGTAACGGCGATGTCCGCGCCGGCAAGCTCTTCGGAAATGGCGGCGGCGTCCCTGCCGTCGACGGCCCGAACCGGTCCGACACTCCGGAGTTCATCTTCCCTGCCTTCCCGTTTTATCGCCAGCGTGTAGCGTTTCTTTTCGTTTAAAAGGGAAACAAGCTTTGCGTCAACATCGACAAAGACTACGTCCCAGTGCGATCTTGAAAAAACCTGGCCGATAAAAGAACGGCCTATGTTGCCCGCACCGAATTGAACCAGCTTCATCAGAATTGAACTTCCCTTTTGTACGCTTCAACAAATGGGGCAAGGAGTTCCCGTTTCTCTCCGGGCCTTTTTTCATAAAACACTCCGCCCAGGGTAAAGCACGCGTAACCTCCCGCGGCGATTCCGGGTATGCAGATTTCCCGCAGATCGATCCCGTCCGGCGTTCCGGCGGGCCGCCTGTCCATCTCTTCGGCAAGGCCGGCGATAACGCCGCCCGCGAAGTTATCGCCGCAGCCTGTGGTGTCTCCGCGTTTTTCAGGATGGGCGGCAAGTTCCCGGTTTATCGCTTCGGAAACAGGAAGCTCTGTTTCCGCAAGCGGTTTAAAGAGCCGCGTTCCGGCCGTCAGGCGCAGCGGCTTTGTTCCTTCGGTAACGATTGCCCCTCCGCACCCTTTTTTGACAAACCACCCTGCCGCGTCAACTGCTGAGGAACAGCCCGAAGTCCGCAAAGCCTCGTCCCTGTCCGCGATAAGAAGATCGATAAAGGGATACGCATCGTCGTTTTTTCCAAGTTTCCATTTTTTCCCCGGCGCGGCCTGTTCGCTCCGGTAATCGTAAACCAGATTCACCACTGTCCGGGCGCCCCGTTGTTTTGCCCTGCCGAGCAATTCACTCAGGCTGTCGTGTATTTTCGGAGTCAGGGCTGTGCCGCCAAACGCGACGATATCCGCGTCAAAAAAGCCGTCTCCCAGATCTTCCGGCCCAAACTCCCCCGCCGCCCCGATAAGGTTGATGAAGGTCCGCTCGCCGTGGTCGTTGTTGTAACCGGGATCGGAAAGCACGTCGGTACGGGGTGTAGGCCCTTTACAACGTGTAAGCGTATAGCTTGCCGTGGTTCCATCTCTTTGTCCCCCGGACTCCGCCTTTGTGACGAGCGTACCGGGGATCGGCCGGACGCCGCCGTCCGGTTTTGTGTGGGCTGCGTCCTGTCCGGCCGGGACATGCCCGGGCGGGTTTGACGGTGTAAAACCCGCCCGGACAAGGGCTTCTTCCACCAGACACCCTGTTTCGTCGTCCCCCCGTGCGCCGTAAAAGCAAACCCGCGCCGAAACACCGGAACCCAAAACCTGGGCGGCGTGAACAATGGGCACAACGGCAGGCCCGCCGAGGTTATGCGAAGGTGTTCCGCCGGCAATTTCCTTAAGGGCGCTTTCGTAGGACACCTTTACAAATTTCTCGAAGTTTTCCGCAAACACGAGCTTCCCGATGGCAAGCCCCCCGTCCCCGTCTTCCAGGGAAAGCTTTTCCCTGAAAGCGGGAGCGTTGAAATCGGTCGCGGGATAAAGAAAATCAATCAGGCAGCAGCCCGTTCCGTGTATGGTAATCATACTCTCCTTCTCATAGATCATACTCATTGCAGAGGAGCCGGACCGGTTTTTCGTCTTCTTCTATATTCGCAAAGCGGCTCGTTGGTTCCGCAAAGTAGTTATCTGTTTTGTCGTCGTTCACCGACGAAACTTCGCCTATGACCGCGTCTGTACCGGTGGCGCCGAACACATGATACAGGCCGGGCCGCAGGGTAACGCTGTTTCCCGGTTTCACTTCAAAACGCTCACCCGCCGCGTATGTCTTTGGCAGGCCGTCGCAATACACCTTTACCGGGCTCTCCCTGTCTACCGAACCGTCGGGTTTGGAATTATACAGTTCCATCCACATCAAGCCGCTTCTGGTGATGATGTCCTCTGTTTTTACCAGATGGCAATGCAGGGGCAGGCGCTGGTTCTTATAAAGGCAGATGAGCTTTTCCGCGTAAGGACTGCCTATGTCCGGCTTACCGGCTACACCGTTGCGCAGGGTAAAAAGCACAGCCCCGATTGCGGGAAAATTGCCCGTCCCGAAATCGGTAATATCCCAGCCCAACATGGTCTGCCGTATAACCATGGTTTCACTCCCGCGGATCTTCCATTCCTCCGGTTCCCAGGAACCGAATTCAGGCAGCCGAAACGCTATGGAATCCAGCAAGTCCTCAACATGCCGCAAGGCTTTGTTAATTTCGCTTCTCTTCATACTATAAACCCCTTTTCCACAATAGTATTAGTATAATCGGCCTGTTGCCTATTCAGCTACTACCACCCGAAAGCCGAAGGGAAGGAGGATGAAGTGCGGGGTCTTTCCGTGTTAAGGGTTTCCGGGAACCAGGTACGCGGCCTTGATGGCGGATTGCTCCACCCTCCCCAGGGCGTCCCGGATGGTGATGGTACGGATTTCTCCGGGCAGCATATCAAAGTATTCATCATCAAGACGCACATCCCCGGGAAGCCCCAGGGAAACCGCGTGGCTGTAGCCGGAACTCTTCAGGGTAACTTTGTAGTCCCTGCCCACCGTCTCAATATTCAGAACAGAAACGCTGCTTTCCGCTTTGTGGTAGTTTCTGAAAGGCCCGGTCCGCAGCATGGCCAGCGGCGCGTCCCCTCCCCGGGCAAACACGATGCCGCGGCCCGGATCCCCGGAGGGCATGACAAATTTCCGGACAATAGCTTTGCTGAAGCTTCCCAGGGTAAGCGGAGCCTTTTCGGTTTCGTATTTTCCCTCAAAACTCACCCGGCCGTACTCCAGTTCAAGGCGTATATCCTCCGGGGTATCGTTGACACCCATGACCCGTACCGTTTTTCCGTCCTCCGAGGCCCTCAAAATAAATTTCACCGGCGCGAATGCGCGTTTGACATAATAAAATGAAGGCTTGCGATCCAGATAGTAATCTATGATGGTCCAGCCCACCTCCCCCCAGGTGTCGTTATACATCCAAAACAGCGAACCGTCGTTGCGGGGGTAGAAACGGATCGCCTCAAGGGAATAACCGTACATCAGGCCCTGCACAAGCCGGGCGTATTGCAGATACGCGGAGAGTTCCAGCCCTTCAGGATCGATGTACTGTTTCCGGATGCCCTCGGGAACAGTGGCTTTCTCAAAAGTATTATTGTGGAGATTCCATATCCGGTCATTCCGCACTATGGGCTTGCCGCCGTAGTATTTACTGATGGTAGCCTCCGAACAGGGGCCGATGTAGCCGTATTCGGTGATAAACCGGGAAGTAACCGCGTCGTAAGCTTCGGGGCTGATGCGGTTCTCCATCTTTTCACTCATGGTACAATCCCCCCAGTGGTGGCGGTCTCCCACGGTATTGTCGTTCGGCAGGGCTCCTCCGTAGGGGGAGGACGGCCAGTAGGGGATCTCGGGGCAATTGGCGCGGATAATCGAGGGGATGATCTCGTTGTATATATGCAGTCCCCCCGAAACCGGAGTTCCGCTTTTCCCTCCCAGGTATTCCTCGAAGATCGACTGGTTTTCGTTGTTGCCGCACCAGAGCCCCATGCAGGGGTGACGGCGGAGCCGCCTGGTCTGGTAGTCGATTTCCTTCCGGGCCAATTCCCGGAACCATTCCTGATCATCGGGGTACAGAGAACAGGCAAACATAAAGTCATGCCAGAGCAGGATTCCGTATTGGTCACAGAGATCGTAAAACTCGTCCCGTTCGTAGATCCCGCCGCCCCAGATCCGCAGCATGTTAAAGTTACAATCCCTGGCTTCCCGGATAAGAGTTTCGTATTTTTCCGGGCCGACACGGGCGTAGATGGAATCCGCGGGGATCCAATCTCCTCCCTTACAGTAGATATTTACGCCGTTGACCCGCAGGGCAAAGCGGCGATCGTTATCGCCGTATTTTTCCAGGTTGAGTTCCACCCGGCGGATGCCGAAACGCAACGGCCCGGACTTGTGTTCACCCCCGGCAGTTTTTACCGAGGCTTCCACGGTGTACAGAGGCTGTTCCCCCGCGCCGTTTGGCCACCAGAGTTTCGCGTTGGGTATCAGCGCGTCAAAGTCCGCGTAGTTCAGTCCCGACACCGCAAGGAACTGCCGTTTTTCGGTCAGTACCGTTGCGCCGTCCTGTTTCACCTCAAGGGAAATTTCCGCCTCCTGGGTTGAGATGGGGAGGAGACTTTCAAACTCAACTTCAAAGCGCATTTTAGCGTCCCGGCCTGCCTCCACCGTAATGGGCTGAACCCTCCTGATAACCGCGTCTCCGGGAAAGGCTATCCGCACATTTTTCATGATACCGATGGTAGCGACCCGGGGCCCCCAATCCCAGCCGTAGACGTACTGGGGCTTGCGCAGGAAGGCACGGGCCTTTTCCCCCCGGTCGCCCCGGCCTCCATCGGATTCGGTGCAAATACGATCCGCCAGATAATCATAATCCCCCCGGGCTATCCGCTCCGGGCCCGCGGTAAGCCGGACGAGGAGGCTGTTTTTGCCCGGCCGCAGGCGGTCCTTGATTTCGGCAGTGAAAGGATAATGAGCGCTCGCGTGACTGCCTATGAGGCTGCCGTTTATAAAAACATCCGCGAAGAGATCCAAGCTTTCTATCTCGAGCCGCGCTGCCCGGGCGGAAAGCTCCGCCGCGCCGAGATCAAAATCCCTGCGGAACCACCAGGATTTCCGCTCCATCCATTCACAGTCGTAACTGTAATCGGCCACCACCGGATCCTGTATGATCCCCGCTTTGATGAGGGGGATATGGACATCGCAGGGCAGCGATCCTGAATCGATGTAATCCTCCGCGGCCAAAACATCATTCACCTGTTTTTCGGTGACCGACAGATCCCGGTATAAAAGTTTCCAACCCGTGTTCAGTGAAAGATCCATATATTCCTCCTATCCTTTGATTGCTCCGGACATCATTCCCTGGATGATCTTCCTGGAGAAGGCAAAGTATATTACCAGCGCGGGGGCCATAGCAATTACCATGGTGGTCATCATCCGGGGATAGTTAGATTGGTAAATACCCTTGAATAAAGTCAGCCCCAGGGGAAGGCTGAAAAGCCTTTGATTCTTCAGCAACACCAGGGAAAAGCTGAACTCGTTCCAACAATTAAAAAATGAAATGATCCCCACCGTAACAAGGATAGGGGTGACCAGGGGGAATATTATGGTGAACAGCGTCCGGGAGAAACCGGAACCATCAATTATGGCGGCCTCTTCAATTTCTCTGGGTACCGTACCTATATAACTTTCAATCAGAAAGATGGCTACCGGCAAGTTAAAGGCGATATTGGGAAGCGCGACAGTATACCAGCTGTTGGTAAGGCCGGTTCTGGTAAAAAGGATATAGAGGGGTATAAGCAGGGCGTGGATTGGCACCAGCATGCCCAGCATATACAGGGTGTACAGTACCTTGCGTCCGGGAAAGCGGAAGCGGGAAAGAAAATAACCGTTGATAAAACTAAAGATGACGATAAAGATCAGGGAGATCGCGGTATTTCGTACCGTATTGAGCATGTATATCCCTATTTTGCCTCCGGTAAAAACCTGGATATAGTTTTCGATTTCGATTGCCCGGGGCAGTCCGATGATATTGGTTTCAAAATCACGGGAGGTTTTTAACGAAGAATATATCATCCAGAATATCGGATAGATGCAGGTTACCGAATAGGTAATCATCACCAGGTTGGTGAAAACCCGGCCCAGTATTCTTCCCGGTGATTTTTTTATTTTTACGGATTTGGGTTTTACCCGCCCTGAGTTTTTCATTCAACCTCTCCCTTCCGGCTCAGCCATGTTAAAAAACTCCGGGAAGCGATCACTAAGGTCAGGCTGAGGATCAGAATACCCAGACTCAGGGTCGAACCGTAACCCATGTTCACCTGCATAAAAGACACGTTGTAGGCGTACATGGCCATCACGCTGGATGCGTAACCCGGCCCGCCCCGGGTCATGGCGTAAATATGATCAAAGGCCCGCATATTGCCGGATATGCAAAGCATAACACAGGTGATCAGGGTTCCCCGGATCATGGGGAGAGTGATGTAGACCGCCTTTTTTATTCCCCCCGCGCCATCGATTTCGGCCATCTCAAAAATTTCGGAAGAGATAGAAGTCATCGCGGCGAGGATGATAACCAGGTATAATCCAATATACTGCCAGGTGAGGGGGATACTGACCACCGCCATGATGGTCGAAGGTTCGGAGAGCCACACCTTTGCCATGTCCTCTCTGCCCACGGCCCGGAGCAGTAAATTCAGAATACCGTAATTGTAATCGTAGATCATCGTCCATACAAACCCTACCACCACCGCCGATACGGTTACGGGAAAATAGGCTATGGCCCGGTGAAAATTCTTAACCTTGAGGTCTCTGGTGTTAAGCAGGCATGCGAACAAAAATGCGAGCCCTATTTGACCAATCAGGCAGAATACGGTCAGGAAGATGTTGTTACCGAAGGAATGCCAAAAGATTGAATCCCGAAGCATGTCGATATAGTTCTGCACCCCGATGGGGGACATCTTCTGCCCTCCCGGCCATTTGAATGTACTGTAATAGCCGGCCGCCACAATGGGCGCGATAACCACAAATAAAAAAAGAACCAAGCTCGGCAGGAGATAAACCGCCATCATCAGGCGGGAGGGAGCGAGCCTGTTTTTTCCCCTCTTTGTCATAGTAACTCCTGATTTGTTTTGCAGCAGGGCCGGGCCGGATGACGCGCATCCCCCGCGAGAGCTGCGCGTCCGGCATATTTACAGTTTGTCCTGTTCAGCCTGAATTGCGGTGGCGACTTCCTGAGGACTGGCGGTACCGCCGAGCAGCTCCTGGAGTTTTGAGTTCATGACATCAATAACGGCGCCGTCCATCTGAATATCATAGATGGGTACGAGACTGAGGGAACCAACATAGTCAAGATATAGCTGGGAAATGCCCGGCAGAGTTTCCTTGTTTTTCACCGGAACTTCACACGGCCCCAGAAGGCCGGAATCATCCATGATAAACTGACTGAATTCTACTCCCGTAGTCATTTTTACAAAATCAACCGCAGCCGTAAACTGCGCACCGGAAAGTTTTGCGCTTACACTTTGCGACCAGCCGGCCCCGCCGGAGGCGGCATTGGCGGCGCCTTTTTGACCGGGAACCGCGGGGAGGACCGAAAGCCTGGTATTGGCAAGAACGTCGGAATCGGCATTTTGGAGTAAGAAAGCTATGGTCCAGGCACCCTCGAGGATAGAGGCGGCCTTACCGGTACCGTAAAGGACATCGGCCTGTTCATTGTTGATGGCGTTAAAATCCCTGTTGAACATTGCGGCCATTTGCTGACTGTATCCCAGGGCGGTTATAAATTCGGGATCCGTGAATTTGGCTTTTCCGTCGTTGAGGATGATGGACTGAGTCCAGTCGGTTCCGGTGAAACGGTCACCCAAGGTAGATAAAATGCAGGATTCATAGGGCCATTTGTCTCTATTGCCATGGGCGATGGTGGTAATCCCTTTGGCTTTAAAGAGGCTGTCCGCCGCTACCAGCTCTTCCCAGGTTGTGGGGAAGTGATCGTAGCCGATAGATTTCCACAACTCTTCGTTATAATAGAGAAGGGAAGTCAAGGTGAACTGTATGGGACTTGCGTAAATTTTTCCTCCCCTGCTAAAGGGAATAAATATACCGTCCCGGTAGAGGCTCTGGTCCATATAGGGGGTCAGATCCGCCATGAGGTTGTTGTCGTAAAAATTTTGTACCCACGAACCCTTGGTAAAATAAATATCGGGCATCTCATCAGCCGCGGCCAGGGCCATGATCTTGGTATGATAATCTACCTGCTGAAAAATGGTTTCGTTGATCGTAACATCGGGATGTTCCTGGATGAACTTTTGCTTCATCGCATGGTAGCCCTTGGCTTCACTGCTGTTATCGACGGTTTCAAGGGTGTGAAAATGCATCAACTCCAATGTGACCTTTTCTCCCCCGGATCCGCTCCCGGACCGGGACGATGCCGATTCCCTGCCTTTGCAGCCGGCAAAGATCAGAACTGCGACCGTGGTAAATACCAATACTGCTCGTTTCATGAATAAATCCTCCTTACATAATGCAATAATGGAATCATTATCAGATTATTTTTCAGAAATAAAAAGGCATAAGTATTGCTAAATTAGGAAGAAAACTTTCGTAATTCGGGACTGATTTTATATTTTAATCAACTTATACAGAAACAATACCGGATAATGCACAAAAATATCCCGAATAATTGCCATACATCCCCAAAAATAGAAATAATATTCAAATGCACAAGGATGAATGTCGCTCGGGCATAAAGTTCCGCTCCCAAAATCTTGACAGGAGTCCTTTATTATTGTATATTGATATTTTCTGTTTTATGGATGGATAGAGATGACCAATGATCTCCGTACCAAGCTGTTCTGGTTTTCCGTGGCGGTGGTGATAATTCCCATGATCATCCTGTATCTGATCATTCTGGCCTTTTTTATCAACCGTTCAATTCGGGAAAATCAGCGTTATGCGTATCATAATATTGTTAATGTAAGCCAGGCCCTGGACTCCGCCTTTACCGGATTGAATGAACTGTCCCTTTACTTTATCGCCAATACTTCGGTACGCAGTTATCTGGTTGATCTTCCCTCTAACGACACGTATATCCGGGTTAACACTTCCATGCAGTTTCTCCCCTTTAGTTCCAAGTATTATACATCCACGGCGGTGATCTCGGATTTCCGTCGATCTCTTAACACGGGGCCCTTTTCTGACACCGTCTTAACCGAGACGGAGCGGAAAAAAGCCGATGCCCTTAAAGGCGCCAGTTTTTTGAGTGTGGAGCGGAATGACGTATCGCTGATACGCCTGCTGCGTGACTTCAACCGGATCTCAAGACCCCTGGGGTATATCAAAATACGGATCAATCAATCCGCCCTGTTTGAACTCTTTGCCTCTCCGGACAATCTGCCGGAAACAAGTTTTCTCTTGTTTTTTGAGGATGGGTACCTGATAGGGAACGGAGAAGTTCCCTCCGAGGCGCTGGAAAGCGAAACCCTGAAGTTTTCGAATCTCCGTGCAGTTAATGCGGACAGCAGGATTTTTGAGGCGGGGGGAAGAAACTATACTTATTCTTCCCGGACGATATTTAATGGAAAAGTAGTGGTAGTATCTCTGCTCGATCAGGCCGGGCTCTACCGGATGGATTCTCTCCTCCTTGCAAGTATCTTTGCAGCCCTTCTGATGTCCTCCTTCTTTGTATTTGTTATTTCCGCCTACTATACCAAACAGGTATTCGATCCCCTAAAACAGCTTGGGGAGATAATGTGCAGTATTGAGCAGAAAGATTTTGATTCCGATTTCCGGATTACCGGTAGCAATGAAATAACCGTTCTGGTAGATCAGTTCAACCTGATGTGCCGGCGGCTTAAAATTCTCAACGAGCAGATCTATGTGAGTGAGATAAAACTCAAGGAGGCGGAACTTGCGGTATTACAATCCGAGATAAATCCTCATTTTTTCTATAACACCCTGGATACTATCTATTGGATGAGCGAAATGAGCAACACCTGGAAGATCAGCGAAATGGTACGTTCTCTTTCAAAGATGTTCCGCATTACCCTTCAAAAAACAACCGGTGGTCTTGTGCCGCTGCCGGTTGAACAGGAATATATGCAATGTTACCTGGCAATTCAAAAAGTCCGGTTTCAGGATGACATATCTTTCGAATTTTATGTACAGGAAGGATTAGAGGATCTCCTGGCGCTTAAACTGCTTCTTCAACCCATAGTAGAGAACGCCATTATTCACGGCCTCGAACCCAAGGGGGGCGGCAGGGTGGTGATTAACATCTATCGCGAAGACGAGGAACTGGTATATAAAGTTTATGACAGCGGTGATCCGGTTAATATTGACGAAATGGAAACCCTTATGGCGGAGGAAAATATCAGCAAACGGGGTTTGGCTGTTCGCAATGTAAATACCCGCATCAAAATGCGGTTCGGCGATCAATACGGACTCAGCTTTGAAAACCCTGAGGCCGGCGGAGTGCTGGCTACCATACGTCAGCCCCTGGTGGTGGGGAGGCAGGGAGAATGATAAAACTCTTGATTGTAGATGATGAAGCGGTTATCCGCCGCGGTCTGCAACATTCAATTAATTGGGAAGAATACGGCATTACCGTTATCGGGGAAGCCAGAAGCGGTTCTGCGGTGCTGGAAAAATTCCAGGCCCTGCGGCCGGATATTATTATCAGCGATATCCGGATGGCCAACGGAGACGGTCTCATGATGACCAGGAACATTCTAAAGACCCTGCCGCAGGTGCGGATAATCCTTCTCTCCGGGTACAGCGATAAAGAGTATATGATGGAGGCCATTAAGCTGGGAGTTAAAGATTATCTTCTAAAACCGGCGGGTACCGAACAGATTGTCAAAACCGTATTGAAACAGCGGGATGAAATTTTGCTTGAACGGCAAAGGGAGCAGCAAAATATCCGCATGGAAAATCTTATCAGCGAAAACATAGAAACCCTAAAGGTTCACTTTCTGGAAAAATTATTGAGCGGCGGACTATCGGTTCTCCGGGCGCAGGAGAATGCATCGTTGTTTCAAATCAATTTGCCCGGACCACGCTACTCTCTGTTTACGGTTGTACCGGAAGAGAAACGCTGCTGGGAACTGCTCCAGCTTATCAGCTGCAGGCTGGAACGGTACGATCCGGTCCTGGTTGCCCATAAAGACGGTGTTCTGGCGGCCATTCTCAATGTTACGGAAGATCTGAACCAGGCGGAACTCCAACCCCTGGCTGAACAAATCCGCGGAATGACCAGGCCGATGGTCATGCCCTGTTACGGAACGGCCTGTCAACTGGAAGAACTGCATAAACTGTACGCCGCATGCAGCGAAACCTCGGCCCGTTCAATTTGGTACGAAGGTCCCTGCCTTACCGCGGGGAAGGATTCTTCTTTTGAGACGCTGCCGGAGCTGAAACTGCTGGGGTTCGAACGCAATATTGTCCAGAATATACGCAGCGGTAATTTTGCCGATCTGGCGGGGGAAATCGAAGAGCTGTTCGAACTCCTGGAACAAGTTAAGCCCGCCGACACACAGTTTAAAGAATTCTTTTTAAATCTCGGACGTTCAATCCAGGTATTTAGTGAAAATAACGAGTTGTACTCCCGGTTCGAAGATCTCTTTAGCGGTCTCTACAGTCCCGGTGAAGTCAAAAATCTTCTTTTTTCAATCACCAACAATGACTATTCCCGGTATGGCCCCCAGGTAAGGAATGCCTTGAATTTTATGACAAAAAACTGCGCCGCCGATCTTTCTTTGGTGGATCTGGCTGCCGAATTGTACATATCGCCGAGTTATCTCACCCGGCTTCTGAAGAGTAAAACCGGCCGGGGTTTCCATGAATGGCTGCATGTTATCCGCATCGGTAAGGCCAAAGAACTTCTGGAAAAGTCGGATCTGCGGCATTATGAAATCGCCGAACAGGTGGGATATAGTTCCTACAAAATATTCAGCGAGTACTTTAACAAAATTGTCGGATGCAGTGCCCGCAGTTACCGGGAGACCGCGGGTTGCGGTTCAAAAATGTCCGCCGGAGAGGACGGAAGAATATAAAACTCCGGGATGAATTCCTTTTATCGGCCCGGGCGGTTCCGGGATGTTTTAGGGAAAAAGGTGGTGCCCCTATGATGTTATTAAAGCAAACGGATATTCTAAACTGTGGAGAGGCCGTAACGCCGCTTTACCTCCGCCAGAGAGATCATCTATACTATTGCAGAAGAGCAGGTCAGGTTGATACAACGAAGTATGGAAATAAAACGCAGGAGCAAAAGGCAAGACACAAAATGAGTATTAATAGCCCTCTGTTTGTAAATCCCGAAGCAAGCCGCCTCTTTTTCCGGGGAGTTGATCTATACCTGAAAGGCGATATTGACGAAGCTCTGGAAACATACACAAGGTCTATTATGCTTTATGACGGAATCAGCGATGCATTTCATAATCGCGGCTTGATATACGCAAGGAAAGGAATGTCTGAAGAAGCGATTGATGATTTTACCAGAACAATAGAATTAAGTCCTTGTTCTTTTAATGCCTTTTATAATCGTGGGCATGAATACCGAAAGCAGCGTCAATATGATAAAGCAAAACGTGACTATATAGAAGCGACGGCGTTGTACTACCCCGGCGAAGACGCTGAAAAAATTGTTGGTATTTTTACTGATAACGAAAAAGCTGAGGCTGTAGAATTTGCGGTTACTATAATTAAAAATGGATTTTATTTGTGTGTTCAAGATGACTTACAGGATATTCTAATATCTCCAATGTATTTTCGGGAAAGAGCGATACTCTTTTTTGACAGACTCCATACAGGAAAAACCATACTCCGCCATTTGAAGAATTATGGAGAACGTTATGAACTCCGTGTTGATACTGATTTTGATAGTATAGTGGATAACTGCGCAAAGCAGCATGGGACAGCCCTTCTTACTTCTTCTTTTGTGGAATGTGTCAGGGGAATGCAGGGTAAAAGCTATGAAACCAGGCCCGTCTCTTTTTCTCTTTATCTTGACAAAAAATTAGTTGCCGGGGATATAGGAATACAAACGGGCAGGATATATACAAGCTATACCGGCTATCATGATCTGCCCTCATCCGGGACAGTCCAATTAATTTTAATGTCCCGCTGGCTTGAGCAAAACGCCTTTGCTTTCCTTGACTTGGGGCCTGGTCTAAGCGATTATAAAAAACGTTTAGGCGCTGTTGGAATGGAACATACCGTATTCAAGCAGCTTTTTCATCGGTGGACTGGTCCGCGAAAAGACAGCCGCCGCCTCTATCCCGCTCAGGGATTCTCGTAACTCTTGTATAAAAACCTGCGTACCTTCTGCTGGGCATTTTTTTCGAAAGGCTCGGTGCGGAAAATAAAGTCGGTAATCTTCTTGTAGCCGGGAAGACCGCGGTTTATATTTTCAATTTCGGTCTTGATAAGCTTCCTGACAAACTCTTCGTCATGTTCCCTGCCCGGATAATCCCCGGCGAGTATTTCAAAATTGGGAACCGTTACCGCCACTATCTGTTCGCCTCCGAAATCCTTCTCCTTGCGGCCGACCACGAGAATTTCACCGATGACCCGTGAAGAGGAGAAATATTTTTCAATCTCTTCGGGGTAGATATTCTTGCCTCCCGAGCTTACGATGAGGTTCTTCTTCCTTCCGTTGATGTAGATAAAACCGTCACTGTCCAGATAGCCCAGATCCCCTGTCTTGAGATAGCCGTCTTCGCCGAACATTTCTGTTGTGGCTTCGGGGTTTTCAAAGTACCCGAGCATGAGGGACGGCGACATTACCGCGATTTCCCCGCGGCCTTCCTCGTCCGCTTCGATTATCTTTACAAAGGTGTCTTTTACCGGGAGGCCCACAGATTCATTGCGCCGGTGCCAGGGTGTGTTCACACTGATAAGGGGACTGTTCTCGCTCATGCCGTAACCGTGCACCATGTTGAAACCGAAGGAATCAAAAAAGTCGGCTGTTTTGGGATTGAGAGCCCCGCCCCCGGCTACCATTATCCGTATCGACGAAAGTTTTGCCTTTTTCCTGATGATGTAGAGCATCGCCCGCCCAAAATCAATCCGTCCCTTGTGCGCTTCGGCCAGGGAGATCTTCCTCAGCAGATTGAATACCGCCCTGAGGGGGAAGGGGAGTTCCTGGAAACCCTGGTTCAGGGCCACCATGACTTTATCGTAGAGCAGGGGCACGGCAATGAGGAAGGTTCCTTTGGCGTCGTGTATATCATCCACTACCACTTTTCCCACCAGTTTTTCTACGATGATCGTTCCGGCTCCCACCGTGAGGGGAGCGATGAAGGAACAGGTTGTGGGATAGGTATGGTGAAGGGGGAGCACATTGATAAAGCGATCCCATTCGTATGCCCTCAGGGAGAGAATTGCCCCATTTACATTGGCGATGATCCCCCTGTGGGAGAGGGTAACGCCCTTGGCAAAACCCGTGGTACCGCTGGTAAAGACGATGGAAACCGGATCTCTGCCGGCAATGGAGGAGGCGCCGGGAAGCGCCTGATTTTCGTTCCCCTGCCCAAAACTGTAGAAGGGGGTATCTTCATCTCCGCCGGAACCGTCCGCCTTGCTGACGCAGACTTTTACGGCAAGCCGCAGGTTTTCAGCCTCAAAGGAATCGACAAAGCTCTGTTTTCGCCCGGAATAGAAAAAAGCCCCGGCGCCGGTCATTTTGATGATATTGAGGCACTCTTTCTCCGAGACAAGAAAGTCAACCGGAACGATGACAAGCCCCGCTATTGCCGCTCCCATCCAGACCGCCATCCATTCGGGACGGTTTTCCGCCCAGAGAACTACCCTGTCTCCCTTGCCGAGACCCGCGGCCAGAAGTCCCCGGGCGATTCTGCGGCATTCACGGGCATACTTTGTATAGCTCCAAACGGTAAAATCCCTTTGCTTTCCTGCCCTGTAGAAGATGGCAGGATTGTCGGGAAACCGTTTTTCCCCGGCGTCCAGCCATTCAATAAAGTTCTGATTACTTATATCCGGCCAATCCGCCACATAGTCTTTGAATTTTAGCATAATGATATACTAAACGAAATTTAATTTTTTGTCAAAATAAACCTGCTCTATTTTATGGGATTGAAACAGGCTCATCTTTCATTCGACAGGGGCGAAGAGGCGGAAACCGTGTTTGCCGCTCTTTTTTACGGCGTACATGGCGGCATCCGCCTGCCGGATGATCTCATTGGCTTCCATTTTGCCCGAAGGATAGGGACAGGCGCCTATACTCACCCCGCATTTCACCGAGTGCTCCCGAAGCCGCCAGCGTTTTCCAAAACGGTCAAGGAGCAGATCCCGAATACCGTCGAGGTCTTTGGGTTCCCTGTCTTCCGTAATGATCACGAATTCATCCCCGCCGTAGCGATAGGGCATACCCAGCGCATCCCGTTCGGTATAGAGCCATTCCCCAATCGAACGGAGTAGGGCGTCTCCGGTAAGGTGGCCCAGAGTGTCATTGGTTTTCTTGAAATCGTCCAGATCCATGAAGAGGAGGTAACCTCCCCGGCTCTCCGCGTGGGCTCTCTTGAGATTATCTTCCAGATCCTGAATGAATTTCCTCCGGTTGGGAAGCCCGGTGAGGGTATCGTGTTCCGCCATTTTACGGATCAGCTCTTCGTTCTTCTTGTTTTCGGTAATATCGATGAAACTTACCACATGGGCAAACCGCCCGTCTACCCAGCGGCAGGGAGTATCGAGAATATGGTACCAGGTATCGTTCTTTTCATCGTGGTAATCCCAGGCAAAAAGGCCGCCTTCTTCCTCCGGTATATCCCGGTTTTTCCGGGGACAGCTATCGCAGGGTTCTCCCACATTATTTCCCACGGGAAAGAGTTCCCAGCAGCGCTTTCCGATAACCTTCTTGCTGCCCCCGTAACGGGAAACGAGGGATTCATTGGCAAAGATCACCTCGCTGCTCTGGAAATCGCTTACATAGATGTCCAGCCCCGCGTTATCCACGATGTTTTTCATGGATTCAAGGGCATATTCAAGCCGTTTCTGGTAAACCCGCGTCTTTATATGGCCCGCAAGAACGGAAAGCACCGCGTCGGCGTCGTTTATCTCCCGTTTGGAGAGACGGATGGGCCGCCGGCGATCCATGAGACCTACAAAGGCAATAGGAAGCTGAGTTTCAAAGATAACCGGCACCATGATCAGCGTCTTTGCGGAGAAAAACTCAAGGAATTTTGAGCCCATTTTGTTTTTTCTGGAGTTGAGGTAGACAATTTCCCCGGTCTGCCCTGTAAGAAGCTCAATATCCTTGCGGGAAAGGTAGTCTGAAAGAAGAAATTCATCCTTCAGGCTGGAAGCGCCATCGTGGATATAGCGTTCAATCAAATGGAAGACCTGTGAATGATCCGCCTCATAGACAAAACCCGAGTAAAAACCAAAAAAATCGCAGAGATCGCCCAAAATATCGATGATGGACTGGTAAGGGTCCCGGTACGCGGCAAGCTTCCGGAAGATCTTCACAAAGAGATCTTTTTCCTGTTCATCAATGGTTTTTTCTATATCCACAGTATAAATTCCTACTATAACATCGGAAAAATCAAGCCCCTCCATGAGGCTCTTCATGAGTGGACGAGGATGATTTTTCGGTATATAGTGTTATCCATGATTGGTTTTTTGATAAAGAAGAACTTCTTTGACCTCTGGGACAACATGTTCAGGGTTGCATTGCTCAATTTGGGCTTCTTTGCGCCCCTTGCCTTTACCCTTCTGCTTCCCAGCCTGCTTGCGGATATCCCCGTTCTCTCCCTTGCCGTGGTTCTTGCCGGCATCCTCTTATGCTGCGTATATCTGTCTACCGCGGCCCTCTGCCTCAAAACCGTTTCCGACAACGGCGGCTTCGGCTTCCGGGAATTTTTTGACAATCTCAAAACCGCCTGGCCCGCGGGCCTCGTGATGGGAGGCCTGGCTTTCCTTGTCTTTGCCATGGTCACCATGGTGATCCCCTTCTACCTTCAGTTGAACAGCCTCGTCGGCCTCCTTCTGGCCTCGCTGATCTTCTGGACTATGGTGGTTGCCCTTCTTTCCCTCCAGTTCTTCTTTACCGTCTGTTCCCGGCTTGAGCCCAAACTCTCCAAGGCCTTCAAGAAGTGTTTTATCATCTTTTTTGACAATCCCGGCTTCGCTTTCTTTACCTTTATCAGTACCGTATTTGTGATGGCGCTTTCCGCCCTCCTCGCCTTCCTCTTTCCCGGTTTCGCAGGAATGTTGCTCTACCAGGACGAAGCCCTGCGCCTGCGCCTCCTCAAATACGACTGGCTTGAAGCCAATCCCGAGGCCGTTTCTTCCGCGGGAAAGAAGAGGCCCCAGATCCCCTGGGACGCGATTCTTATTGATGAACGGGAGAGAACCGGCACCCGCACCCTGAAGAATTTTATTTTCCCCTGGAAGGATTAGAAAACAATTTACTGCTGTACAATACCCCTTGTATAAAACTCTTAAAAATTTTATAGTAAGTGTTATCAAATCCAATAAGGAGTCCTACATGGCAGCAAAATTTGAAATTTTTATTGACCGGAAAAAACAATACCGGTTCCACCTCAAGGCAAGCAACGGGGAAACCATCGCCGCAAGCCAGGCGTATGATACCAAGGCGGCATGTATTAAGGGCATCAAATCGATTCAGAAGAATGCCCCTTCCGCCGCAATCATTGATCCCGAAGAAGCGGCAAAAAAGGCGGTCAAGGCCGCTCCCGCAAAGCGCGGCGGCAAGGCCGCCGTCGAAGCCAAAGAAAAGAAACCCCGGGGCCGCAAGCCCAAGACGGAATAGTTTTCCGTATCGCCCGGTCAGGGCGAACACAAACTCCCGGTGTTCTTCAACGGTAAAGGTTTTATCCGCAATCTCGTCTTTGTAATGCGAAACCAGATGAATGGCGTAGGTGTTGCCCACCGCGAGCAGAACGATTGGTAGTACCATATAGAAGGAAGATGATTTTATCCGCGACATTAACTGATGTAGCCAATAAAATGGGAGTAAAATATCAAGTTTATCAAAAACTTGAAAATCCTAGATTGGCAAATCCGACACTCAAAACCTTATAAACGATTTTTGGCCGCTTACCGCTTTGTACCGTATAAATCCTGTAAAGAAGTTTCCTAAAAGTTAATATTCTGTTTATCCCCAGTTTATTCCTGCTCTTTACCCTTTGGTATAGCTAAAACCGGCCGCCGTTAGCGGCCGGAAATGGCTATAGTACCGTCCTTTGGGCGCGAGTCGTTTTTACAGGAGTAATCATGAAAAGTAAAACGGTGAAAGGAATAGGCATTTTTATCGGAACGGTTATCGCGGCGGGAGCGTTGTTTTTCCTGCCATCGCTGCTTGCCGGAGGCAATGAGCCGCAGGCCGCCGCCGGTGCGGAACCGGCTGTTTCGGCTGTTTCGGTAAAAATCGCGGAGGCGGAAATACGCAGCCTCAGGAGGCGGCTTGAGGTGAACGGCGACGTGCGGAGCGTTCAGCAGGTCGAGGTGTTCCCCGAAGCAAGCGGGAAACTGGCCTCCGTTAGGGCTGTCCTGGGGAGCAGCGTCCGCCGGGGAGAGATTGTCGCGGAAGTAGACCCATCCCGGCCGGGCGTTCAATTTATGCGCAGCCCGGTATACGCCCCGATAAGCGGTACGGTAAGCAGGACGCCGCTTTCCGTGGGAACGACGGTAAGTACCGGGGACAGCGTCATGACCATTTCCCTTGCCGAAAACCTTGAGGTGATGGCGCTGATCCCGGAAGGAGACATAGGCGGGCTTGCTCTGGGATTAAAAGCCGATATTTTCTTACGCGCCTTTCCCGGCGAATCCTTTTCCGCGGCGGTAACGCATATAGCGCCGGTACTGGACCCGGTTTCGCGGACAAAGATGATAACCCTTTCTTTTGACCGCCCGGACAGCAGGATTAACGCGGGTATGTTTGCCCGGATCGCCCTCACTACCGGAACCTACGATAATATCATTGTCGTTCCCGCCGAAGCTCTTATCGACCGTTTTGGTGTTACAGCGGTGTATGTGCTGAACGGCAGCCGGGCCGGACTGCGCGAGGTTTCTACCGGCGTTACCATTGACCGCCTTACGGAAATTAGATCCGGCATTGTGTCCGGGGAGAAGGTAATCGTACAGGGACAGCAGTTTATCTCCGATGGGTCGGTAGTCCGTGTCGCGGGCAGCGAAGGCGTTACCGAAGGCGGCGCGCGATGAGTATATCCCAAGCGGTTGTAAAACGCCCGGTGCTGTGGCTGGTAGTATTTGTACTCATATCGATTACCGCGGTATACCTGCTTCAGAATGTGGCGATTGACATGATGCCGGAAATCAACCTTCCCGCGGTAATGGTGTATACCACCTACCCCGGCGCTAATCCGGAAATAGTTGAAAAGTCGGTAACCCAGGTACTGGAATCGAGCCTCTTAAATACCACGGGTTTAAAAGAAATAAAAAGCAATTCCCAGGAGCACGCAAGCATCATCGTTCTTGAATTTGATTACGGCGTAAAGATTGATACCATCATGAGCCGGGTGCGGGAAAATCTTGACCGTGTGCGGGACGCGCTGCCCAAAGACGCATCCTCCCCCATCGTGGAGCAGTTTGATCCGGCCAGCGAACCTATTCTCCGTATCGCGGTCCGGGGGGTCTCAGGCAGTACGTTCAGTCAAAACGAACTGCGTGCCCTGGCGAAGTCGGATATTCAGGACTTCATCGATCAGATTGACGGTGTCGCGTCAACCACGATTGAAGGCGGGCAGGAAGCGATTGTCCGGGTCGAGCTTTCCCAAAACCGGCTGGAAGGTTACGGCCTTACCATCAGCGAAATTGCCGGGAGCCTGGCCCTGCAAAACATGGAACTCGGCGCGGGCAGAATCGAAGATGGCGCGGTTGATTATTCCATCAGAACCACCGGGGAATACGCTTCCGTTTCGGATATCGCGAACACCGTGGTGGCGCAGATACACGGGGCCGACATACGGCTGTTGGACATCGGTACTGTTTCCATGGGTTTCGCGGATGAAACATCCACGGTGTATGTCAACGGCGAACCGGGGGTGTATATCGGCGTTATGAAACAAAGCAGCGCCAATTCCGTTAAGGTTGCCGACCTGATCTACGCGCGGCTGGAACGGATGAAAACCCTGCTGCCCCCCGGCATAAGCCTTGAGGTTGTCCAGGACGAAACGCTGCAAACCCGGGCCATGATACAGGAGCTGGTCAATTCCGGCATACAGGGCATAGTCCTGGCAATGCTGGTGCTGCTGTTTTTTCTGCGGAACATCAACGGCACTATTATTGTCGGCATATCCATTCCCCTGTCAATTTTAATTACCATGCTTGTCATGAATCTGGCCGGCAT
>JAISCR010000107.1 GCA_031265435.1 Treponema sp.
ATCGGCATCGTCATTCTGTTTCAGGAACGGATTTATCTGCTGGAAAAACAAAAGGCCGATACCGCGGGGAAACAGCTTGCCCGGCAGGATAAACTGCTTCGGGTTGTAAACAACGCCGCTACCCTGCTGCTTTCATCGGACATGGAAGAATTTGAAAGCCTCATAAGTAAGAGCATGATGATGCTGGCCTGCAACATGGAGGTGGACCGGGTAAACCTCTGGCAAAACAACACCGTGGACGGAGACCTGCGCTACCGGCGAATATATTCCTGGACGGCGGATACAGGCTTTGCCTGGGAAAATACGAACGAACAGTTTTTCTACCAAAAGGGACTTTCGCGCTGGGAGCAGATTCTTGCCGCGGGCAATTGTATAAACGGCCCCCTCAATTCCCTGCCGGAAGATGAACGGAAACAGTTCGAAGGGTACCACATCGTCTCCCTCCTGGTTATTCCGGTTTTTCTACACAACGTTTTTTGGGGCTTTGTCAGTTTTGACGACTGCCACCGGGAGAGAATCTTCCCCAGCGACGAGGAAGGAATACTCCGTTCCGGCAGCCTGCTCTTGGCAAATGCCATAGTACGGAACGAGGTTATGCAGAGTCTGGTAACGGCCCGGGAGGCGGCCCTGTCCGGAGCCCGGGCGAAAAGCGAATTCCTGGCCAATATGAGCCATGAGATCCGTACCCCCATGAACGCCATCATCGGCATGACCAGTATCGCTAAATCTACAAACGATACGGATAAGAAAAATGAATGTCTTGAAAAAATAACGGATGCTTCCGCTCATCTGCTGGGAGTTATCAACGATGTTCTGGATATGTCAAAAATCGAAGCCAACAAGCTTGAGCTTTCGCATGTCAGCTTCAATTTTGAAAAAATGCTGCAGCGGGTAGTGGATGTAATCAATATCCGGGTTACCGAAAAGCGGCAGACCTTTTCCGTATTTATTGATTCGCTTATTCCTCTCTTCATAATCGGTGATGATCAGCGGCTTGCCCAGGTTATTACCAACCTGCTGAGCAACGCGGTAAAATTTACCCCGGAAAGCGGCTCTATCCGCCTGAACGCCCGGCTTCTGGAAAAAGAGGACGGACTCTGTACTATCAGAATCGAGGTTATTGATACGGGCATAGGGATCAGCAGAGAGCAGCAAGAGCGGCTCTTTAATTCCTTTGAACAGGCCGACAGCAATACTTCCAGGCGTTTTGGCGGCACGGGGCTGGGGCTGGCAATTTCCAAACGGATTGTAGATATGATGGGGGGAGCCATCGGCATAGAATCCGAACCCGGCAAGGGTTCCCATTTTTCTTTTACCTTCAAGGCAGAAGAAGACAACCGGAAACGGGACGATGCGGCGGGCAGGAGCATAGACTGGAGTAACATAAAAATTCTCTGCGTGGATGACGATCTGTATATCCGGGATTATTTTAGAGAGCTGTCCCTGCGGCTTGGATTCCGCTGCAACACTGTTTTCAGTGGGGAAGATGCCATAGCCGCCATAGAAAAAAACGGTAGTTATGATATTTATTTTGTTGACTGGCGGATGATGGGGATGGACGGTATTGAAACCGTCCGCAGAATAAAGAAACTGATCAAGGATAACCCGGAGGCTTCAGCCCATCCGGTGGTGATCATGATCTCCGCAGGGGAAATGAACAGTATCGAGTACGAGGCCCGTAGCGCCGGGGTTGACAGATTTTTATCCAAGCCCCTGTTTCCTTCCGCCATTGTGGATTGTATAAACCAGTGCTTGGGGGCGGAAAACCTGGTTACCGCCGCCGATCCTGAAATTTCGGTGGACGGTGCCTTTGCGGGGCGCAGAATCCTCTTGGCAGAGGACGTGGAAATTAACCGGGAGATTGTTCAGACCCTGTTGGAACCGACAGCCGTAACCATTGACTGCGCGGAAAACGGCGTCGAGACGGTCAGGCTGTTTACCGCATCCCCCGATGCCTACGGCATGATCTTCATGGACGTTCAAATGCCGGAAATGGACGGCTACGAGGCGACCCGCCGGATCCGCGCGTTTGAAGAGGAGCGGAGGAAAAGAATTGCGGAACAATCCCCCGGAGGATCCGTTCCCAAGGCGGTGCCCATCATCGCCATGACCGCCAATGTGTTCCAGGAGGATATTGAAAAATGTCTGAAAGCGGGGATGAACGGCCATGTAGGGAAACCTCTGGACTTTGGGGAAGTTTTGTCCATGCTGCGCCGTTACCTGAAATCCCCGGTCTAGTTCCCCTTCTCCCTGCCGTTTCCTGGCCCGGTGTTTTCCCCTTTCCCCCGGACAACAAGGGATTTTCTGCCGGATTTTTTCCCTCCCTCCTCTCTGGGTACAGGTTGTCCCTTGTTGTCCAGTTCCCACCGGGATCGTATAGTAGAAAGGCTGGACGATACGGTACCTGTCGAGATACCAGTTACCTCCGCAATTTGCCGGTGGGTGGCGTCCAGCCTGAGTCTGGCAAAGCGCTGGCGCATCCCCGCAAGCCGTTTCCGGGCCCGTTCCAACTGGATTTGGATCACCTGGTACCGGGTGCTTTCCGGTGTCAGAATTTTGAGCCGTTTTTCCCAGGCAATGCAGCGGTAGAATTGGTTCGCTATCCGTTCCTGGAGCCGGTGGAACTGTTCCTCTTTCCGGTTCCGGCTGAAACGCAGTTTTTCTACCATCTGTTTCAATGTTTCCGCGTCTACCCCAGTGTGTGGGGCAATTCTGTCGATAAAGTCCTCCGAGAGGTAGTAGTAAGATTTGAGGATAAGCAGCAGAATCTGCCGGGATTTAAGCTGGGTTTGAAGGGCCGCCTGTAAAAATTTGTTTCCGGTTTCCTCCGGTTCCAAGTAGTTAGTTTCCGCGAAACCGGCTTCCGGGTAATCAATTTCCGGACTGTGGACCTCCATGTCCATAGCTTGTGTGGTCCATGCGGCATATTCGGTGATGTAATGATCCAACTGCGCAGATTTATATTCCCGCATGGAATAACGAATAAGGGCTCCGATATAGGTGGAGAAAGCTGCCCCGTTGTCTTTGAAGTGCCGAACAGCCTTACTGATCCGGGGGTAGATCCAGCAAAGATAGTCGACGATCTCATCTTCGTTGCCTTCAAACCAACGGTAATCCCGGGCGTTTTTCAGGATAACGCTGAACATCTTCCCCTCAAGTTCCCGCTGATCCAAACTGCCGCCCCGATATTCCCGATACAAAGAATCAAGACTGTTAAAATCCTGCATGCCTTTGCTCCTTTATTTCTTCGATATCGGATTAGTGGGGCAAAAGTGCAGTTTTACACGGGAAAAAATGACAGATGTAATATTCTGCGGTCTGTCTACAAAGTCGCAAACGTAGTTTGCACACCGACTTTATAGACAGACACTATTTAGTTATGAATGAAACACAGCATGTTCCTGGATGCCGGGATCAAAGACCTGTTCGAAACGGGAGAGAACCTTAGGCTTAAGCTCCGTGATCTGCGCCGGAACGGCAAAACCCGCGGCATTTTTATGGCCTCCGCCGCCAAAATCCCCAGCGATGGCCGCCACATCTACCCAGTCCCTGGAACGGAGACCTACGGTACATTTTTCCGGCGTTTCCTGGCGGATCACCACAATGGCCTCCACCCCGGTCACGGAAAGGAGCATCTGATAGAGGCTGTCCGAGTCCCGGCCCTCCAGACCAAAGCGCTGGGTTTCCTCGTACTCCTCGCTGGTGTAGATAAGCTTCCCCCCAAAGTACTCTTCCACCCGGGACAGTTGAATTCCCAGAAGGATTCGGGAATTGAAGCTTTTGCCCCCGTTGATAGCATAAAAAGTTCTTTTGGGACTTGCCCCAGCCCGGACCATCCTGCCGGCGCTGGAAAAAGCCTCCGCCCCCTTCTCATCAATATGCCGGAAGAAACCGGTGTCGGTACAGAGACCAAAGAAAAGATAGTCCGCTTCCTCCCGGGTAGGATTGAGACCCAGGGCCTCAATCAGCGCCAGGATCATAACTGTAACCGAGGGGGCATCAGGATCAAGGAAAAGGATGGTCCCTTTTCCGGGGTGTACCCCGGTGCTGTGATGATCGATAAAGGCCAGCGGGAGTCCTTTGACGCTGGCTTCCAGGTCTCCGGTACGATCGGGGGAGGAACAATCGACGATGATGACCCGGGCATTCCGGCAATCTGCCTCGCCCAGGGAACTGATAAAAAGGCCTTCGTAGGGTTTAATTTCGGTCCGTTTAAAGGGGCCCGAAGAACAGGGAATTGCCTCTTTCCCCAGACGCCGCAACACGGAACAAAGGGCCAGGGAACTGCCGGTACAGTCCCCGTCTGGTTCCTTGTGACCGACAACAAGAAATTTCCCGCCGGTCCTGATAAAGTCAAGCAGTTCCGGGGGAACCGGCACCGGTCTTAACACGAAACCGGTCCCCTTGTGGTCCCTACGACCGCCGCAGTCCCCCTGACCAAGCCGTTAAAATTCAAGCCGGAAATCTTCACCGATATCGTCAAAATGTTCGTCAAGATTTACGCCCGAAGGAATATTTCCCCAGCTTTCATGGGACCGGTTTGAACGAACATAGAGCCGTACATGGCTGAATTCGCCGGAATGGTAGTAAACCGTAAGGTAAGGCCAGGAAGGGCCGGGGCCCAGATTGATAATCTCCCCCTTGCCGCCGGCCGTATTAAACCATTCCCGCGGCAGGTAGGCGGTACCCATTTCCCTGGTCCCCTTCCGGTATCTGATCACATAACCTTTGCGGTATGGGTATATCCGTTCTATCGGAATGTTATAGTAAAAGTACTCCGACTGCCTGTCTTCCGGGATGTTCTGCGCAAAAAGGGGCGCTGCCTGGAAGACGGCAACGGCGATAAGGACGAAAAAAAGCTTTTTCATGGGATCCTCCAGTCTGCCATTCGGCTGTGTATTTAGTATAACGGCCGATTTCCCCCGGTGCAATAGCCCGCATTGCGCCATAATTTTTCTAAGTGAAAAGGGGTATGTGCGCCAAAATAAGAATCTAGCCCAAATTAAACTGGTCCTACCTTACATCAAGGGAGGCCGCATGGGGTTAGACATGAAG
>JAISCR010000153.1 GCA_031265435.1 Treponema sp.
CTTTTTATCTTTGACCGGCGCCCCCAAACCAGGCAGCTTCCCTGGGAAGAACGCCTTTCCTGGACCCAGGAAGGCACCATACGTGTGGTGTTGTGTTAGCCGATTATAAAAATAAGCGGGACCAAAGAATCTTGAGGAGGGGGGCCTGTTACCGGACTGCGGACTTCATGTAAAAGGCCGCCCTCCGGCCCCCCTGCGCCGGAGCCTCCTCCCCGGCTGCGCCGTGTGCGGGGTCTCCGGCTACCCCCCAGGCGCAAGCTGATAAAATGAGGGCCCTTTATGGCGGTAGCGGCGGACAAGGAATCGATTAAATGTATAAAATCAACCGGATAAAAATTACAGGTTTCCGCCGTTTAGATGTAGTCGATCTGACGGTAAAGCCCTTTATGACGCTGATAGGACCCAACGGCGCCGGCAAGACTTCGTTTCTGGATGCACTCACGGTGCTGTCCGCCTCTGCATCGGGAAATTTGTGTAATATTCTGTCACAATTCGGCGGGATTGCGAATCTTCAGACCCGCGGTAGAAATCAGGGCATCTCCTTTCTGGCGGATATGGAAGTTCCGGGCTGTGAGCCGCTTGAGTACAGCCTTAACCTTACACCCCAGGGAACGGCATATTCTATTTCCCGGGAAATTCTCTCGCAGCGTCTTCGTTTCGGGCATGAAGAACCTTTCAAGCACATTGATTCTTCGAATGAATATATCCGTTATTATAAAATAGAGGGAGGGGGGCTGGTCCAGCCAACCTGGGAACATAATCCGCTGGAAACTTCATTGTCCCAAGTGCCCAAGATGTTCCGGCAGCCCGAAGAATTGCGGCACATTCTTGCTGCGACAACGCAATACCATGCGCTTGATGTGGGTTTTAACGCGCCGGTTAAATTACCGCAGCAGATGAAGCCTGCGGCCCTCCCTGGGGCCAATGGCGAAGATCTGGTTTCCTATTTGTATTACCTCCGGGAAAGTAACCGCGATAGATTCGAGACGATTACGGATTCTCTGCAAGCCGCATTTCCCGGTTTTGAAGAATTAAATTTTCCTCCGGTAGCCGCAGGCATGCTGGCAATGACATGGAAAGACCGCAATTTCAGCAAACCACTATATATGAACGAATTATCCGAGGGTACTTTGCGTTTTCTTTGGCTGGTTTCACTGCTGCAAAGCCCAAATCTCTCAACCATAACAATGATTGATGAGCCGGAAGTAAGTATGCATCCGGAACTGTTAAGCCTGCTTGCGGATCTTATGCGCGAAACATCAATGAGAACCCAATTGATTATCGCCAGCCATTCGGACAGATTAGTCCGTTTTTTAAGGCCGGAAGAAGTGGTAGTGATGGATATTGACGATGATGGTTGCGCAACGGCAGCTTGGGCGGATACGCTGGACTTGGAAAAATGGCTGGACGAATACAGCCTTGATGAAGTTTGGCGCATGGGGCAAATGAAGAAACATGCAGAAATGGGCCGGCGAAGAAGATCGGTTTTTCCCTCATGCTGCCCAGCATGATTTTGAGGCATGGTTACTGCCCTATTGGAAAACGATACAAAAATTGGCTGGTCACAATAAAACAGCTCCCTCGGGAAATCCCGAACTGGTAAACCACAATAAACCTCCGGCTTCCCATATAAAAGAGATTTTTGAAGCCGGAAAATGCCGGGACAGCTATGTCAAGCCCCGCGATGCCGGCAGGATTCTAAAAGAAAATGATTTATCTATTGCGATAAACCAGTGCGCGGAGCTTAAGGCTTTTGTAGACAGGATTATTTCCCTGAGCGTATGACAAACACTGGCATATTATCGAGATCAAAAGCGGTGATTTCGATTGAAGAAGCATCTCAGAGTGGCGCAAGGGAAATTGAATTGCATAAAACAGCGTGGCGCGAGTTTTTTGCTGGGATTCGCTCTTTGGACGAGGATCTGCCGCCTGAATTTGATGAAACAATCGAAAGGGGTATTAGCTTTAACAAAGCCGATTTTTCGTGATCTTCCCGGAACAGTCCCTTGAATTTCCCAGGGAGGGGGGCCTGTTACCGGACTGCGGACACCGTGTAAAAGGCCGCCCTCCGGCCCCCCTGCGCCGGAGCCTCCTCCCCGGCTGTGCCGTGTGCGGGGTCTCCGCTTACCCCCCAGGCGCAAGCTGATAAATTTGCTTGACAGAATATTTTGCTGGGTTGATAATCAGTCTACCGGGACTGTATAGGTTCCCTAGTTTGTCTTGTTTGGAGGATCATTATGGCGGGAGAAGAATTTGCCGGATTACCTATCGATCAGCTTATTTGCGGTCCCCTGATCGCGGTTGCCCGCGGGCAAGCCGCATTGTCGGCGGTATACCTTGATTATGTCTCCAAACTGGCATGGAAAGACGGTAAACAGGATGGCGAAACCAATGTTCTCAAATTTAACCTGACCCGTCCTGTTGTCGGGGGTGAAGGGCAGGTATCAACCCAGGCAATCGAAGTCCAGGCGCCGCTGTTGTCGCTGGTACCCATACCCGCGTTTACGATGGAAGAAGCTACCGTACAGTTTACCATGGAAGTAAAACAGCAGGAGGCGTCATCGGATGAGAAATCCGAAAGCGCCACCCTGGAACTGGGCTATTCGGGGTGGGGCTTTCACGGTTCTTTTAGCGGAAGCGTTGCCAGCAAGAGCACTCATACCCGTTCGACGGATCATTCGGCGAAGTATGATATTTTTGCCCGTGCTGTTCAGCAGCCCCCTGCGGAGGGGATGGCCCGGCTTAGCCAGGTTTTTGCGGCTACCATAGAGCCGGTTCCCACCGGCGGCGGTGGGAAGTAAACCTTAGTTGCTTTGCCCCAAGAACTGTGTTCTTGGGGGCTCTCCTCCGGTACATATCAGAAATAACTTTTCTGCATATAGTCCTATAATTGAAATGTGTAGACGTAGCCCAAGATTAGCAGGTCGTTTTGTACTCAATCCTTTTACGAGTCGCTACGATCTAAAACCACGTGGTTTTACTCGTGATATTTCAGAACTACCATTTCTCGATGAAAGCGGCCAAGTAATTGATGATGTTATTGTCTCTTCAAGGGATAGGCCGGCTTGGGATCCATGTATAGTTAATCAATTATATACTGCCGCAAAATGCAAGTCTTCAAGCGGTATGTATCTGTGTTGGACTTCTTCCTCTACGCAGGAATATAAACCAAAAGGAAGTATTGACATTGGACACATAATACAATGGGGAGACTATGTCCAGGAGCAGGTTAGTCCAACCAGGGCATATAAAACCACTTCTTCTGGTCCGATTCCTTATGACGTATATAGAAGGTGTGACCCC
>JAISCR010000182.1 GCA_031265435.1 Treponema sp.
AAAGTTAGCGGCCATATTGGTGGTCGCGATAAGAATACCCCCGTTCAGGTTCTCGATCTCCTGTAGAAGAATGTTCTGCATGGCGTTTTCGGTCTGGGCGGGGCCGTGCCGTTCCTGCCTGAGTTCCTGGCGCTTTCCGAGAACAGCGTCCGCTTCGTTAAAGAGCAGTATCGGCGCGAGGGAAGCATTTTTCACCATACCGTTGTAGCGCGTAAAAAGGGCCTTCACCTTTTTTTCGCTCTCGCCAAACCACATGCTTTTGGTTTCGCTGATGTCCACAAAGAAAATGTCCCGGCCCGTGGCCCGGGCGATCTGGTACGCGGTTTCTGTCTTGCCGGTTCCGGGGGAACCGGAAAAAAGGCAGGCAAAGCCCGTTTTCATATTGCTTTCTTTCAGGCGTTTTACGATGGAAGAAAAATTCTCTTCCCGCAAAAGGCCCGTAAGCTCTTCAATCTGAACGTGGACTTTAGGCGGATAGTAGAGTTTCTTTTCCGCAAGGGTATCGGAGCGGATAATGTTGCTCCCCTGGACGTTCTTCTTTTCCTTTAAATCAAGATCACCCAAAAGGCGCTCCCTGGCTTTGCCGGTAAGGTGGTATTCGCAGGTGTCGGCCAAACCGTCGTCATAGCCATGTTCCAACAGCCCGGAGATGAAAAGGATATGTTCTCCCGATTCAAACTCGCGTCTTGCGTCCTGGCTCCCCCGGCCAAAAATAAAGCGTAACGAGGAAAACCGCAGCGATTCTTTATCGTCTTCCACCAGGGCAGTGCAGAATCTGAGGAGTGCCATGTCGTTCTTTAAACCAAAGCTATGGGATCTTAGTTCTTTCACGAACATGGTGCCCGGATTGCCGCTAAAGAGGTATTTGATCTCGGCTATAAACTGTTTATTGTCCAGTTCCTTTCTGCATAAAGCGCCCAGGATACGGTCCGCGGCGGTGTAAAATTCTTCGGGGGAGAGGCCCCGGTAAATGGTGTAGCGGTATTCCCGCCCGGCTTCGAGGGCCTGGATAACGTCCAGCGGAACGGTGTAGGAAAGGGTGTCCTGGCCCTGACGTTTTTTGAGGAACGAGGGCGTGGTGCCGAAAAAAGAGTCGCAATCATCATCGTGGAAGGCAATAATATGCTTAAGCTCAAGGGCCTCAAGGTCGCTCCGGTAGCGCAGGGCCTGTATCCTGCCGCATTTTATGGTTTTGGCAATACCCGAAAGGCTTGCATCGGGGGTGCCCGACCGCTCCAAAAGCAGGGTAAACAGCGCGGTCTGGACCGGCGTAATTTTTAACAACGCGCAGACAGCGTCCAGGTTCTCCTTCGCTTTTTCAAAAAACTCTTCGGAGAAGCCGTGCTCTTCCGCAAGCTGCCTGATCCGGTCCAAACCGGCCAGTATAGTGGGCCGGGTTCCGGTTTCAGTTACATCCTTTGCGCTCACTGTTTCCATTTTTCCTCCTCTGTGTATATTGGTTTAGGGGGGAAGTCTCCCCCCTGCCCCGCACTTTGTTGCGGGTCACCCCCCTCTGCGGGGGCTCTGCCCCCGCAACACCCCCATACGCGGACTGAATACTTTTCTCTCAGCAATCCATATATTCTTTTAATTTGCGGCT
The DNA here is from genome assembly GCA_031265435.1 of Treponema sp. Classification (GTDB taxonomy): domain Bacteria; phylum Spirochaetota; class Spirochaetia; order Treponematales; family Breznakiellaceae; genus JAIRNJ01. The sequence continues at coordinate 1,601 of JAISCR010000182.1, forward strand.
GTATTTAGGACACCGGAGACGGCGCAACGCGTTTAACTCAAGCTGCCTGGCCCGTTCGCGGCTAACCTTGAGACGCCGGCCTACTTCTTTCAGAGTCCGGGAACAGCCGTCCTCCAGCCCGAATCGCATCCGGATCACCTCCCGCTCCCGGAAGGGAAGCCGGGAAAGCGTCTCGGCAAGCGTTTTCCGCAGCATGGCGTAGACGGCTCCGACAGCGGGGTCTTCCACGTTCTTGTCCTCGACAAAGTCCGCTTTCACCCCCTCTCCTTCCTCACCCGCACTCTCTTCCAGACTGAGAGTCTCCTGTGCCGCCGCCTTCATGACGAACCTGAACTGCCTGACGGTCCAGCCCAGGGCCCCGGCGATTTCCTCATCCCCGGGCTTCCGGCCAAGATCCTGCGTGAGCTCGCGGGACACCCGGTTCATCTTGCCGATCCGTGCGCTTATATGCGCCGGCAGCCGGATGATCCTTTTTTCGGAAAGGAAGCGGATAACGGCCTGGCGTATCCACCAGGCGGCGTAGGTTGCGAATCTGTATCCTTTCCGGTAATCGAATTTTTCCACTGCCCTGATAAGACCGAAAATTCCTTCCTGGACAAGATCGGAGAGGCACTGCCCGCCCCGGACGTAGTTCTTCGCAATGGACACCACGAACCGGAGGTTGGCCGTAATAAGCCGGTCTCTGGCGCCGGCGACACCGGACTCCATCTGTTTGAACAGTTCCGTTTCCTCTTCCGCGGAGAGGAGCTTTGCGCGTCCTATTTCCCTGAGGTAGAGCCCGGTGGAATCGTCCGCCAACGACATCCCGTCATTGCGGAGAATCCGGAATGTTTCGTTTCTATTTGCCGCCCTTGCGTTCATTCTTCCTCCTGTAGACAAAATGCGGATACCACAATTTTGTCCTTTAGAGCAAAAGGAGACACTATATACAGTAGAAATTATATTATCACCATATATAGAGGTACTTTTTTCCGCATACGCGGAATAGCATAAATTTTAAGTTGGAAAAAATGATCTGCTTTGATCAATCCGGACGAGAAGAAATACTCACATTCCCCCCTCCTTGAGGGAACATATCGTACAGCTCTATTATATATAATTTAGGTATCAAAATCCATAATTTCAGATTGAAATCAGGCCTTTTTTGCCCAGAATTGGTGAAAAAACATGATTTTTTTGTTAATTTAGCCGAATGTTAAGTTATTACAGGTAAAAGTTAAGTTATTGCAGAATAGAAACAGGCTGGTTTTTGGGATATAGTATATACCATGGACGAAGAAGCCTGCAAAAATGCGTTGTTCCGTATCCGCTGGCCCGGGGGCTTTATCTGCGCCCATTGCGGCTGTACCCGGTATTACCCCATCACCAGAGGGGAAGCTCGCGCCAATGGCGCCCGGCGGGCTAATTCCGGCAGGAATCAATACGAATGTTCGCTCTGCGGCCGGCAGTTTTCCATTACCAGCGGCACCTGTATGCACAAAAGCAGGCTCCCGTTGCGCACATGGTTCGAAGCGGCCGCCTTATACAGCGCCGGCCGTGATATTTCCGCCGCCGAATTCGCCCGGAAACTGGAACTGACAAAACCAACGGCATGGCTCCTCCTTAAAAAAATAAAGCAAGGCCTGAAAAGCGGAGAGCGGATTCTTCTGGGAAATATTGCTTCTGCGTGGCTCAGGGCCCATGAAAACACCGTATCCGGCCGGTCTTTTCGGGGATTGAAAAGGCCAACACATCGTCAAAACACTAGAATTTTTGGTAAAAATTGTCAATTATGATTTCATGGCGGAAGACGGAACCCTTAACAGGCTGGTTTCTGAGTTAAGCCTGGAAGAGCGGAACAAGCTTCTGGAGAAACTCAAGGGGCAATCAACAATCTCCCCCGAACCTCTCTATACGGAGGCTGAAGAGGGTTCTGCCGTTACGTTTGACGAACAGTATACAAAACTGCCCTGGTATATGCGACTCTACTATTTTATCATAAGCCTTTTCAGGAACAAAGCCCCCTTAAAAATCTTTGAAGACAGCCGGATCGGCAGTCTGGGACGGCAGATTGAAGCTCAGGCGCCGGGGATCTATGATTGTCAGCGGAATTATCTTCTCTACGAGTTTTTTCGCCTTCTCTCCGCTCTCCGGGACGGGGCCCGGTTCTTTTTTACGGCGCTTGATGCCTCTGTAAACCGGGACAAGGGGGAATTCTACGCTTTTCTGGGTTCTCTTGAAATGCCGGAAGTCCACCGTCATCTGATCCGGAACACCAGTCCCGAGCTTATCGCCGAAAAGTCTCCCGATGCGGGGGAATCGGAGATGCGTCAGACGGCTTTCAAGGCTATGGAGGATGCCATTGCCGAAATATCCGAACAGCAGCGGAATGCCATGTACTTTGACGCCCGTTCCCTTAACTGTCTCAAGGAGCTTTCTTCTTTTCTTTTTGACCGGGTGCTTGTGGCCTTTGGTTTTGAACCCAGCGCGGGGGGCCAGGTCTGTTCCGCCAATGTGGTGAGGGAGCAGCTTATCACTCTCAACAATCTCCTCTATTCCCTCATGGAGCCGCCGCCCCTTGCTCTGCTGGAGTCTCTCTTTGTCTTCGTGCTTCAGGACAGAACCGCGGAACAGGGCTTTGATATTAACCAGGAGATGAGGAATCTTCTCTCCAAGGCAGAGGTCTCGCTGGCGGCCATCAGGACTTTTAACCGGCAGGTACCTCTCACCCTGATTCTCCGCTGCGCGAAAAGGGATATGTCCCTCGTTTCCATGACTATTCCCGGCGGGGAGGAGTGGTTTGTCGTGTACCGGGAATACTGGAAGCGCCATATTGAAGCCCTCTTTGCCGAATACATGCGGAACCGCCGGCACATGGATCTGATCCGTTCCTTCGGCTATTTCTTCAAAGGCACCAACCTTAAAGTCCTGAGTAACACGGTGTCCGAATCCAATCCCAACGGACTTCCGATTACCGAAGCCTTTGCCCTTTCTTTTCTCCTTACCTTCTATTCCGCGGTCTTTATGAGGGACATAAACAAGTTTCTTCGTCCCATATTGCTGGACGGTGAGTTCGTTAAGCAGGAAAACCGGACTGAATTTACCGAAAGTTACAATGATCTTATCAAACTCGAGGATGATATCAGGCGTTTTGAGGCAAATATCTCCCCTTCCGGAGATCTGGGCAAACGTTATTTTCAGGCCCGCGGCGAAATGAGTTCCCTTCCGGTAAAACGCCGCAAGATTCAGATAGTTTTGGAGGAGGCTTCGACAGAGGCCAGGGAGCTCATCGACCGGAGCAGGGAAGCGATCAAAACCCTTATCAAAGTTACAAACGGGATCTTAAAAAGCGACGGACGTTACGAGTCCCTGTCCAATCTTGATAATCTGGCGGGCAAGGGGCAGGCTCAAACCGCTTTTCTTAACGGCCTCAGCGATACGGTAAAGAGCTTCCAGAAAACACTGGATCTGATGGATGATATAGACGTCATGGAAAACCGGCGGAAGTAGACAAGGAGCAGGAGAATGGTTGATTTCAGGGAATACTGGCAGGGGAAAGTTGCCGGAGCATTAAATATGATGATGAAGGAGACGGGGCAGACCGTAGAAGCGGCCCAGGTGGTTGTTGAGACGCCTCCCAAACCGGAACTGGGGGATCTGGGTTTTCCCATGTTCGGTTATGCCAGGCTTCTGCGCAAGGCGCCTGCCCAGATAGCCCAGGCTCTCGCAGAGGTACTGATGAAGGAGCGGGATCTCCGGGGGACTGTTTCCGCGGAAGGCCCCTACCTTAACGTAAAGTTTGACAGGAAATCCGCCGCGGGGGAGATTCTTGCCGCACTATTTGACGGAGAGAAAAGCTTCGGCCGGCCCAAAACTCTTGCCGGTTCCCGAATCATGGTGGAATTTTCAAGCCCCAATACCAATAAGCCTCTGCATCTGGGGCATCTGCGTAACGATGTGCTGGGAGAAAGTATTTCCAGGATTCTGGCTGCCTGCGGGGCGGAAGTCTATAAGGTCTGCATCATTAACAACAGGGGTATCCATATCTGCAAGTCCATGCTGGCCTACCAGGAACGCGGGGAAGGCAGGACGCCCCAGTCCGAAGGGATCAAGAGTGACCGCTTTGTGGGGGATTACTATGTTGAGTTCAGCAGGATACTTGCCGGGGAGGAGGCGGAAAAGAAGGCGGGAACCTGGCCTCAGGGCAGGGCCGGCGCCGAGGAGCGGGCCCGGGAGCTGCTGATCAAGTGGGAAGCCGGAGACCCGGACACGGTAGCCCTCTGGAAACTGATGAACGGCTGGACATTCCGGGGCATGCAGGAAACCTATAAACGTACCGGTATTTCCTTCGATCGGTATTACTACGAAAGCGACACCTACCTTTTGGGTAAGGATGAAGTGCTCAAGGGCCTGGAGCGGGGGCTCTTCTACAGGCAGGAAGACGGAGCCGTGGCAGTGGATCTCGGAGATGAGGGGCTTGATACCAAGATCCTCCTCCGCAAAGACGGCACTTCAATCTATATAACCCAGGACATAGGCCTTGCCATCAACCGTAACAGGGACTGGCCCTTTGACAGACTGGTCTATGTTGTCGGTTCCGAGCAGCAGTATCACTTTAAGGTGCTGTTCAGCATTCTAAAGAAGCTCGGTTTTGAATGGACTAAAAACCTCTATCACCTCTCCTACGGCATGGTGAATCTTCCCGAGGGCAGGATGAAGAGCCGGGAAGGCACCGTGGTGGATGCCGATGACCTCATCGACAGCCTTAAAGACATGGCTCTGCTGGAAATCCGGGAAAAAGAACGGGAAGAGGCTGTCGGGGAACCTGCCGAAGTTGCCGAAAAAATCGCCATGGGGGCGCTTCATTACTTCCTTCTGCAGGTTTCTCCGAACAGGGACATGCTTTTTAACCCCCGGGAATCCCTCTCCTTTACCGGCAACACCGGCCCCTATCTGCAGTACATGGGAGCGAGAATTTCGGCCCTGCTTCGCAAGGCGGCCTCCGGGGATCAGGACGCGGGGGACAGTTCCCTTCTTACCGGGGATGCCGAATGGGAGCTTCTCAAGGTTTTGGCCGCCTACCCTGAATCGGTGGCCGCCGCCGCCGCCGGTATGGATCCCTCATTCCTTACCGCCTACCTCTACGATCTGTCCAAGTCCTTCAGCCGTTTTTACCACGACTGTCCCATCCTAAACGCCGAAGACAGGGACTTAAGCCGGGCCAGGCTTGTCCTTTCCAGGGCGGTGCTCCAAGTGCTGCAGGATGCCCTCCGTCTGGTCTGTATACCCTTCCTGGAAGCTATGTGACAGTTGAGCTTGTTCCAAAACCCGGTTGGTTTCGGAAAGCTCACTTGACCTTTTGATACCTTTTAAGGTATAAAGTATCAGGTTTGTTCCAAAAACTGAAGTTCTGGAACAGCCTCCAGTGCTATATTTTTTTAAGACAGAAGGGAAGATTATGTACGCGTTAATTGATTTTAAGGGGAAACAATACAAGGCAGAAACGGGCGCTGTTCTCAAGGTCGATCATATCGACGCGGAACCCGGTTCCAGCCTGAATATCGATTCGGTGCTCATGCTTGCGGGCCGGGATACGCCTGTTATAGGGGCGCCCTATGTGGCCGGGGCAAAGGTCAGCGCCACGGTGGAATCCCACGGGAAAGACAAGAAAATCATTGTACTCAAGTACAAGTCCAAGAAGGATTACCGCCGCAAGATGGGTCACAGGCAGCAGTACTCGATTATTAAAATCGGAGATATTACCGGAGTATAAGGCTTCTTGATCCGGATAGATGCGGTTTTTGACCGGGCGGGATTCCTCAGATCCTGCAGGATCTCGGGTCATGCGGGGGCCGGAAAGAAGGGTTATGATATTGTCTGCGCCGCTGTTTCGGTATTGTCCCGGACAATGGTGCGGACGCTGGAAAAACGGAAAGGAATAGCCGTAGAGTCTGCCGCTCCCGGGCGGGGGCTTTTGAGCATGGATATAAGGTATGAAGCGGAGGGTCAGGATTTTCTCTCCGTTGCCGGAGCCTTTTTCATGGAAGGGCTTTCTTCGATTTGCGAAGAATACCCGGCTTACTGTACAATGAATATACGAGTAGAGGAGAAAGAATAATGGCACGGAAACGGGGCGGCAGCGGAGCAAAGAACGGCCGGGATTCAAATCCCCAGTATTTGGGGGTCAAGAGATCCGCGGGGACTCTTGTCAAGGCGGGAACAATCATTGTCCGGCAGCGGGGAACCAGGATTCACCCGGGAACCAATGTGGGCTGCGGCGGGGACTATACCCTTTTTGCCCTGACAGACGGCATGGTCAACTTTACCCAGCGCCGGGGCCGCAAACTTGCAATGGTGACGCCGGCAGCCCAATAATGCCCAGACTTTGGAAAAGTTTGCCGATGAAGCGGTAATTGAAGTTTCCTCAGGTTCCGGCGGGAACGGTTGTGCGGCTTTCCGGCGGGAAAAGTATGTCCCCAGAGGGGGGCCTGCCGGGGGAGACGGAGGCAGGGGCGGAGACGTGGTCTTTACTGTCCGGCGGAATCTTAGAACCCTCTCTCATCTTCGTTATAAACAATCTTTTAAGGCGGAAAACGGACACGACGGCGAAGGGGGAGGCCGGTACGGCAGGAATGGGGAAGATGTACTGATCCCGCTGCCGCCGGGCAGCCTTATCCGGGATGCCGGGAGCGGAGAACTTATCCGGGATTTCGGGAAAAATCCCGACGACTGGATCTTTTTGAAGGGAGGAAACGGAGGCTGGGGGAATATTCACTTCAAGTCTTCGGTTAATCAGGCCCCCCGCAAGGCTCTGCCCGGAAAAAGCGGGGAATTCCGCCGTCTCAAGGTAGAGCTTGAGATTATGGCCGATATTGGTTTTGTGGGTTTTCCCAACGCGGGAAAATCTTCGCTGCTGGAAAAGCTTACCAATGCCCGGCCCAAGATAGCCCCCTATCCCTTTACCACAAAGATCCCCAATCTGGGAGTCCTTACCCTGGGAAGAAGCCGGGGAGATGATGATGAAGGCCGCGACATCATCCTGGCGGATATTCCGGGACTTATCGAAGGGGCCAGTGACGGGGCCGGGCTGGGCCACCGTTTCCTCAGGCATGTTTCAAGAACCGCGGCCCTGGCTTTTCTTGTTGACCTTTCCGGGGATAATTACCTTAAGGCTTTTGATATTCTGCTGAAGGAGCTTGAATCATTTTCCCCTGAACTTGCTGAAAAAAAACGGCTTGTCCTGGGAACCAAGCGGGATCTCGCTGAAACCGAAGGCCGCCTCGAAGAATTGGCCGCGGCCCTTCCCGGAGAACAGGTTCGCGGTATCTCGGTATTCAGCGGGGAAGGGCTGGCCGAATTGGCGGGCCTTTTCGGGGAGCTTTGCCGGTGAGGCTGGCCGTTCTGGGGGGGAGTTTTAACCCCGTTCACATTGGTCATCTCTTCCTGGCCGGAGAGCTTCTTCATGGTCAGGGCTATGATCGCGTTCTTCTGGTTCCCGCCTACGAGTCGCCATTCAAACTGGAGGCAAACACAGGCCCTTCATCCGGAGACAGGCTGGATATGCTCTTTGCTTCCATCACCGGAGATGAACGTCTCTCCGTGGAGGACTGTGAGATTCGCCGGGAAGGAATTTCCTATACCATTGATACCCTTCGGGATATTATTCGGCGCTACCAGCCTGAGGGGAAACCGGGGCTCGTTATCGGGGATGACCTTGCGGAAGGTTTCCTTTCATGGAAAGATTCTTCCGGAATTCTGGATATAGCGGAGATCATCATTGCGCGGCGCAACGGAACAGAGGCGAAGAGTCAGCCCTTTCCCTGCAGGCAGCTTGAAAATGAGGTAATGGATATTTCTTCCAGACTGGTGAGGGAACGAATCAGGGCCGGAGCCGCCTGGGAGTATCTGGTACCTGCCGGCGCCCGTATCATCATCGAAGACCGTTCTCTCTATACGGAGGCTTCAGGTTCTCCCGCTGCCGCGGCTGGAGATCTTAAGATCTCCAGGGATTTCCTTGTCAGGATTGAGGAGGAGGCCCGCAGACGCCTCAGCCCGGGCCGTTTTCTCCATTCCAGGAACACGGCTCTCCTTGCGCGGGATCTGGCGGAGCGTTGGGGCCAGGATACCGCCGCCGCCTGGCTTGCCGGGATGAGCCATGATATGTGCAAGTCCATGAAGGAAGAGGAACTGTTGGAACTGGCCCGGAAGGACGGAATGGCGATTAGCGCCTTTGAAGAGAAGAAAGCTTCCCTGCTTCACGGAAGGGCGGCGGCCGTATTTCTCCGGGAACGTTTCGGCATTGAAAGAGAGGATGTGCTTGAGGCAATACGGGTGCATACCGCGGGGAAAGCGGAGATGGGGCCTCTTGCCAGGATTCTCTATATAGCCGACAAGATCGAGGTAGGCCGGGAAAAAATAGATCCGGCGCTCAGGAAGCTTGTCCTGGAAAAAAGCCTTGAGGAAGTGTTTCCGGCAGTGCTGGAACAGACTGTCTCCTGGCTGCGGACACGGCATATAGACCTTTTGAAGGAGACTCTGGATTTGTTAAAATCGGCGCGGGAAGGCATGAAACATGAAGAGAAACAAGACTGATTCAAGCGTATTTCTCCTGGCTGCCATTGTACTGCTTTTGGCGGCGGGAATCGTTTTTATCTATATATTTTTTCATTCAAATCCCGAAGACGAAGCTTTTACCGGAGACCGGGTTATCAATACCCTTTTTGTTTTTGAGGATCAGGGGAAACCTTTGGCTTCCTATGTACTTATGCACTATCCTGCCACCAGACGGGCGGCTATTTTTGATATTCCCGGCGAAGTGGGAATGATTATTCAGCAGATCAACCGGGTGGATCGCATTGATACGGTGTATAACGGCGGGGATATAGGCCCTTTCAGCACCGAAATGGGGAACCTGCTGGGAGTCCAGATCAACTTTTCACTTGTCATCAACAGGGAGAATCTGGGAAAGATAGTTGACCTTCTGGAAGGAGTGGACATCTTCATCCCCTCTCCGGTGGAAATTTTTGATGAAACTCCTCCCGTTCTGTTCCCTTCGGGACTCATCAGAATGGATGGAGACAAGGCCCGGCTCTTTGTAAGCTATAGCCAGAGCGGCGAAGAGCAGGAACTTACCGTGTTCCGGCGGCAGCGTTTCTTCCTCTCCCTGATCAAGAGGCTGGGAGAGAAAAACGAAGAACTCAAAAACCCCGTCCTGACCCGGATGTTTTACTCTCTATTCTCTTCGTCCGTGGGACAGCATGTAAAAACCCTGCTTTTTGATGAACTGGCGGGCATTGATACGGATCGGACGAACATTCAGTCTGTCGGGGGGAATGTCCGGGAAGTTTCGGGCCAGGTGCTTCTCTTCCCCTTTTATGACGGCAGCCTTATCAAGGAGATTGTGCGCCAGTCTCTGGGAAGTCTTACCCGGCAGCAGGAAGGTTCCCTTGACGAACGGGTTTTTACCGTGGAAGTGCTCAACGGTTCGGGAATAAACGGCATTGCGGGACGTACCGCGGAACTTCTGCGCAGTTTTGGCTATGATGTTATCTCCATCGGGAATGCCGACCGCAGCGACTATGAAAAAACCGAAATCATCGACCGTTCGGGCCTTGAAGAGGTGGTAAATGCCCTGGGAGAAGTGATCCGGTGTGAAAATATCCGCAGTGAGGCGATCATTTCCGATATACCGTCCACTATGGAGATAGAGCTTAACTTGCAGAATTTTGAGTATCGTTCCGATTTTACACTCATTATAGGAAGGGATTTTAATGGCAGATATGTCTCAGGCGGATAAGGGCGAAAGCCTGGCCCGTGAACTGGGTATCCTCCTGACCGAACATCAGGGAAAGGAAGTAACAGTCCTCGATCTCCGCAGCCTCAACAGCTGGACCGATTTTTTTGTTATCGCTACCGTTTCAAGCGGCACTCATCTTTCCGGTCTGGAACGGCATATCAAGGACTACTGCCGGGAGCATGAAGTGGAGATTCTCCGCCGTTCCCGCCGGCCGGATAAGGGACGGGATGGGCAGGGAAGCGGCCTCCAGGATGAATGGTGTCTCCTTGACCTGGGTATACTTGTGATTCACCTGATGAGCAAGCGGACACGGGAATTCTACGAACTTGAGCGGCTCTGGAGCGAAGCCCTGGTCATCTACGGCCCTGCTGAATAGGGGGCAAAAAGGCGGCTACCCGGTTTCCGGGCCGGGAAGCGCCTCTTGCGCCGGAGAATTCGGAAGCTATTCGTCGAAATCGTCGTAATCTACATCTTCTTCGTAGTCGAAATCATCTTCCTCGTCCTCAAAGTCATCGTCTTCGTCCTCAAAGTCATCGTCCTCGAAGTCATCTTCGAAGTCGTCTTCCATATCGTCGAAGTTATCTTCCTCGTCCATGCCGTCCTCCTCATCTTCATCATCGTCATCGAAAACAATCCGGGGGAAGGATATGCTGTCATACTGCCGTCCGTCAACCGGAATAAGGGCAGGCATTTCTTCGGGATTATTAACGGGCTCCTCTTGAACCATGCAGCGAAACTTCCAGCGCACCATGATACTCTCCATTTGGTCGAAGTCTTTAATGAAACATTAGGTAGAGATCGGGTAATTGTCAAGTATTTTTTTCATATTCCGCGGTCAGACTCCGAAAAGAGCCTGCGAAAAGGCACTTCGCTGCCATTCCTGCCCCGGTTTCATTTGAAAACCGGCGCCGGCGGGCGTTTCGCCCTGTTCGCCCTGGTCCGGGGTTGAAAACCGACTTTACCCGTAAAGTTATACGAATTCCCGCAAATTTACCGCGAAGATACCCTGAAAGCTCTCCAATCTTGTATGAATTTTAAAAAGAGGATAATCTCTTTGACCAGGAGGTATAATATGGCAGATATTTTTGACGATGTACGTAAAGATGCACAGGGATGCGGTTTTTCTCATATAGGCGAAATAAGCGTTGACAAAATTAAATTACGAAAAGAAGCAAGAGATATGTGTGCTGTGAATAAATGCGGTTCCTATGGAAAAACCTGGTCCTGTCCGCCTGGCTGCGGAACTCTTGAAGAATGTGATGCCATGATACGAAAATATTCCCGCGGAGTCCTGCTCCAGACCACGGCAGAACTGGAGGACGATTTTGATTGGGAAACGATGGAAAAGACGCTTATTGAACATAAAAATCATATTGCCGATTTTCATAAAATAATCAATAAAAAATATTCCGGTACTTTTCTTGTTATCGGCGAAAGTTGTGAACGGTGTGAAAAATGCACATATCCGGAAAAACCCTGCCGCTTCCCGGATAGTCTTTCATATTCTCTTGAAGGTCTTGGTATAATTGTAAGCGAATTATGCAAGGAAAATAATATTCCTTATTATTACGGTACAAGGACACTTACATATCACGGAGCGGTGTTAATAAATTTGTAAACTTCACAGGTAATGGCCGCTGCCGCCGAGAAATTTTAGAGTCAGCCCAACTGCTCATTCGTCTGTTTGAGCCGTTCGGACAAGGTTTCAATTACCTTGTTGTCTGCGTTCCGGTCGATAGTCAGGATTTGCACAAACAGGGAAGGAGGCAGAGCCAGCGCCGTCAGGGCGGAATCCGCCTTTGCCGTGGCCGAGCGTCTGTTCGCAAGCACATGCCCCATCTCGCCAAAAAAATTGTCCGCCTCAATCAGCGCTATGCGGTTCTGTTCGCCGTTTTTTTTAGTAATATAGATACTTGCGGAACCTGAAAGAATATAGTAAATATCGTGGCTGTCTTCACCCTGGAGGAAGATCGTTTCTCCCCGCTTATACATACGCACATATTTTTGAAGTCTTTCGTTTGCAGCGGGAGAAAAGAAAAATTTATCAATGAAAAACACTCCGGATGCGGAACGAATCATCCTTAATTTGATAAAGAGGAGCGCGTCAAAATATTCACATACAAAGGCGAATTGGGCGCCCATAAAGAAAAGCACAAAGAAAAAATAGACTTTTGCCAAAAGAAGAATAAGATTGCTCAGGGTTCCGTACATAATATTATAACGGGCAGGGTTTATGAACACATTGAAAAACGCCGAAAGAATGGCATAAACGGAGATACACAGTACCGTACCGGAAAGAGACGATCTCCAGCCCGGATGCCTGTCCGGTACCAGGCTGTATGCTCCCAGGCCAAGCAGGCCCAAACCCGCAAAGGGGAGAAGCAGATACACTATTTTTACCCCGCCGCCGTTCGAATCCGTACCGACCGGCATAAGCGAAAAACGGGCGCTTACCACGACGATGAACACAAACAGGATGACTGCCAGCTCCAGGCCCAATGGAACAAGCCATTTTTTTACGGGGTTCGCGGCCTTGGTGTTTGGAAAAATGGAATTAAGTCCCCTCTGCATGGAAAAGGCAAATACTATGGCCGACAACAGTATGCTGACAAGAGAGGTAAGTCCCGTAAAGCCCGGATGAAGAGCATTGAGAAACCGCTCCACCGTGCTGCCTATATCAAAGACATCGCCCAAAAATCCCATTTGCAGGATAAGTCCGGCAACTTCATGAGGCGGGGACGCATATATCAGCGAAACAAGGAAAGCGACGATAAGCAGGGCCGGCATGAGGGAAAGAAGAAAACCGTATGCGCCCGCGGCGGCGTGGTTTGCAAGTCCGTTACTCCCGAAATATTGAATGCTTATCCAGACACGCTGGAACAGAGCCTTTCCGGCGCGCCGCACACTCACATTGAAAGGTTTGCTGTTCACGGAATACCGGGTCGTACTTTTACTTCTCCCAATACCGGAAAAATACTTTAAGCAGCGGCGGAAGGTTTTTCAGGCGTATACCGAGACCCGGCCCGGCGACAAAGGCTGTCAGGGAACGAAATCCCCTGTACACCGAAGCGGAATAGGGGTGCCAAAAGATATCCTTCTTTACGCCGGGGAGGCAGTCATCAATAATGACTTTTGCCTTGAGCATCTCGGCAAAACCGGGCGCTCCGTGGGTTCGGCCGAGGCCTGAGTAACCAAAGCCGCCCCATGGCGTTTCCGCAAGTCCGTGGGACATAAGGTGATCGTTTACCATCACCGCCCCGGCATTGATGCGTTCCGCGATACGGCGCCCTTCACGGCGGTTTCTGCTCCACACCGAGGCGGAGAGGCCGTAGGCGGAACTGTTGGCTATCCGCAGGGCTTCCTCATCGTCCTCCACAGGCATCACGGCTATCACAGGGCCGAATATCTCTTCATTCATGACGGGCATATCAGCGGTGACTTCCGACAGAATTACTGCGGGGCTGTATTTTTCCGCGTCTGCCGGAACAGGGCTCCTGGCGGCTATCCTGGCGCCCATGGCAACGCAGGCGGCTATCTGTTTTTCGGCTGTCTCTTTCTGTTTTACGGTGGCCATGGGCCCCAAATCGGAATCTTCGGTTTCACCGGGGCGCAATGATTCTACCAGGGCGCAGATTTTCCGCAGGAAGGCGTCGTATACGGCACAGTGCACCAGTATGCGCTGGGCCCCTCCGCAGGACTGACCGGCATTGGAAAAACCTGCCCAGAGTATGCCTCCGGCAGCCCGGTCAAGATCCGCGTCGGCGCGGATTATGGCAGCATCGGCGCCGCCCAGTTCCAGCACCAGGGGGAGCAGTCTCCGGGAAGAGAGGGCCATGAGTTCCCTTCCTGTCGCCGTGGAACCGGTAAAAAACAGCTTATCCACACCGGGGCTTTCGGGACTGCCGATAAAGGCCTTTCCCGCTTCACTGCCCTTTAACTCCAGATAGTTGAACACAGAGGGAGGAAGACCGGCAGCCTCAAAAACCTCCGCAAGACATCGTCCCACCCCCTGGGTAACGGAAGCCGTCTTGAGAAGCACCGCATTCCCCGCCAGGAGCGCCATGACCACCTCGCTGAAAGGTATGGCAAAGGGGTAGTTCCAGGGGCTGATAATCCCCACCACGCCCCAGGCTTCGTGAACCATACGGCTCCGCTTGTTGAACATAAGTATATTGCCGCCGTGAATTTTTCCGGGGGCGCAGAACTTCTTCCCCTCTTTCAGGTAATAGCCGATTGCCATAAGGGCCGGCAATATCTCTGCCGCAAGCGCATCAATCCTGAGCTTGCCGTTTTCCCGGTGTATGGTTTCCACGATCTCATCAACATGGTCTCCCAGATACCGCGCCGCTTTTTTAAGACAGACGGCCCGTTTCCGGTAAGGCAGGGCGCCCCAGCCTTTCTGCGCCTCCCGTGCCCGTGCAATAATACTGCCTACATCATCCGCATTTGCAATATTCACGCTTCAGCCCCCTTAAAATTCCGTTGTCTTTCTTCCCCTGAATTCATCCATAGCATTATTAATCCCGAAAAATTCCGCCGCAAAATCAATAAGCCCAACAGGAAAGCAGCGCAGTATAAGTGTGGTTTTGGCAAAACGGGGCATGATAAGTACCTTTTTGTTTTTTAAAACCGATTTTACTATCATACCCGAAACATATTCGGGCTTCAAAACGGGGAGCAGCAGGGGAACCCTTGTTTTCACCCCGTCGAACATGCCGGTATTGATAAAAAACGGACAGGCTACCGTGGTTTTTACCCTGCTTTTACGATGCCGCAATTCCATGCGCAGGGATTCGTTAAAACCAAAGGCGGCAAATTTACTGGCGCTGTAATCGGAAAGGCCCCGTACCCCGATAATACCCGCGGCGGAAGAAACGGTGACAATGTGTCCCGAATTCCTTTCAAGCATGGAGGGGAGGAATGCCTTGACAGTCCAGAACAGCGGCAATACGTTGACAGCCATGGTACTTTCAATCTTTTCATCAGGAATTTCAAGGAGGGGTTTACCCGATACAATCCCTGCATTGTTCACCAGAATATCTACAGGGCCCAGTTCCTTTGTAAGCTGTTCCGCGGAACGGTACATTTCCTCCCTGCGGGAAACATCGCACACATAGCTTTTTATAAAGAGACCCTGCTTCCGCCCTTCATTCGAAACCGCTTCAAGATTTTGGCGGTTTATGTCCCATACGGCAACTCTGGCGCCCCTTCCGGCAAAATCCAGAGCCATGAGCCGCCCGATACCGGATGCCCCTCCGGTTATAAGAACCAGTTTGTCTTTTACTTCTTTCATATTGTCAAAACTTTCCTTTCGCTATACTATAATCAGACTTCTATTAATGTTCAATCGCCGGAAGCCGCTTCAAAATTTGACATTTTGAAACGGTATGAAGTTGCACTAAAACATGGAAAAAAAGAGCCCGGTTCTTGATTTTGCGGAAATTTTCAACAGACGGCTTGAACGTTTGATGCCTCTTCTTACCCCGCTG
The DNA here is from genome assembly GCA_031265435.1 of Treponema sp. Classification (GTDB taxonomy): domain Bacteria; phylum Spirochaetota; class Spirochaetia; order Treponematales; family Breznakiellaceae; genus JAIRNJ01. Next base: position 16,865 of record JAISCR010000182.1, read on the forward strand.
GGGGTATTCATGGGCTTTGCCCTGCCCGGCGTCTTTCTGGCCTTCAGGCCCTTTATCCCCTGGCTTTTCGGGGCCATGACCCTTTCGGGCGCCCTGAAACTAAAGGCGCGTGAATTTGCCCGGTCGCTTAAGACACCTCTGCCCATTTTGCTCTCCTTCATATCCGCCCATGTGATCCTGCCCCTCTTGTCCTTTCTGATACCAAGCCTCGTGTTCCCCGGACAAACCGAGATCGTTGCAGGCTATCTGCTCCTCAGCGCGGCCCCCACGGCGGTCTCGTCCTTCATCTGGGTTTCCATTTACGGCGGAGACAGGGCGCTCTGCCTGGCGATCATTCTCATTGATACGATACTGGCGCCTTTTGTGGTTCCCGCCACCATGTCCGTCCTCATGGGAACAAGGGTCGTGCTTGACATGACAGGCATCGCGGTTTCATTGATACTGATGGTGCTTCTCCCCACGATTTTCGGGATAAGCCTCAATGAGGCAAGCCGCGGCCGGGCGCCTGCCGTTTTGGGCCCTGCGCTTAACCCTCTTGCAAAACTCTGCCTGATTCTGGTCATCGCCGCCAATGCGGCTGCCGTGGCTCCGGAACTGCATGTTTTCGATCCCCAGCTGTGGCTTATCGGAAGCATCTGTATTCTCATTTCCGTCCTGGGCTACCTGCTCTCCCGTTTAACCGCTGCGGCAGGCAGGCTGGGGGAGGCAAGCAGGGTCACTGTCTTTTTTAATGTGGGCCTGAGGAATATCAGCGCGGCAAGCACCATTGCGATTGAATTTTTCCCCGCCGCCGCGGCCCTCCCCTGTCTTTTGGGGATCGTGGTTCAGCAGACCATGGCGGCCCTCATGAGCCGGATTATGTGTCCTTCCGGGTCACGGGCATTACCTTCGGGCAAAGCGTAGTCCGAGCCGCTTTAACGGCGAAGCATATATAGGCCTGTTATGCGAAGTTGGACTGTTTTATATTATTTTCATTGTTATCTATAATATTCCGTAACTTTATCAATGGTTCAATGTTTCTTATTTTTTCAACTGATTTTATTGCCATATTTACATCTTCCAATTTTGTTTCCATCTTATGTGGATATCGTATGTCATTTACAAATCGATTCACTAACCCACATTCAGTCTTTATGTATTCAAAAGCTTTGTCCTTCTCAATACAGATACTGTTTAAAAATATTAGATTATGAGTCCGTTCAGGTACAATATCATTGTAAATTAAGTAGCCTTTTAAATATTTTTCCACCGCTTGTGCACAAAGGTAACAAATAATTTCATTGTGTTTTTTGACGGCATTACTTAAAATATTAGCCGAGTCAAAATCATCATCAGCCAGTATAAACCATTCTTTCACATCTTTAATGTTCATAATAAATAATCTTTCCTTTTTGATAAATAGTTTTTTCGAAAATATTTTCTTCTTTTCTTTCATTGAAAATACTTTCCTTGCCTAACAATAAATCAATAAAAAATATTTTTTTATCGCCTAAATCCACAACTATTTTTGAATAAATTTCCGTTATATTATCAATATTATCAGGTATTATAATATAAATATCTATATCACTTTTATCCGTTGGATTTCCATAGGCATAAGAGCCAAACAAATAAATATATTTTGCCGGTACAAATTTGAGAATGGACTCTTTGATTAAATTGGTTGTTTCTACAATATCCACCATAATAAATTATTATACTTTAGAAGCAAACCCGTGTCAAGTGTATGATTTTTCATTCACTCATGGGGAAAATTCAACATTTTTGTATTGCCAACTATTTTCAGCTTGTTTTTCAGATAAAAAATATACACCGTGATAAACATAACAGCAATTCTCCATTTAACCAAGAACAGACACGAGCATTTGCTTCAATATTCCGCAATGTACCCTGAAATCTCTCCTTTGTTTGCCGGGGAAAGAATAATTTTTAACCACGAGGTCGAAAAAGTCGAAAAAGTAAAGTAAGGGGGGTACAGGCGTTCATTTTATGGAATGAAGCGGCTGATCGCCGTGGGCGCCGACAACTTCCTCTTTACGGGGATTGACAGTCAAATCCAACGCTTCAAGGGGTATAGCGCCGAGCAGAACCTCTTCGGCATGGGGCAATACGAGGGCTTCGCAAATTGTCCTGCGGTCTTTCCATACTACTTCCAATGGACCCGCGACAGGGTAGGAGTTTCCTGTCCCGTCGGCGAGGGTTCCCGGATCGGTTCCTGTTATCCGGAGGCCGAGTTTTTTACGGAGGTCCTCATTGATTACCAGCGTCCACGCGCCGGTATCGACCAGCGCCTGAACGGTGGTTTGCCGAACCTCATACTCTTCGGCTATTCCGGCCGAAACAATAGCCTCGTCACCGGCGTTTTTGAGCGTTATTTCGGTATGTACTATCGACACGTTCTGTCCCCTCATTGCTTCTATATCTACTATGATATTAAAAAACCGGCAGCGGGAACAAGGGGGGAGGAACGCAAGATATATGAAATTCGCTTTCCCAGGCAACCCACAAAACGTCGGAAGAGATTGTCGGCGAACCGGTACGGGAACAGATTGCCGCTGCCATATAGTTAGGCGCAATTTTGCTTAACATAAAAAATATGTTGATTTATTCAATAAAATATAGTATAATAATATTATGAATAATGAGATAAAAGAAAGATTGGAAAAAATAGAACACTATAAAAATTATCCCCAAATGATCCCATTTATTGGTAAATACTGGGGTAAATATAAAAAGTTATTAATTATTGCAGAAAGCCACTATTTACCTGAATCTACAAAAGAAATAATAGATGATAAATACTATTTTAAAAATATTTCATCTTATAATTCTTCAGACATAGATATTTTGCATAGATGGACTTCAACAAATTATATAATAGACTTGTTTAATAACCCCCTAAGTTTCTATCATAATTTATAAGGCCGCAAATCAAGAGCATTCTCAGTGAATGGCGGTTACAGTAATGTCCACGATACGGATACGCCATGC
>JAISCR010000001.1 GCA_031265435.1 Treponema sp.
TTAAGATAGTCCAGCAAAGGGGAGGAATTGGCCGCCTCCGGGTGATGTACCCTTTCGGGTTTCCGCCTAACCGCCGGGATAGCCTCCGACTGCCTGGACTTTTTTTATTGCTTTACCGGGTTGTACATCTTTGCCCCGGATATATCCGTCTTATTGTTACGGGTGATATTCTTCAAAACATCGTCAGCCGTTAGGAGCCTGGTAACTTTGTAGAAAGTACAACCCCGGAGGGCCTTGTTTTTACGGCCCTGTAGTATTTCCTCAAAATACAGGTATGTCACCCCGTTTTCCGCCTTTACATAGACGTTTATAAGTCTTTCCTTTCGCTTTGCCCCGATAATCGCCATGTCCGGGGCTTGGACAATACCGGATATCCGGGGAAAATCGACGGCAGTGACGGTTGCCGCCCCATGAAAAGCCGGGTTTCCGTGCCTGTTTAGAACATGATCCTCAAACTGATTCGTTGTTTCATGGACAAATCCGGTAAGGTTTAGGTTGATCCCTGCCGCCATTTCGATAATCCAACGTTCAGGCATGCCTATTGTAGTTCTGCTGAATTGATTCTCCATTCTTTGTATTACTCCTTAATACAATAGGCAAATTCAGATTGATAATACCTTATTTTTGAATACGAAGCGTAGTCCCTGGCAGCCTGTTGCGCTTCTCCCAAACACCTCTCAAATTGCCTGGTTCGAGTCAACTCTGGAATGTAGCTTAATGACGATAAATGACGCCTGGAATGACGTATAAAATGACCGGGATTTTTTCTACCATTACAAAGTCTCGTTTTCTGCGTCCTAAAAGATTTACCCGGTACTGTAGCCTTTATAGAGGCTCCCACCGTGTTGCTTTCATCATCTCAACATGCTCACGCATGCTTTTTGAAGGTGTTCTTTTTCGACTTATTTGACCTCGCGGTAAATTTTTTCTTCAAAATATGCTGCTTTAAGAGGAATTTTGGCGCTGAAAAAGTAAATGACGTTGCCCTGGAACGGCAGCCTTAGATCTATATAAACAGACCCTATTTAACAGTTTTAGTGGTACGGATCTGGCTTTCGGAAAAACCGTCTATGGTCTTGACGAGCGAGAGCCAGTACCCGGCTTCATTTTCCGAAAGGTAGGGGCCTACCCGTACCCGGTAGAATGTTTTGCCGTCCAGGTTCCGGTCATCAATTATGGAAGAGATCCCTTTGGAAGAAAGGGTTTCCTGCGCTTCTTCGGCACGGTCTTTGCCGGAGAAGGCGCCGGTCTGTACCCAGTAGCTGGTGTAGGTTTGCGGAGCGGGTTTGGCCGCGGGCTTTGAAGCCGGTTTCGGGGCGGTTACAGGCTTTGCCGCGGGGTTTGGCGTTTTCAGGGCCACGGGTTTGGCGGCCGGAACAGGTTTTTCCATGGGGGTATCGGGAACGGCGGCGGTACTGGGTCTGGGTACGTTGATCACCACTCTGGCGGCGGCATTATCTCCGGTTTTTTCCACCTGGTAAGAGTCTGAGGGAGCTTCCCCGTTGATATAGAAATAATTTTCCTGGACTGCCTGGGCCTGGGGGGGTGTCTGTATGCCCTGGAGTTCCTCTGCCTTCCGTACCATATCCGCGGCATCTACCGTGGCAGGCTGGCCGGAAGTCTGCGCGGGAAGTCCCGGACTTGTTACTGCCGGCTGAACAGGGCTGACGGCTGCGGGTCTTCCGGAAGCTGTTGCAAGACTGTAGCCGGGTGTAAATATCAGAATGGAAGCACTGATTGCGATGGCAAGAAATACACCTACCGATACCGCAACAAGGAGCAGTTTTTTCTTTTCCATGATTTAATAATCCCCTCTCCGGAAACTATTGAAGGAACGGCCTCCCCTCAAGGCCGCCGCTATCTTTTCAATCCGGTATTCAAGCTTCTTTTGGGAAGACCGGGCCCAATATCCCCGGTTATCCACAATATAAATATCGGCTTTTACGATTGAACCTTGAGGAAGTTCCAAAATGCCGGATTCTGGAAATGCGGCCACAGATTTTTTAAAATACGGGGAAAGGAAACCTTTTTGGCTCCTGAAGCGCCGAAAAAGTTCCCTCCAGGACAGTTTGTCCCGCCTGCGGGCCCGGAAAAAACGGCTCAGGAGGGGCGCCTTTACCAGGATAAGAGCGTCAAGCCTCTCAAAGACACTGGAACGGTGAAGCAGGGCCGCGTTGATCACGCAGAATTCCCCGGTCTGTGCCTTTATCCACTCTTCGGTCAGGCGGTTTGCCTCAGGATGAACTATGGCCTCCAGCGCGGCAAGTTCCGCCGTTTTTCCAAAGACCCTTTCCCCCAGTTTCCGCCGGTTTATGTTCCCCCCGGGCCCCAGCACGGCGCCGAAACGGGCAAGAATGGCCTCCCTCTGCGTTTCGATGGCCCTGTGCCCCAGCTTGTCCACATCCAGCACGGGAAAGCCCTGTTTTTCCAGCAGGACCGCAACACGGTTTTTACCGGAACAGTACATGCCCGTAAGACCGATGAGAAAGGGTGAAGTCCGTTCATGTATCATTTATTCGAAAATCCTATTGACTTAATGTTCACGTTAACATTTATATTTCTTCCAATCGAAGCTGTTGTCGGCTTCCAAACAAAACACTCTATTTTACTATCGGAGGAAATTTCATGGCATCTGTTGTTTATTTCTCGAATATGGCCTATTCCGCCTACGAATCGGATCAGACCCTGCCCCGCAAATTCCAGCGCCAGCTTGAAAAGACCGGCCTTGGAGACAAGCTGAAAGACAAGAATGTGGCTATCAAAATTCATGTGGGAAGTGAGATTGGGTATACCACTATCCCGCCGGTTTTTATGCGAGTCCTGGCTCAGTTTGTCAAAGACCACGGGGGGAACTGCTTCTTTACCGATCACTATGTCGCTTCCCGCCACCCGGAACACCGCGGCTATACCCAGGAGAGCTTGGGCGCGCCGGTGCTGGACGCTTCCGGCCACCTGGGCAAGTACCTCTACACCAAAGATGTTGACTTCAAAAGTTTCAAGCATGTTGATGTGGCCGGCCTCATCCACGACGCCGACTTCCTCATCGACTTTTCCCATGTGAAGGGTCATGGCTGCTGCGCCTACGGAGGGGCCGTCAAGAACATCGCCATGGGCTGCGTGTCCGACCGCACCCGCCGGGAACAACACGGTCTTGAAGGGGGCCTCAAATGGGACAAGGACAAGTGTACCCACTGCAAGGCCTGTATCTCCGCGTGCAACCACCAGGGCAACAAATTCAACGACAAGGATGAGTACAGCGTCGATTTCCACAACTGCACCCTCTGCCAGCACTGCCTCAAAGTCTGCCCGACCGGAGCCATCACCCTTACCGATTCAAGTTACCGGGACTTCCAGTACGGCCTTGCCCTCTGCACAAAAACCGTGCTCGACTGCTTCCAGCCGGGCAACGTGTTCTTTATCAACCTCCTCATCAACATCACCGCCATGTGCGACTGCTGGGGTATGACAACGCCTTCACTGGTTCCCGATATAGGCCTCATGAGCAGCTGGGATCTCGCGGCGATAGAGAGCGCAAGCCTGGACGAGATCAAGTGGGAACGCCTCAACCCCGAAGGAGTCCCCATGGGTATCACCATGGGAGACAAGGGCCACCTCTTTGAACGCCTTCACGGCAAAGACCCCTACCTCCAGATCAAGTGTCTTGAAGAGCTGGGCCTGGGCAAGAAAGAGTATCAATTCGAGATGGTGAAATGAGCTTGTTCTAAAACCCGGTTGGTTTCGGAACAAGCTCAAATAAGCGGATTCCCTTACTGTTCGCCAAAATGTTCCGGGTACAGCGTAATCCGTGCGGGGCCGCTATCCAGAAGGCGGCTCAGGGCGGCCTGTATGTCTTCGGGCCTGACCGCATCAATGTCCTCAGGCCGATGCTGGAGCCGGGACAGGGGCAGTTTGAGCAGTACCGAAGAATTTGCGTAGCTCTGGGCGATGTACGCGTTGCTCTGGATGTTGGCCTCCCACTCCTTTTTAAGGGCCTTGATGGATTTATCGAAGGTATCGGTATCAAGGGGGCCCCGGACAACGGTTTCAAGCTGGGTCTGGACGGCGGCGGAGAGTTCGTCGGCCCGGCGGGGATCGCAGGCAAAGTAGACCTGCAGCATAAGTTCTCCCCTGGGCACCGGAGAGGCGGAAAGTCCTGCCGAGATCGAATAGACCCCGCCGAGTTTTTCCCGTATCTCTTCGGTCATCTTTATGTCGAGGTATTCGCTTGCCGCCTGGGATGCCTGGCTGAGGGCTTCCGAATACTCGGCGCCGGTAAACCAGCCCATGTACACGATGCTCTGCTCTTCCCTTCCCTTGTAGATCTTCTTTTCGGTTGCGCCGGGACGGCTGATATTGAGATCCGTCCATTGATTGAACGTCTCAGCTCCGGGTATTGATGCAAGGTAACTTTCAACGAGGGGCCGTAGCGCCTTAAGATCGAGGTTTCCCGTAATGACCAGCGTGTAATCCGCGGGATTGAAGCAGCGTCTGAGAAAATTCATGGCTTTTTCCATATCAAGCTTCTCAAGGTCGGCCGCTTCCATGGGCTTAAAGTGAGGATGTCCTCCGGAAATGACGCGGGAAATTTCATCAAAGAAAACCTGCTGCGGGTTTTCCTTCTGCTGGACAAGGGAGGTACGGTACTGATCCATCATGGCCTTGACCGCATCCGGATCGAGTTTTGTCCGGGTAAGGCCCAGGTAGAGCATCTCAAAGAGGGTTTTGATGTCCCCCGTGGTGGAGGAACCCTGGAAGCCACGATAGTAATTTGAAGTCCAGAAAGAGAACGAAACCTGCTTGCCCGTCAGTTTTTTGACCAGTTCAGGCCGGGAATAGGGCCCCAGGCCCGAAGCGGCGGCCATTTCCGCGGCAAGGCTTACCGAAACGTCCTCATCCACAGGGGCGCTGCTCGTGCCCCCGCGGGCCATAGCGTAGAGGGCTATCTCGTTGTTTTTGTTTTTGGTTTCCCGGAGTATCACCCGCGCGCCGTTGGCAAGATCCCAGATGTGGGCTCCGGTTTCTTCATCCACAGACTCGGCAGCGATCTTCCCCGCTTCGGGCGTCCTGTCGAGAAGATCCCCTTCGGATACTGCGGCCGCGGGGGCTTCAAGCTTCATTTTTGACGAAGAAAGAACCAGTTCCCGGATACGGGCCTCCGGCGGAAGGGAGGCCTCCCCCTGTTCAGGGGCCATGACAAAGACCCGTATATCTCCCGGCTCAAAGTAGGCCTTAACCGCGGCGGCTATATCCTTTTCGCCTATGCCGGGAAGCAGAACATTCACCGCATTCAGATCCCATTCCACACCGGTAAGATAGCCTCCGTTCAGAAAATAGGAAGAAAGCTGGTTGACAAAACCGGAAGACTCTTGCCTGTCCTTCTCGGAAACCATCTGTTCCAGATTGGAAAGAAGGGCGGTCTTGGCATTCTGCAGTTCCGCGGCGCTGAAACCATAGCGGATCATGCTCTCCTTCTCCCGGAGCAGGGCTTCGAGGCTCGCCTCAGTCAAATATCCGCCGGCGCTGTCCGCCTTGGCTTCCGCCATGAGCACATAGTACCGGGAATCAAAGCCGTAACGGACATTCCCCGCTCCGGCGCCCACATAAGGGGTTTCGCTCTTCGAAGCCGCCTCGTCAAAACGGAGGCTCAGCATGTGATCGATAAGGTAATCGATAATGTCGTTCCGGTAGCCGGCCAAAGTAGTTTCCGGAACTGCCGGAGGCCGCTTGAAATAGAGATCCACCCTGGTAAAGGGGAGTTCAGGATCGGTAAGAATATGAGCCTTTAAGGCTCCTTTTTTTGGCTTGGGAAGGCTGTAATGGGGACGATTAAGCTTTGTTTCCGCCTGTGGCGCGGTAAAATGAGAGGAAAGTTCCGCTTCCAGCGCGGCGGCGTCAAAATCCCCCACCAGGATCAGGGCCATGTTATCGGGCCGGTACCACTTCTTATAGAAGCCTTCAAGACGGCTTGCCGGAGCCCCCTCTATCACCTCGGGGAGACCTATGGGATAGCGCACCGCATAGGGGCTTCCCTCGTAAAGAATAGGGAGGAGCTTCCGCCTGATCCTGTCCATGGCGCCCAAACGGGAACGGTACTCTTCCATGATAACGGAACGTTCATCGTCCACATCTTTTTCGGCAAAGGTGATGGTGTAGGTCCAGTCATCCATCACATCCAGGGCCTTTGAGGGGATACGTTTAAGGCCGTCGTCCCCGGTTTCCACCGGTACTTCAATGCCGTAAACCGTTTCGTCATAGCTGGTGTAGGCATTTACCTCAGGGCCAAATCGCATACCCAGGGAACGGAGGTAATTCACCAGTTCAGATTCAGGAAAACGGCGGGTGCCGTTAAAAGCCATGTGTTCCACAAAGTGGGCAAGCCCCTGTTCATCATCCTCTTCCAGAATGGATCCCGCATCCACCGCAAGGGTGAGGTATGCCCGGCCTTCGGGACGGGAATTTTCCAGAATAAAGTATCTAAGCCCGTTGGGCAGGGTTCCGGTTCTGACATCCTCCATGAAAGGCACCGGATCTCCGGCCTTTCCCAGGCCCCCAAAACCGGATCTCAGGGAAGAATTTGAGGCGCAGGCAATAAGTGCCGATAAGAGAACAAGAGAAACAATAAAATATACTGGTTTTTTGTGCTTCATATAGATATTATAGTAGGTAGAACGCTTTTTATAAAGTGATCCTATTTTGGAAAGGAAAGAATGATATGAGATTACTGACACGTTCGGATTTTGACGGTTTGGCTTGCGGCGCACTTCTTCTCTACCTGGGACTTATTGATGAGTGGAAATTTGTTCACCCCAAGGACATCCAGGACGGCCTTGTAGAGGCTACGGATAACGACATTCTGGCAAATATTCCCTATATCCCCGGCTGCAAGCTCTGGTTTGACCATCACTCCAGTGAATCGGAGCGGCTGGGGGACAAGATTTACTTTGAAGGAGTCTCCCGGATAGCTCCAAGCTGCGCCCGCGTAGTCTACGACTACTACGGCGGGGATGCCAATCTGGGCCGTTTTTCCCGGATGATTGAGTATGTTGACAAGGTGGATTCCGGGAATCTGGTACAGGATGAAATTCTAGACCCCAAGGGCTGGGTGCTTCTCGGCTTTATCATGGATCCCCGTACAGGTCTGGGCCGTTTCAGAAATTTTACGATTAGCAACTACGATTTAATGAAGGAACTTGCCAAGGCCTGCAGCGAAAAGACCATAGAGGAGATCCTCGAGTTATCCGATGTAAAGGAAAGGCTGGAAGTCTACTTTGAACAGGATTCCCTCTTCCGGGAAATGATAAAGACCCATTCCAGGGTTGAAGGCAATGTGGTAGTGGTAGATCTCCGGAATGTAGAGCAGATCTATGCGGGAAACCGCTTCCTTCTCTACACCCTGTTCCCCGAGCAGAACATATCCATCTGGATAGTAGACGGCAGGAACAAGATCAACGCCGCCGTCACCGTGGGTTACAGTATCATCAACAGAACCGCAAAAGCGGATATAGGCAGCATTCTTCTTAAATACGGCGGCGGGGGGCACCATCAGGTAGGAACCTGCCAGGTATCTTATGCGGATGCCGACAGGGTTATTGCGGAAATACTCGAAAAAATTAAGTAGAGCCTGTCCGCAACAGGGCCGAACCATGGATCATTCTGTGAATCTTCAGGAGCAGTAGGTTCACCGCGAGCATCACCGTAAAACTTAACGCAATCACTACCAGAGCGTGAAGAATGTTTATCTCAAAGAGGCGGCCGCCTATCTTTACGCCAAAAACAAAGGGCATGGCATTGTAGATTGCCAGAAGAAGCGGCGGCGTATCCCGCAATGTTCCTGTAAAAAAATAGTCCCCCTCATATATCTGGTTTGTAAACACAAACACCGCAAACAGCGGCACTATCCAGATAAAATTCTTTGCCATGGCTTTTGGATTGGGGACAATGCCTCCCGTAAGAAACGCATAGATACAGAAACTCAGCAGGAATGAATGTACCAGCGTGGCCTCTATAACCTGGGGATAGTAGAAGCCCAGCTCTCCGGGAATAAGCACAAAGGGATTGTAACTGTCATTATGCCAGGCGCCCATGGAAAAGTTCATCACGGCGCCCAAAAAACCCAGGGTAAGGGCATAGTTGTCAAGCATGTCATTCTTGAAGAAGAGCCTGAGCACGATGATGTCCAGGGCGATGTTGCAGACATTGAGGGGCAGGCGGAGGTAGAAATTCCGGTCGGTAAACATAAAAATCTTTAAAAGAATAAAGAACAGGTAGAAGAGGGCAAAAAACAGGGATACCGCGGGGAACTTCGTTTTCTGTCCGCCTGCGTTTTTAAGGCCGGTATTGCTCTGCCTTTCGCTCCCGCAATAGCGGGCCAGTACAAAACCCAGGTACGCGCACCAGATGTAGATCATACAGTGGAGAAAGTTGTAGCGGTTATAGGGATAGTGGCTTATAAAAGAGAAGCCCAAAAGCGCCGTGCAGAGGGCAAATCCGCCGTCAAAAAGGATGCTTTTCCGGTTCCGGGCATAGAGGCCCGCAGCCTTGTTCCGCGTTTTGCGGAAGATGCTGAACCAGGCATAGACCAGGGCGGAAACGCAAAAAACAACAACGAGAGCGAAAGTAAGAACGGAAACAAGTTTCTGTTCACTCATTTTACTCCTCCGTAAAAATAGTATCACCGACGGCACGAATGCACGCGGCAAGATCCTTTTTTGAAAGAGACGGGAGGGGGAAACTGCGGCGGAGAACCGTTGCATTTCTGTTTCTGTCCTGCAATTCGCAGCGGATACTGTACTCGTAGTCTCCCGGCGAAAGGGACAGCTCAAGACTGATGCTGTAACGGGCGCCCTCAACAATTTCGACACCCGATCTCTTTACAAGCCTTACCAGGCGCTTTGTCAGGGCCCGCTCTCCGGCCTGAACACTGAGTTCCGCGGGAAGCTGCAGCCCTTCCTGTCTGAGCCCTCCCCGGTTGACGGCATAGAGTTCTTCGGCGGCCTCATGCCTTTGGGAGCCGCGGGAAAATTTTGCGAGATCCGTATAGGCATCCACGATCATATCCTGTTCCCAGACGGGATCGAAACCTTCCAGCGCAGCGGCTGTTTGGGCACGGTTTTTGAAGAGCTTGCCTTCCTCATATATATATGAAGGCAGCGCCGCGGGAATGATGTTCGTTTCAAAGTCCCTGGCCCGGCGGAGGTAGGCAAGGGCGCGTTTCGGATAATCTTCAAAGGCATTGTAATACTGGATCAGCGCATCCGGGTGCTGCTCTCCGCCGGCAAAAGATTCTCCCCGGTATGCGTTGGCGCCCAGAAGACAGTATTTCTTGTAAAGCCTCCGGTGAACCTCGTACTTGAAGCGGTAATGAATGCGCCGGATGAGGTTTCCGGCAGCCTCAGACAGGCTTCCTGAGGGTTTGAAGGCCTCCGATTTTTCAAGGCCTCTATACGTTTTATAGAGGATCTCATGGAGATCCCGGCGGTAGCGTACCGGATCTATGCCGTAGTTGAGCATCCAGGAGAGGTCGCTCCCTTTAAGGCAGTCTTCGGCATAGAGCCGGGCCATCTCCAGGCGTCCGGAAATCTGATAGACCTGGGCCAGGTTAACCTTGGAGAGAGGGGAGGTATCATTATCGTAGGCTGCCTCATAGTCCTCCAGAGCCTTGTTAAAATCCATCCGGCGAAGGTAGGCCTCTCCCCTGGCAAGATGCCCGGAAGCCCTGTCCTGGCTTGCCAGTGCGGCGTTGGTTCTGTCAAAGGCCGAACCAAAGCGGTAGAAACGGGTTTCCAGGATCGAAAGATTATAGTGGGCCACAGCTGTAAAAACCCGGTCTCCCGCCCTTTCGCCCCCGGCTATTGCCTCAAGATACCACTTCTTCCCTTCATCATAGTTGAAATTATCCGCATAAAGCGTCCCCAATGTCATGGCAAAATCCGAATCCGGCCCAAAGCGTTCCATGGCCCGGAGCATGAGCTGCTGACCCTCTACCAGGCGGTGAACCTTGTAGTACATCCAGCCCAGATTGCTGATCGCCTCCCGATCATCGGAATTGATCGCCAGAACCCGTTCCAGATAATCCACGGAAACCAGATCGTCGTTGAGGTACGCGGCTGTCCGGGAAAGTCTGAAGAGTATATCCGGGTTATCGGGTATAAGGTTTTCGGTGATCCGGTACTCCTCCCACGCAAGCGTATAGAGTCCGCGCCCGAAGTAGAGATTCCCCAGCGCCCAGGAAAAACGGGGCTCGATGGGGTAAAGTTCCTTGCCCCGGCCGTAGAGTTCTATGGCTCTCTCCCAGAATTCGCCTTCCTCAGCCTCGGCGGCCTGCCGGAAAAGCTCATCCGGAAGGGGAAATTCATCCTGGGCCCTGCCGCTGCCCCCCAGGCTGAAGAGCAAAAGGCTAAAAAAGATTAAAACAGCCGTGTTTTTGCCTGTATTCCCTTTGGAGATACCGGAAAACAGGGCAAGAGGCGGCAGGATCCAGGCCATGCTCCGCCGCCAGAGGGGTATTGCGTCACGGTACGCGGCCCCAAAGACCCGGTACGCGGCCTGCATGGCCCTGAGGGACTCAGGCCCGTACTCGGGGGCAAAACGGGCCGCCGCGGCTCCCTGGTAGAGCGCATAGGTTCCCCCTACCCTGTCTTCAACGGATTTTGCCCATTCGGCTTCCCCGGTAAGAGGGCGCCGCCTCAAACCGGCAAGGCTCAAGCGCCGCCGTACATGGGCCCAGAGAAGCAGGGCCTTTTTTCGATCCTTCCGCAGGATACGGGAACGGAGAAGTTTTCCGCAGCGAATCCAGAGAAAAAGCAGGGGAAGGATTATCAGGATGATAAAAGGCCAATAACTCTGCAGAACACGGCGCGCCCCGGCAAGGAAATTATCCATGACGGAAGCTTCCCTTTCCTCTTCGATACCCTCTTTTGCCCTGAGCTTCGAATGGTTATCGAGAATCTCCTTCATAAGCCTTTCAAACTGGCTCTGATCTCCTGACGAGAAACGGAATTCTTCCCCTGCGGCCAGTTCATCGCTGGTGGGATCGAATTCCATCCAGCCGTAACCGGGGAAGGGTACTTCCACCCAGGCATGGGCCATGTTGGAACGGACAGGATAGTAGTCAAAGGTGTTTTCTTCGGGATTGATAAAGAAGCCGGCTCCCACCCGCGCGGGAATTCCTATGGAACGGAGCAGCAGGGCCATGGAAAAGGCATAATAGGAACAGTAGCCCTTCTTTGATTCAAAGAGAAAATACGAAAGCTGATCCCCGTCGGGGGCTATACCGGGTTTAAGACTGTAACGGTAATCTCCGTACTTAAGCCATTCATAGACGGCATCTACCTTCTCCCAGTAGAAATCCAGACCTTCGGTTATCTCCCGGGCATAGGCGGCCAGACGCTTGTCTCCGCCGTATTCGGTGTACAGGGCGTACTCCTCCGCACTGAGGCCCAGATTCTCCGCGCTTGGAGGCTCCAGAAGGGAATCGTAAAGTTCAAAGGAGAGGGCTTCGCAGACCCTGCTCTGCACCGCATAGGCGGAACTGAAGGAAGAGGTATCCCAGGTTTCAAAGGGAACCACCTCCAGAGGCGCATTCATGCCGATGAACGCCGCCGAATCGAAGTTCACCAGGTAGTATTCCTGATTGGTAAGCCGGGAATCCCTGATGGGACCGGGATCATCGAACAGAGTCCGTGTTCCGGGGAGACGCTGGGGGTGAGTCTTTTCGTCGATATCTTCCATACGGAAGAAACCCTGCTTCCGGCTGTAACCGGAAAGCACGTAACGGCGCAGGAGGATGTGACTGTCTTCGGAATCCTTCTTTACAATAAACACAAGATCATCCTTCATGCTGATCTCGGTTTCCAGCCTGAGAAACTGGGAAAAATCAAAGCTGAAGAGTTTAGGCTCAAGAAGCCCGCCCCCCTGCTCCACCGCCCGTTCCTGGGAGGGTTTAAGGAAGAGGAAGCCGCCCAACAGGGCAAGAAGAATGAGGACGGCCGCGGCAGGCAGAATCTCCCCCCGGCGGAGCTTGACTTCCCCGGGCAGGGAGAAAAGAAGTGCCGCCGCTTCAAGGAGGAGGAGGCCCGAAAAGATGAGAATCATCACCACGGGGAAGCGGTAGAGGCCGATGTTTACCGTCCGGGCCATGGAATACACAATCAGGAGCAGTACCATGCCCGCCACGATGGAAGCACGGAGGAATGTCCGGGACTTGAGTGAAGCTGCCGTGCTGAAAGCGGCCCAATAGTAGGGGATAAGGACGACAAAGTAGTTCCGGTCGAGGTTGAGGAGCAGAGAATCGAGGGATACCGCCACATCCGGCGCAAAATAGCGGGGTATACTGATGAAGAAACGGCAGATCCAGGGCACCAGAACGAGTCCGGAGAAGGAAACAAGAGGCGCCTTGACCGTCAGGGCAAAGGAAAGCCCGCCAAAAAAGCCCGCCAGAAGCGTTGTGACAAATACCGGGCTGTCGGCCATGTCCCGGCTTACCAGCCGGAACTGAAAAAGGATGGTAAAGAGGGCAAGGGAATGAAGCGTAAGAGCGACTGAACTCTCTGCGGCGGGGATCCTGGAATGTGAAGTATGCATCTGCATTTCTTATTCTCTTGACTCTATTCTATCATAAAACACAGGGCGGGCGTTGAGCCCCGGCTTTTGGCCGTAGATTGAGGCGGAAGTTTGGGCCGCTTCCGGAATTGAACGGCCTGCCCCGGTTTCAGAATCAGAGCCGCCGTAGAGAAAGAGGAGTTCGATACGCCGGGCGGGCCCCTGTTTCCGCAGGAAACGGTCAAGAGCGGTGTCCCCCCCGGCAGAGCCGGTATTCCGCAGGGGAAAGCCGGCCTTCGGCCCCGGCGGGGGCTTACGGGGAAGGGCCAGGATGAGGCAGCCGCGTTCCGGGGAAAGCGCATCCTGAGGAACCGAAATTCCGGCGGCATCAACGGAATCCGCCGCGGAAACCAGTTCCCCCGCGGCCTTGAGCGGCACAGACACCGGATAGGCCAGGGCGGCGGACAGCTCTTCGGGACTCTGCCCCCGTCCTCCGCCGCCGATCCAGCCGAGCCGTATCTCCATCCCCTTGCCCGCACAGTCCAGGGCGGCCGCCAGCGCGTATTCGCAGAGCATATCAGCCGCCTGCCTTCCTGCCCGGACTGAATAGAGAGCAGGATCGGTCTGGGTATCCACCAGAATGGTAAGCCGGGAATGGGGAGGAGGTTCACTCTCGCCTTCCCGGACAAAGAGTTCCCCCTGATGGCTGTAAAGCTTCCAGTTGATCCTGCGGGGATCGTCTCCGGGAATATAGGGCCGGTGCTCGATAAGGTTATCGGTACGCTGATAGTTGTATGCGCTGCGCTGTTCCTCCCCGCCGGAACGGGCATGTACCGGTTCCGCGCCGGCACCGGAACGGGGGCCTGCCAGAAGCCGGGGACTCCCCTCCTGAAAGTTTCTGTAAGAGAAACAGAAGAAACCCAGACTGTCCATGATCAGAACCTCGTCGCTGAGACAGTACCAGGCCCCCCGTTCGGGAACAGTAAAAAAGCTGATCCCGTTTTCAAGATGAACAGGGTTGAACATGTGCCTGAGGAGCCGCCCGTCTTTTGTATGGAGATTGATCCTGCAGCGGGCAATGATGGCGGGGAACACAAAAAAACCGGAAAGCCTGTTTTCCGATCCCTGCTCAAGCAGAAGCGCTGTTTCTTCCCCCGCCGTGATACGGCCGGGGCTTATTCTGAAGGAAAGTGAACGGGCCCGCTTCCGGTTGAGAAAAGCAAGAATCAGGGTAAAAAGGAGGCAGTAAGCCCAGATAGCCAGCAGAACCGCGGCTACGAGGAAAAGTACCAGTTCATTCCGGAAAAGCCCGGCAACAAAGGCAAGGATCACGATGAGGAATACAAAAAACCCCATTGTCCGGGGATAGAAGACCGCAGGGCTCACACGCCTTTCTTTCAATCCTTTTTAATCCCCTCAAGCCGGGCGAGACATATCTCCCGGACAAGCTTGTCCCCGGCGGAACGCGGATCGCGTAACTTGAGCCGGTGGGTCAAAACCGGGGCGGCAAGAGTCACCAGATCCTCATCGCTGACAAAATTCCTGCCCCGTACCAGGGCCAGGGCTCTGGCGGCTTCCAGAAGGTGCAGAGCCGCCCTGGGAGAGGCTCCCAGCGTGAAGGCCCGGTGAATACGGGTATCCCTCACCATGTCGGCAATGGCCTCCTTGAGGCTTGCGTGGCAGAAAATCCCCGCGGCCATCTTCCGGGCAGAGCGGAAATCCGCAACCGAACAGACCGGTTCAAGCTTTTCAAGGCCTTCGGCGGCCGGATTCTCTTCAAGGATTGCAAGTTCCGATTCCCGGTCGGGATAACCCAGGGAAAGCTTCATCATGAAGCGGTCAAGCTGGGCCGCGGGCAGGGGAAAAGTCCCCTCGCTTTCGATGGGATTTTCGGTGGCAATGACAAAGAAAGGTTCAGGCGGCAGATGGGTTTCGGCGCCCACGGTAACCTGCCGTTCCGCCATCACCTCCAGCAGGGCCGACTGAACCTTGGGAGTGGTACGGTTGATCTCATCCGCCAGAACTATATTTGCAAGCACCGGACCGGGTACAAATCTGAACTTCCGGGTTTTGGGATCGAAAACATCCACCCCGGTAATATCGTAGGGCAGAAGATCCGGGGTAAACTGAATCCGCTTGAAGACAAGACCCCGCGAAGGCCCGCCGATGAGCCGGGCAACGGCCTTTGCCACCGTGGTTTTCCCCAGACCGGGATTATCCTCTATAAGCACATGCCCTCCGGCGAGAACCGCCGCGGTCAGGAGTTCCAGAAATTCCCGTTTCCCTTTGATGATGCGTGAAGCTCCGTCAATGAGGGCCCCGGGCACTTTGTCAGCTTTCATTGAGACGATAGTAGCACAAGAGAGGCTGTGGTGGAAAGCCGGAGGGGAAAACGCAGGGCCGGGGCGGGCTATTTCAGGTCTTGCAGCCTGTCGGCAGGGACCTTCCGGAGCGAATGACCATGAACCGCCCCGGACGAAGCATACCGTTTTCTAAAAAAAGCGCCGGACCGCCTACCACTGCCGGGGCATAAATCCCTCCGGTGGTGGAATAAGCTCCACCGCGTCGCCGGTTAGTTCAAGCACAAAAAAGCCGCTTTCCCAGGCGTAACGCCGGACATCGGCCTCAACAATTCCGCCTGCCATCGCTCCCACCAGCTTTTTGTCCGCCACTTCCGCGGGAGGGTGTTCCCGTATCAGTTCCATCCGTTTCAGATGCCTGTCCACATCTTTCATGCTATCGAGTTCGCGTTTTACCTCAACCGCCATTGCCACATCGGTATTGGAGAGCAGTATGTCTATGTCCGTCAGTATATGGTTGTTTTCATCGAATATAGGTACCCGCTGGTATGCCCGTTTAAGGTTATAGCCCGCAAACTTTTCCCAGAGCCGGGCGGCAATCAGTGTCTCGATCAATTCACCCAGGGACCGGTTCAAACCGCCGACATTACCGGTTACCCGTTCAACGGTTTTTTGTAACGCTTCCATCTGTTTGTCGGTTTCTTTCATCATAGCCCAAATCTCGTCAACCGCGGCTCTCCACTCCGGTATAAGTTGTGTTGTCGCCATAACTAACTCCTGCCCCAACCATATAGTATTTCCGGTCTCCTGTAAAGAATAACGCAGGGGTGACGGGTGGGAACGCATGACCATGAACCGCTCCGGACGAAGTATACCGTACCGCTGTTTCGTGGTGTGATTGTTTCCCCGGGTTTTATGCGGATACTTTATATCAAGAAGTTTTTCCCCACTATTTCATTAATAATGCCTCTGCGGTCTGTTCTTGCAAACCCTTCATAATAAGGGTTATAGTATATGATATGTCCGATCCTTTACGATCATCGAATGAAGACAGCTATTTCACTTATGCGGACTACCTTGAATGGGAAGGTCCCGAACGCTGCGAGATCATCAACGGTGAAGCCTTTATGATGGCTTCCCCAACGGTGGAACACCAGGCCATAATCACGGAAATCCTTGTCCAACTTGCTAATTTTCTCCGGGGCAGACCCTGCAAGGTTTTTGCCGCCCCCCTGGATGTCCGGCTCTTCCCCGAGGAGGATCATTCCGATGACACGGTGGTTCAGCCCGATATACTTGTTGTCTGCGATAAATCAAAACTTTCCAGGGGTTCCGTTGACGGCCCCCCCGATCTGGTGGTGGAGATCCTCTCCCCTTCCAATACCCAAAAACTGATGTTTCTGAAATTTGAAAGTTACCTCAACGCCGGTGTGCGGGAGTACTGGGTACTGGACCCGGAACAAAAGAAAGCGCAGGTCCATATCCTCCAGAATGGCCGTTATATTTCTTCAACCTACAAAAAAGACGCCCTTATTCAGGCATCCATACTGCCGCCCTTCAGCCTGGATCTTGCGGCCCTCTGGGGAGAAGCCCATTAACCGGCTTTATAGGCAGACACTATTTCATTAATAATGCCTCTATTGTAATGAAATACACGGTATAATATACTCCCGAAAGGGAAATGCGGAGTATTAATTATGCCAAAAAAGGTTTTTGATTCTTTTTTCAGCACTATCATCAGGAATATTAAAAACAACTACCATGAGGGAGATAAATTCCTTTCCCTCCGGGAAATTGCCGAACAGTACAAGGTAAGTCTCCAGACCGCCCAGCGGGGAGTCAAGAAGCTTGAAGATTTCGGATATATCTCTGTAAAGCGCAAGGCGGGCATCACGGTTCAGTCACTGCGGCCCCGGAAAAAACTTGAAAATTACAAAATCTCGGTAGTATCGGCCAGGCAGGATGCCCGCTTCAACGATGCCTTTTTCCGGGGTATACGGGAGACTGCCGAAGAGAAGGGCATGCTGGCCCGCTTCGAAAATATTCCCGACATGGATTACCGTTCCCTGCAATTTGGCGACTATCTGTTATCCCTGGATGCGGACGGCATCATCGCCCTCTATTTTAACAATGCTTCCCTGTCCTTCTACCATGTGATGCGGGAAGGCATGGATATTGTAAGCGACATCATCCTCGATGATCTGCCCATACTTCCCTCCGTGCAGACCGATAACTACCACCATTCCCGCGCCGCGGGGCGTATATTCCTGGAAAATGGTTACCGCCGTTTCCTGGTGATCGGCTACTATCCCCGGAAGGGTAACCGCCGTTTTGAAGGCCTGTACGATACCATCAAAGAAGAAAGCGATGATGTGCAGTATATATGCCTCACCAACGAGGGGGCCATGAATGCCATCGACAGTTTCTTTCACCGTTTCAATTCCCGCTGCGCCGTGTATACCGTTGACTATTCGGCAAATTACATCGCCGGGGCAAAATTTATTCAGTACAAGATCCCGGTAAAAAACGACAACTTCCTGGTCTACGACTGCGAAGAGGAGGCCTTCAGCTACCATGGACTTATACCGGTAAAGCGGGCAGGCCCTTCGTTCCATACTCTCGGTTCGGAACTCTGCAAAGTACTGATAGCCAAACGGGAAACCGGTGAGTATCCCCATCCCAGACAGCGTAAAATCTAATTGATATGATATACTGTTATGAAAAAATAATATTTCCGGTAAATTTATAAATTCTTCTTGACGATTCATAATTTATGGGGAAATAATAACAGGAAACGGGAGAGACTCTGTGTGCTATTCCCGTTATTTTTTCATTTCATCCCGAAGGAGGATCATGATGAACAAAAAACGCGTATATGCGGCGCCGGCTCTGCTTCTGGCAGTAACCTTGATCGCCGCGCCTGCACTTTTTGCAGGCGGCAGGTCCCAGCCCGCCGGGGGGGGGGGGGTAGTAAATTAACCGATGTGGGTACACCCAGGGAAGAAACCCTGGTTGTAGACATACTCAACGGCTACAATGCAGACCCCATGCAGATGAATCCCTACCTGCCCGGCTCGGTTTCCATGGACTCAGGTCTCCATCAGCTCATTTTCAACCATCTCTGGGAAATTGACACCATGAAAGGTGTGCAGTATCCGGAATTGGCCGCGGAAATGCCCCAGCCTGTGGATAATACGATGAAAAAGTTCCGTTTCAAGGTTCGCGAAGGTGTCAAATGGACTGACGGGGTAGATTTTACTGCTGCCGATATTGAGTTCACCATCAACATGATCCTCAAGACTAAGGAACTGGGCTACAACGGTTACCTTGCAAGTATCGTCGCGAGCTGCAGGGCGGTAGACAGGTACACGATCGAGATGGAAACGGTAAACCCCGAAGCGAAGCTCTCCCAGAAGCTGGGTGTCGTTATCTGGGGACAGACTCTCCGCATCGTACCCAAACATATCTGGGAGAAGGAAGATCCCCGAACCTTCAAGAATTCCAACCCGGTAGGCTGCGATTCATATATTCTCAAAGATCGCGACAGGACACAGGGAAGCTGGTTCCTCTATGAAAAACGGAATGACTGGCAGAACAGCGTCTCCGGAAAGATTGCCGGCGAACCCAAGCCCAAATATGTACTCTTCAAATTCTTCGGCAACGAAGAGAAGCGGATCATGGCGGCTATCAACAATGATCTTGATATTCTTCAGGATATCACTCCCGAGAGCATGGAGATCCTTCTCCAGCGGAGTAAAACCATACAGGCATGGTACAACGGCTTCCCCTATGCGGATATGAACGATCCCTGTCAGCGTGGAATGTCTTTCAATTGTCTGGTGGCTCCCTATAACAATCCTGAAGTCCGCTGGGCTCTGGCTCTTGCTACCGACATCAAGGCCGTATCCATGGCTACCTTCGGAGGCATGCTCCGGGTTTCCGCCATTCAGGTACCTCCCATTGATATTCTCCAGACTACCTACCACAAACCTATGGTCAGCTGGCTGAGAAATTTCGCCCTCTCTGACGGTTACAAGCCCTTTGACGACAGTTATGCCAAGGAGATCAACGCCATGTTGAGGGCCGAAGGCAAGGAGGGGCTTCCTTCGGGCGCCCAGCAGGAAATTGATGTCTTCGGCGTGGGCTGGTGGAAATACGATGTGGCCCAGGCTGCCAAAATGCTGGAACGGAACGGTTTCAGACGCTCAGGCGGCAGATGGCTGCTCCCCGACGGCAAACCCTGGCAGATCAGCATCCTGGCTCCCGCGGACTTTGAAGTACAGTCGATGAGGCTTGCCTTTGCGGTAGCCGATTCCTGGAGAAAGTTCGGTATTGAAGCCGAGGTAAAGCAGATGGATCAGGCGAGCTTCTGGAACGCCGAATCTACCGGAACTTTTGAAGTTGGTTCCTTCTGGCCTTCCTGCGGACTTCTCCCCGATACCAGCGCCAATATGCAGCAGTGGCACAAGCAGTACATCGTTCCCGTAGGCCAGCTTGCCCCCGGCAACGCGGATCGCTGGGCCAATGACCGGGTCAGCCAGCTTCTTGATGAACTGGCGAACCTTCCTTCGGATAATCCCCAGGTAATCCAGAAGATCACCGAAATCAACCAGGAATTCGTAAAGGGCATTCCCTTCCTGCCCATGTTCGGCACCTCCAAGTTCGTACCGGTGAATACCTATTACTGGAAAGATTTCCAGACCATCGATAATCCCTTTGAAGGGCCATGGTGGTGGTGGTCTCAGTTCAAGTACTATCTGCCTCACTACAGTCCCACTGGGAACAAGTAATCTGTTCTCTTGTGAGAAGAACAACATAGTGTAATCATTGACTGCGGTACGGCTCATCACCGTGCCGCAGTTTTCAAAAGGGGGCGGAAGGTGAATTTCTTCAAATTTCTGGGTTCCAGGCTTCTGACATTCTTCATGGTTGTCTTTATAGGCGTTACAACGGTATTTTTCGTACCCAGATTCATGCCCACAAGTCCGGTAGAGGCGATGATAGGCAAGCTTACCAGCAGGGCTTCTACCATGGATCCTGTTGCGGTAATGACACTGAGGGAATCCCTCAATGAGTCTTTCGGTCTTAACGGCTCCCTCTCAAGCCAGTATTTTGGTTTCCTGAAGCGGGTGCTTATCACCCACGATTTTGGGCCTTCCCTCACGGCCTACCCTACCCCGGTAATTGAGATGATTGGCCGGGCCCTGCCCTGGACTTTCGGCCTCCTCCTTACTTCTACGCTTATCGCGTGGTTCTTTGGAAACCTTATAGGCCTTATTGCCGGTTTCCGCAGAAAAACCGTTTATTCAAAGATTCTTGAATCCATCGCCATCGTCTTTTATCCGATTCCCTATTATATTTTTGCATTGACATTGATAATGCTTTTCTGTTTTGTGTTTCCTGTATTTCCCCTCACGTTTACCATCGTGGGATCTCCTGCAACGCTGGCCTACTGGCAGAACATATTACGGAACGCATTTCTTCCCGGCCTGTCGATCATCCTTACCGGATTCGGCTGGTGGGTTATCAGCATGAAAACAATCTCTACAGGCGTCTCCGAAGAAGACTATATATTCTTTGCCCGGCTCAAGGGACTAAGCGAAACAAAGGTAATGACCAATTATGTGCTCCCAAACGCTACCCTGCCGCAGATTACGTTTCTGGCCCTGCAGATGGGTACGATTTTTAACGGCGCGTTGATTACCGAAATGCTCTTCGGGTATCCCGGCGTAGGAAGCCTTATCTACTACGGCATCCTTCAGGCGGATTATAATCTCATCATGGGAACAATCAGCATCTCTATCATTGCGGTGGCAACGGCAACCCTGATAGTGGATCTGCTGTATCCTTTCTTCGATCCGCGGATCCGTTACAAGTAGGGGGCGCCGAATGTTTAAATCCCTTAGATACTGGAATTTTCGCCTCTGGTGCGGTTCTATTATGCTTGCGTTTTTCCTGATCCTCGGCTTTGTTCTTCCCCTCTTCCTGGAGGGAAACGCTGCGGCCTGGAGTACCTTCCCCCGGAACCTGAAGCCTTCCCCGGAACATTTTCTCGGGACTACCAATCTGGGCCAGGACACTTTCTGGCTTCTGACAGCATCAATACATAATTCCTTTATTATCGGTTTTCTGGTTGCCTCCATGGCGACTGTCATCGGGGTACTGGCAGGGCTCATTGCAGGCTTTGTAGGGGGAGGGGTAGATCGCGTTATTACCCTTCTGGCAGATTCTTTCATTGTTATACCCTCACTCCCCATACTGATACTGCTTTCTACCCTGCTCAAGGGAAACGCTTCGGTACTCTATGTTTCTATCGTACTCATTATATTTAACTGGCCCTGGCCTGCCCGGCAGGTGCGTTCCATGGCCCTGTCACTGCGGGAACGGGATTTTATCAGTACGGCCATTTTTTCAGGCCAGTCGCTGCTGGAGACCATTGTAAAAGAAGTACTCCCCTTTGTCCGGGACTGGGGCATCGCAAATTTTATCAACACAATCCTTGTTGCCATTGCTACCGAATCGGGCCTTGCGGTAATAGGACTGTCGAGTAACGAAAAGGCGACTCTGGGAACCATGATCTACTGGGCCAATCAGCATCAGGCGATGCTTGCGGGCCGCTGGTGGTGGATAGGCTCTCCGGTTGTCACCACGGCGTTGATCTTCATCAGCCTCTTTTTAACCATGACCGGTTACCAGAACTACAACGCAAAGAGGAGGGGAAAGGATGCTTGAACTGAAACACCTCTCCGCCCGCTACGACACCGTTTCGGGCTATGTCAATGCCGTAGATGATGTGAATCTTACAATCAAGCGGAATGAAATTTTTGGTATTGCAGGAGAATCCGGCTGCGGCAAAAGCACCCTGCTCAAGGTGATGTACGATCTTGTCCAGTTTCCCCTGGAGATTTCCCGGGGAGAAGTAAGTCTGGAACACCGGAATAAAGACGGTAGTATTACTGTTTACCACAGTGGAGAGATCCATAAAAGCTGGTGGCGGCTTATTTCCTATATACCCCAGGGAGCCATGCATGTAATGAATCCTGTTACCAGGGTACGGAATCAGTTTTTCGACACGGTGAGTAAATACCACAAGAAGAGAAGCAAAAAGGAAATGGAAGCTGATATTGTTCAGTATCTTCGGGAACTGGAACTGCCTGCCGATGTGCTTGGCGCCTATCCGCATCAGCTTTCAGGTGGAATGCGCCAGCGGGCGCTCATTGCCCTGGCAACATTTCTGTCGCCGGAGATTGTGCTGGCCGATGAGCCTACCACGGCGCTGGATGTAGTGGTACAGCGGGGCATATTGACCATGCTTAAACGTACCCAAAAGCGTCTGGGAAATTCCATGGTGATCGTTTCCCACGACATGGGGGTACACTATCAAATTACCGACCGGCTGGGAATCATGTATGCAGGTAAGCTTATCGAAGCCGGACCGACCATGGATATTTTTGAAAGACCCGGCCATCCCTATGCACGGATGCTCATCGCGGCCCTGCCCCGGTTGGGGGATTCGAGCCAGAAAGAAGGTATTCCCGGTACCCCTCCGAGTCTTCGGAATCCGCCGCCGGGCTGCCGTTTTGCCGAACGTTGTCCCGATGCCCTCGAACGCTGCAGGACTACAGAACCCCTGAACTACCAGGTGGGAAAAGACCATACGGCAAGCTGCCACCTTCTTGATGGAAAGGCGCCGCCGTCCGAAGATGAAGGAGGGCAGGCACATGGGTAATAACCTTGAATTTAAAGAGCTTACCCGGGAATTCCGTATGGGGAGCATGATCTTCGGAAGCAGGATAACTGCGGTGGATCATGTTTCCCTAAAGATTGAATCCGATAAACCCTGGATCATGAGCATTGTAGGGGAATCGGGAAGCGGCAAGACCACTCTTGCGCGGATGCTGCTGAGGCTGCTGGAACCCAGCGGCGGTGAAATATTTGTAGACGATACCCCTCTTTCCGCCTACAGCAAAAATAAAAAACAGTTCTACCGTAAGGTACAGCCAATTTTCCAGAATCCCTTTACCAGTTTCAGCACCAGAAGGACTGTCGAAAGCTATCTCTTTGAAACAGCAGTCAATCTGGAAGTGGCGAAAAACCGGGCTGAGGCAGAGGATGTTATCGTCAATGTCCTCCATTCGGTGGGGTTGGATTACGAACAGGTAAAAGGAAAATACACCGCCCAGTTTTCGGGCGGGGAACTGCAGCGAATCTCCGTTGCAAGGGCGCTGATCCCCAAACCGGCGCTGATTCTGGCGGATGAACCGGTAGCCATGATCGACGCTTCCATGCGCATGAACATTGTCAATCTCTTCAAGTCCCTGAAGGCCGATTATAACGTAAGCTTTATCTATATTACTCACGATCTCTCAACCGCCTACTATGTGAGTAACTATATCGCTGCGCTTTACCGGGGAAACCTTGTCGAATTCGGAAACGCGCAGGAGGTATTGAACAATCCGGCGCATCCCTATACGGAACTGCTCCTTGAGTCGATCCCCAGGGTAGGAAAACTCTGGGACGATGCAAAAGTACTGCCGGATATCGAAAGCAGGGAGTATCAGCTGGGGGCCTGCAAGCTGGTAGGCCGCTGCCCCTATGCCAAAGAGATCTGCAGGAGCAAGAAACCCGGCATGGTGGATCTTTCTCCCGAACACCGGGTGCTCTGTTACAAATACAACAACTATAACGCAACATAATTATTATGGAGGAATGAATTTTATGAACAACTTTGGACTAATGGCTCTGTCTCAGCTTAAAAGTGGAAAATCCCGCTCTATCTCCGCGGAAAATCCCAGGGGTGAACGCGGCGCCGGCGGAAAGGAAGCTTCCAACCTCGGGCCCGGACGCAAAGGCAGGCCCTGCATCGTCCTGCCGCAGGGAAAGGAAACGGCGCTGGCGGAAATTGCAGGCCCCGGACTTATCAACAGTTTCTGGATCACCTGCGCGCAAAATGGCGAAAAAGGCTACTACATCCTGAGGGATCTTGTATTCAGAATCTATTGGGATGACGCCGTCTCCCCTTCGGTTGAAGTTCCCTTGGGGGATTTTTTCTGCTGCGGATTCGGCGCCCGATGCAAGGTAAACTCCCTGCCCATCTCGGTCAATCCCACAGGCGGTATGAATTCCTTCTTTCCAATGCCTTTCCGCAAGAGCGCCAGAATCACTGTCGAAAATCAGCATCTTACCGAAGTACCCGGTTTCTTCTATCAGATTAACTACACGCTTGATGAAGTTGATGACAATTCGGCCTATTTCCATGCCCAGTGGCGGCGCGAAAACCTTAGTTCCAAAGGCAGGGATTATACGATCCTTGAAGGAGTTTCCGGCAAAGGCCACTATGTGGGAACCTATCTTGCATGGACTGCCTGTGAACGTTTCTGGTGGGGCGAGGGAGAGATGAAGTTTTACCTGGATGGGGACAGCCGGTATCCCACGATCTGTGGTACGGGAACCGAAGACTACTTCGGCGGCGCGTGGTGTTTCTACGAAGAAGAAAACGGGCAGCAGAATGAAGTTACCTATTCGGGCCCCTTCCTGGGACACCATTATTTTTCCGGGCTTGAAAGTTCCAGGAGTTTCCTGAGTTTCGGCGGAAAGGATCAGTACAAGCTGAATAAAGTCTACGATGTTATGCCGAAACACGGACTCTACCGCTTCCATATAATGGATCCCATCATGTTTGAAAAGGATATCCGGGTGACTGTTCAGCAGATAGGACACGATCAATACGAACTTTTTGAACGGACAGACGACATTGCTTCTGTGGCCTACTGGTATCAGGATAAGCCCTGCGGGAATTTCCCCACATTGCCCCCTGCCAGGGAACGCTGGCCCCGTTAAAATCCATGGGCAAAGGCCGCCTGCCCCGAATAATTTTAAGGGATAAAACCGGTAAACTTCTTTTTGAAAAGAAACTTACCGGCCTTCCCCTGAAAGAAGAGGCAATTATTGCAGGAACAGTTAAATACTACGATGATCCCAACCCCTGCATCATCCGGCGTTCCGCGGTGATGCGGCTCTTCTTTGCCGAGTTGTCGGAGATTCTTTTGCCCTATACGGACAAGGAAGCTGTCGCAATAGAAACACTGCCTCCCCGGTTCAACGAACTGACTGATTTCCCTCCCGGGACGGCAATACTGGAAATACATCAATAATATGGAACCTGTCAAACTGAAGTTTTCGAAGAATTCTATTAAGCTCATAGCCCTGGCGTTTGTACTGATACCCCTGTTGTTATTTCTGATATTCCTTTTTGCTCTGCCTGTCATCAAATACAGGCCTGAACTTGAATTCTATGTTTTTGACAGCTGCGGGGGCTGCAACATACAGAATCCCTGCAAGCCCTGTACACTCTTTATCAATCTGGACAAGGAACTGCGCCTTCTCCTGGCGGAGGAAGGCTACCGGAACAGGGTAGAACTTAAATCGTACAACATCTATTTTGACAATGACCGGGCCCGTTACCGGGAAAATTTTGCCCGCTTCGGCCTTGAGGAGATCCCCTCTCTCCCGGCCGCTGTTTTTGGAAACCGTATCTTTACCGGCATGGAGAGCATTAAACAGGGTCTCGTTCCGGCATTAAAAGAGGAATTCAGCCTTCCCGGCATTGTTTTCAAGGCCTTTGGAGTAAAGGGCAATGAAAATTTTTTAACCGGGGCATACGAAGAAGAAACCGCGGTAATGTTTACCCTTCCAACCTGTGAAGACTGCAGAAAAACCGCTACTCTGCTTGAAGGCCTCCGGGGACTCTCCATTGTCAAGATCGAAACTTCAAGCATGGAAGGACGGAGACTCTACGAACGTTACTGCGAGGCATACGGCGTGTCCCTGGAAGATTACGCGGTGCCCCGGATCTTTGTAAAGAACAGCGTCTTCTTGGGCTACGATGAAACCGGGGAAAAACTTGAAGCCGCGCTAAACGGCGGAGGAAAAACCCTGAGAATAGAGGCAAAAAAATGAAAGCTGCGCCCGGAGCCGCATTGACATTATTTTTTGCCCTATTTTTTATTGTTCCCCAATATGCCCAGGAGAATGAAGCGGAAAAAGTACAGGACAGCAAGGCAGTTTATTTTTATATCACCGGCTGCACTTCCTGCGCCAGAGCCGAAAAACACCTTGAGATACTGAAAAATATCAGCATTGTCCGGTATAATATCATCGAAGAAGATTCAAATAATCTCTTTCTTTCATACTGCGATTACTTCAGGGTGCCGGATAATGACAGAATTACTCCCATCCTCTTTGCCGGGGATCGCTACTTTGCCGGAGTTGAGGCAATAGAAAAAGAATTCGGCGTTTTCGCGGAAGCAGGCCCATTCGAAACGGTGATCCTGCAGGCCGGTGAAGGACTTGCCGCCCGTTTCGGCAGCTTCCGTCTTTTAGGCGCTTTTTTTACCGGTTTCCTCAACGGAATAAATCCCTGCTCCCTTTCGATACTGATACTGCTGGTAACACTCCTGGCGGCACGGCAGTTTAATCTCCTCAAACTCGGGGCGGTATTCTGCCTGGGGAAAGCCCTTGCCTATTTTGCCATAGGTACAGTGTTCTATTCCGTTTTTTCCGGCATGGAAACCGAAAGCTACCGTCTGGCCTATCGCATTGCAATGACCGCCATCTGTCTTTTCTTTATTCTTTTTAATATACGGGATTTTATCGCCGCCCTGAAGGAAGATTACGGCAGCATCAAACTGCAGCTTCCGAAAAAACTTAAAGGCCTCAATTTTTCCCTGGTAAAAAAAATGGCGGCTGTAAAAAGCTCCTCCCTCCTGGGCGCGGTATGTTTTGCCTGTGGGGTTATTACTTCCATCGGAGAATTTTTTTGCACAGGCCAGATCTATATTGCAACGATCCTTTCCATGGTGCACGGAAAGGAAGGATTCCAGGCCCGGGCGCTCCTCTTTCTGGGAGTATACAGCATTGCATTCGTATTGCCTTTCCTGACCGTAACAGTAATACTGCACAAGGGAGCGGAGGCCTTTGACGTTTCGGACTTTATCCGCCGCCGTCTGCCTCTCATCAAGGGAGCGAACGCCCTGCTCTTTACCGCCATCCTCCTGTGGGTCTGGCTGGGGTAAAGAGCATATAAACCGGACTTACTTTACCTTGATTATATAATCCTTTTTCCGGGGTTTTGCCTCGGGCGATTCTGCGGCATAACCCAA
This sequence comes from Treponema sp., assembly GCA_031265435.1. Lineage (GTDB taxonomy): Bacteria > Spirochaetota > Spirochaetia > Treponematales > Breznakiellaceae > JAIRNJ01. The sequence continues at coordinate 27,002 of JAISCR010000001.1, forward strand.
AAGTACATGGCCCACTGCCTCATAATCCCCGGAAAGTCCCCATTTTTTTGCCAGCTCCCTGCCTTCCGGAAAGTCGAACACTTCTTTGGCCCGGTAGATATAGCAGGAACCTATCTCCAGGGCGGAGGCGGCATTCAAAAGGTTGCCGATAACGAGGTTGCCGTTCTCAAGCGGTGTAGGCTTGGTTTTGTCCACAAAGATGTTCAGCACCGTGGGGGCGCCATAGAAGGGCTTTGCCTTGGGATCTTTGAGAACATCGGCGTTAAGTTTCTGGATCTTGTTGATCTGCGTCTGGTTCTGCACCGCCACAATCACCACACCCTGGCAGCCCATACCGGTAGGGGCCCAGGTACCCGCCTCCAGGATGGCGTCCAATTCTTCATCCTTGATCTGCTCGCTTTTGTAAGAACGGATGCTCCGCCTGTTTTTCAGATCCTTCAACGTACTCTTGCTCATAGTAAACCTCCTTGATAACTAAGTCATGATCAGTATACCGGTAAAATGCCGGATACTGCAAGTCCCCAACGGGTTCCGCCGCATGTTAACTCATTCACTCTGCCACACGACACTACTTAATCAGTTTTGAAAAATTCCGCCGCTTATAAATTACCCGGTGGATTTCTACAGTCCCATCATCGAGAACGGTATAAAAGACATTGTAATTCTTGACGGGGAGAATCCTGAATTCAAGGGGTAAGGGAACTTCGCTCTGGTACAAATGATGAGCCAGGGGATGTTCCTTGAGACCGTTAACAGCCTTTCGTACTTCCAGGACTAAATTCCGTGCGGCTTTGGGAGCTTCAAGTTCATTCGTTATATAGCTCGCTATAGAGGCAAGATCCTGGTAATAAGAAGGAAGGTAGCTAATCTTTGGCATTGGGGTGGGCGGTTTCGTATTCGGCTATTTGGGCTAAAATGGGTTCGTAGACTTCTTCTTCGGTAAGCCGTTTTGGGTTCGTTCTCGCTTCAATGCTTGATTCAAGGAGTTTCTGGTAGATTTCATTTTCATAGTTCATATCTTCCCAGGCTTCCATACTCAAGATGACCGCGTTGCCGTATCCGTTTTTAGTCAGGAATACTGGCTTTCTCGTCTCATAAGCGTCTCTTAATACTTCCTTTGGGTTGGTTTCAAGGTCAGCCACCGGGCGTATTACTGGCATAGCAATCTCCTTATACCTGAGCTTGTTCCAAAACTCAGGTTTTTTCGGAACAAGCTCACCTTCACCTATATTACTCCTTTTCGTGAAATTCCACAACAATTCATAGCATCCGGCTTTATCGGCAGACTTCTATTTAAACGCCACCAGCACCGTTTTGATCTCAAAGCCGTGGAAACCCAGGGAAAGTTCATTTCCCTTAAAGGGAAGCTTTACAGGCCGCCTCTCCAGCATGTCCGCTGTCCAGGCTCCGGCAAGTTCCCGCCGGAAACGTAAAACCGTTTTTTCCGCGGCTCCGAGGCTTTCATAGAGTCTGAGAACCAGATCGGGCTTGCCGCCTTCTTCGCCGGAGGAAAGCTCAGGCGCCTTGATACATTCGGCAATGACAGAATCTCCGCTGATCGAGAACAGGGAATAGGCGGAAGCCCCGGAATCTCCTCCCTTCTCCACCGCGGCGGGTATGTTGAGTTCGTATGCCGAACGGATGACGCGGGAACGGGCAAATGAAAACGCAAAGGGCAGCAGTGAATAGGTAAAACGCTGTTCACCCTGATCGGCTTCTTCGTCGGGTGCGGTGGGAGAACGGAGTAGGGTGATCCGCATGGAAACGCCCGCTTCTTCCGCGCTTACGTCATGACCATACTTGCAGTCGTTGAGCAGCGCGATACCGGCTCCCGCGTCTTCAAGGGAGATCCATTTATGGGCGCAGATCTCAAATTTTGCCCTGTCGTGCGGAAGATTCCTGTGGGTGTTCCGCAGAAGATGACCGTACTGCACCTCGCAGCGAACCTGGGGAGCGTCAATGCCGGTGTCAAAGGCGGCCTTGAGGAGTTTCCGCCGTTCATGCCAGTCTACCTTTGTTTCAAAGTCGATACGGCGGCTTTCCGTATAGAAAACCGTATCCTGCAGAAGCGTAGATTTACTGCCGATCTGCCATTTCTGCCTCAGGCGGAAAACAACAGGCCCGTTCGCTGTAACTTCGCTGTGAATCAGGCGGGTTTCTTCGTTAATGTAACGCTTCCAGTCGGAATCAATGTCCCAGGCTTCCCAGAAAACCGGCACATCATCGGCGCTGATAAGGCGGTTAAAGAAACCGCCCGGAGCAACATACTCTTTCCCTGTATTCGCATCCGCAAGGCTGGTGATGCGGCCCGATTTATCGAAACGTACTTTGTAAAAAGGCGTTTGAAGCGTTCCCGGTTTATACAGAAAAGCAGGCGCCTTCTCTGCCGGGCCTTTTATGGCAGGAATGTCCTCAGAGGCGCTGAAACTGATCCAGCCTGAAGGAGAAAGCCACGGTACAAATACTGCCGTCTCTTTCCCGTCAAGATCCATGTAGTGCTGGACAGGGAAGCAGTCGTTTCCGTGCAAAGCCGTGGTTTCTTCGGTATGCGTCCCTTCGGACCGCAAGCGCAGGGCTTTAACATTCGCGGAAATAGTACCGTGAACAGTTACCGGATCGCTGCGCAGCCAGGAGAGACTGTTAAAAACAGTGATATTCCCTTTTCCTGCCGCGGCATTACCGCAGAAGAGTCTGCGTTTTTCCCCGGCGAGGCTTTCCAGAAGGGCGGCGTTTTTCTCATGGGCAGCCTCGGCCTCAACATAAACCTTGTTAATTGAGGAACCGGGAATGATGTCGTGGAACTGGAGGGTTAAAAGGCTCTTCCAGCTTTCCAGAAGTTTCCCGTGGGGATAGGGGACGCCTTTTTCCAGACCTGCGAGGGCGGAGATCCATTCCGTTTCCCGGAGGGCGTATTCATTTTTCCGGTTCCAGCGTTTGGTTTTTGCCTGAGTGGTGTAGGTGCCCCGGTGGAGTTCCAGATAAAGTTCACCCCGCCATTCGGGGAGTTCGGCGGCATTTTTGAAGATTTCCTTCAGGGCGGCGGATACCTTTTTCCACTCTGCCCTTGGAGCCCCTTCAAGGTTGGAAAGCCGCCGTGCCATCTCAAGATCGCTGCGGAGGGTTCCGCCGCCGCCGTCCCCTTCACCAATGGACTTGACCGCGGCGCTTTGGATCTCCTTGTGCTGTACCTCATGCCAAATCTCTTTAAGGCTTTCCGGGCTCACCCGGCCATTGTAGCCTTCCTTAAAAGAAATAATGTAGTGAGTCTTTACCGCCGTTCCGTCTATGCCCCGCCAGATAAAGGTGTCGTAGGGGAAGCGGGTAGTGTCATTCCAGTTGATCTTGCTGGTAACAAAATATTCAATCCCGCAGCCCCATAAAATCTGGGGCAGAGCCGCCGCATACCCAAATACATCGGGAAGCCAGAGCGTGTCACTCTCGTAATCCAGAAGGGCTTTGGTAGTTTTCTTGCCGACGAGGAACTGCCGTACCAGAGCCTCACCGCCTGTAAGGTTACAGTCGGCTTCCACCCACATGCCGCCGTTGGGTTCCCAGTTGCCTTTTCTGTAGGCTTCCTTTACCGCTTCAAAGATATCAGGATACTGGGCCTTGATCGTTTCAAGCTGCACAGGCTGGGTCTGGATAAAGACAAACTCCGGGTACTCGCGGGAGAGGGCGGCCATGTTCATAAAGGTTCTGGCGGCCTTTCTTTCGGTTTCGGAAATAGTCCAGAGCCACGCATGATCAATGTGGGCATGACCGGTAAGATCTATCACGGGAACCGTGGGCCCGTTCTTTGCGGCAAGCAGGGCTTTCAGTTTTTTTGCCGCCTCGGCGGCACATTTCTCCAACAGAGGCCAATCGGGACTGCCGTTCATGCCCGTGGAAACGGAGCTCCCCGCGCTGAAGGGAATCTCCATGAGGGTTTCGTAGAGCTCCTTCAGGATACGGGCCCGGCGCAGCGAATCCGCATCCAGTGTCCCGGCAAGTTCAAAGAGACAGCGAACATCGTAGTACAGGCCATAGACCGGTTCCACCCGTTCCACGAGCGAGCCACCGCCGAAGGTGTTGGGATAATCGGGAATCTGCCGTCCCAGGGTAAGCATCACCCTCCGGCCTGAATGGGAATGTTCACCGGGATAGTAATGGCCTTCATAGGCTTCAAGGCAGAGCGTATGGGTCTTCCCGTCCCGTTCGGCCTTCACTTTTTTATGGAAGGGATTAAAGGCCCCCGCGGGTTTCCCGTCAATAAAAACCAGCGAATCCGCATTGGGGAATACCCGGAGATACAGGGGATAAGCCCCTTTGGCCGGCAGAGGGCTCTTGAAGGAAGTTCTGAACCATGCGCAGTGCCAGGGCTTTCCGTAGTCTCCGCCCGCGGCTATCTTCTTCCATTTAACCTTATCCTCAGGCGGCCGGCGGAAAGATTCTTCGGTTTCAAAATATTCAAAATCCAGGGGAAAGATCTCCCGATAACGCAGCCCTTTGAGAAACTGCAGGTACTGATTGATCCGGTTTTCAACTTTTGGAATAAGCATATATCCTCCTATAATATGTTATACAATAATACACTAAACTTGACAGTAAGGAAATAACAAGTATTCTGGATCTATCGAAGGGGTACCGAATGGAACTGCAATTTTACTCACTGGGGGCGGCGGAAGAAGTTACCGGCTCCAAACACGTGCTGGAGATTGACGGTAAAAGCTACCTCATCGACTGCGGGGCCTTTCAGGGCGCGCGGGCAGAGGCGGATCGCAAAAACCGGGAACTGGGCATTGAGCCTGACCGGATAGAGGCCGCCATTCTCACCCACGGGCATCTGGATCACTGCGGACTCCTGCCGCTTTTAGCCAAAAAAGGCTACGAGAAGAATATCTACACGACTCCCGCAAGCCGGGACATCGCCAGCCTTATCATGATGGATTCGGCCAACATTCAGGCCAGAGATGCCGTATATCTGCGGAAACAGGCCGGCAAGCGGGGTGAAAAATTTACCTGGGAACCCCTCTTTACTGAAAAGGACGCCATCCAGGCTACCGGCCAGATGATAGGCATCTCCTACAACCGGCCCATCTGCATAGGCGACGGTATTGAACTTGAATTTTTTGATGCGGGTCACATTCTGGGTTCCGCCATGGCGCTTGTAACGGTAAAAAAAGACGGAAAGGAAGTACGGATACTCTGTTCAGGTGATCTGGGCCGGAAAAACAAGCCCATCATCCGCGATCCCGATTTTAAGATCCCCGCTCCCGACTACATTGTTCTGGAGAGCACCTACGGGGACAGGCGCCACGATTCGGGGGACCGGTCCATAGAAAAACTTGCCGCGGTGGCAAAACGGGCCGTAAAAAACCGGGGCAAGATCCTGATTCCTTCCTTTGCCATTGAACGTACCCAGGAACTGGTGTACTACTTCCATCTCCTGACGGACGAAGGGGAAATACCGGAGATCCCAATCTATGTGGATTCCCCCATGGCCACCAACGCCACGACGATCTTCCAGGTACACCCCGAATGTTACGACGAGGATATAAAGGCAGCCTTCATCAAGCATCACAAGAATCCTTTCGGTTTCAACAGTCTCCATTTTACAACCAGTGTCGGCGAATCAAAGGCCCTCAACGATCACGACGGCCCTCTTATCATTATCTCCGCGGACGGCATGTGCGAGGCAGGCCGTATTCAGCATCACCTGATCCATAACATCGAAGATCCCAATACCACTGTGCTTACCGTAGGCTACATGGCGGAAAATACCCTGGGCCGGCGGATCCGTAACCGCGAGGCGGAGGTAAAAATACATGGACAGTGGTTCAAGCGCCGGGCGGAAGTTGAAGAGATCAACGCATTCAGCGCCCATGCCGACTATGCCGAAGAGGCGGAATGGCTGTCGTCGCTGGATACTTCCAGGCTCAAGAAGATCCTCCTGGTTCACGGTGAATCCAGGGCCCAGGCAGCGTTGACCAAATTCCTTTCCGGCAAAGGCTATGTCAATGAGATTGTAAAGTACGGCAAAACCTACGCATTGAATTAGTGAGGAAAAAACATTGACGTATCTAACAGGCTTTCATGCTATCGAAGAATGGATTAAGGCGGGGAAACCTGTCACGAGTCTTCTTGTCGCCAAGGCGGGGCCCAGGGCGCGGGAACTGCTCGCGCTGGCGCAGACACGCAAGATCCGGGTAGACCGGACGGGGACTTACGACCTGGATCGTCTTGCGCCGGGACACCGGGGAATAGCGCTGCAGGTTGAAGGCTATGCCGGAGGCGGCAGTTTTTCCGCCGGAATAAGCACGGAAGATTTTTTAACAGGCCTTGCGGAAGACGCGGATGCCCTGGTACTCATACTGGACGAGATCACCGATCCCCACAACTACGGAGCGATACTGCGCTGCTGCGATCAGTTTGCCGTAGATCTGGTGATTAGCCGGAAGGCCCGCAGCGCAAAAAATGCGGAAGTGATCGGCAAGACCTCTGCGGGAGCGGCTGCCTGGGTTCCCGCCGCGGAGGAGGCTAATCTCGTGCGGGCCATCGATATGCTCAAGGAGTCGGGTTTCTGGGTGTACGGCGCCAGCATGGAAGGGGAAAGCGCATATAAAAAAGATCTCAAAGGCAGGGTTGCAATTATTCTGGGAAGCGAGGGGGAAGGCATCTCCCGCCTCCTGCGGGAACGCTGTGACGCCATGATCGGCATCCCTTCCCTGGGACGCATTGATTCCCTCAATGTTTCCGTTGCGGCAGGAATCCTGTTGTACGAAGTCCGCCGCCAAAAAAGAAACCCTTCCGGCAATTAGCCGGAAGGGCGCCTTTCCGTGCATTATCGCGTTTTTCAACACGGTAACGCTTAGGAGTTTTTTCTTCGAAAAATTTTCCTTTGGAAAATCTCTTTTTGGAAAAACTCCCGGAACGTCTTTCTCCGGTCTTACTGGAGAAGCTGAAGCACTGTCTGACTCCTCTGATTGGCCTGAGCCAGCATTGCGGTTCCGGACTGACTAAGGATCTGGTTTTTGGTATAACCGACCATCTCATTAGCCATGTTGGTATCCCGAATGCGGGATTCGGAGGCCTGCAGATTTTCAGCCCCTATGTCGAGGCCGCGGACCGCATGCTCCAGACGGTTCTGGTAGGCGCCAAGATCAGCACGCTGCTTGTTAATTCTCTTGAGCGCTTCATCGAGGGTTCCAATGGCACGGTTGGCACTGTCAGGACTTGACAGTGAAAGAATTGAATCGTCACCGACATTGCGGACCCCGAGGGACTTGGCAGTCATGGTGCCGATATATACCCGTTCACGTTGATCCATGTTGGCGCCGATATGGAGCCACATAGAAGCAGTAATCACGTTCTCGCCGATTTCCCGCCCGAACCTTCCGGTCAGAAGATTCATTCCGTTGAACTGAGCATGGGAGGCAATCCGATCTACTTCATCGATCAAGGCCGAAACCTCAACCTGAATGTACATCCGATCTTCCGCGGAATAAATACCGTTGGAAGACTGCACGGCCAGTTCACGCATGCGCTGAATAATGTCTTCGGATTCCTGGAGATAACCTTCCGTAGTCTGAATCAACGAAATACCGTTCTGGGCGTTTGTTGACGCCTGATTCAAACCGCGGATCTGGGACCGCATCTTCTCAGAAACAGCGAGTCCCGAAGCATCATCACCGGCGCGGTTGATCCGCAAGCCGCTCGACAGCTTCTCCATGCTCTTGTCCAGATAATTCTGGGTGACTTTGAGGGATCTGTCGGCAAACATTGCGCTAAGGTTGTGATTGATAATCATAAAACACTCCTTTGGAGTTTTCAGCGTTCCTGCCCCTGTGGCAGAAATCACCGTAGCATCCATGCTGATGAAAACTTTTATGTTTTCATTTTTGGAACATCCCCAACGGAGACGCTCCACGGATTTTAATCCGTTGTGCCACTGTTGCCCTCAATCCGTCCGTCCCCGGAAGAATGAGGGGGAACCGTTAAGTTCCACCCCGCCCGGAATCAGGAGGCCCAACGGGCGCGTGATCCCGGGCGGTATCATTATAAATATCGGATTTTGAAAATTTACCTTTAGGGTATTTTTTTTATGTTGTATATACTATAATTCCGCACAGAGGAGACAGAAATGAAAGCAGGCCTTAATGACGGAGTATATCCTCCCATTGTTGCAAATTTTCCCCATATTCTTCACGGAGGAGACTATAACCCCGATCAGTGGCTAAAACAGAAGGATACCATCTGGAAGGAAGACATGCGCCTGGCAAGACTTGCCGGCATCAACAGCCTTTCGGTCGGGATCTTCGCCTGGACTGCCCTGGAAAGCGCCGAAGGCGAGTATCATTTTGAATGGCTTGATGAAGTGATGGACATGCTGGCAAAAAACGGCATCGTCGCCGTGCTGGCTACCCCTTCCGGCGCCCGGCCTGCCTGGATGAGTCAACGCTACCCGGAGGTGCTTCGGGTGAACCGGAAACGCACGCGGAATCTCCACGGCGCAAGGCATAACCACTGCCTCTCCTCCCCTGTTTACCGGGAAAAGGTGAGGCTTATCAATACCAAACTGGCGGAACGCTACAAAGACCACCCCGCTCTGGGAGTATGGCATATTTCCAACGAATACGGCGGAGAATGCCACTGTCCCCTCTGCCAGGAACGTTTCCGGGAGTACCTGAAGAAGAAATACGGCAGCATTGAGGCCCTCAACGAGGCCTGGTGGACCGGTTTCTGGAGCCATACCTATACCGACTGGTCGCAGGTGGAAAGCCCCAGCCCTATCGGCGAAGAGAGCACCCACGGCCTCAATCTGGACTGGATGCGCTTTACCACCGAGCAATTCAGGGACTTCTACCTCTGGGAAATCGCCCCCCTGAGGCAGTTTACCCCAAAAATCCCCTGTACGACGAACCTCATGGGTACATATCCGGGCATAGACTATTTCCGTCTGGCGGAAGTCCTTGATATTGCATCCTGGGACTCCTACCCCCAGTGGACGGGAACTGCGGAGGATATTGCCCTGGGCGTGGAATTTTCCTTCAGGCACGATCTTACCCGCAGCCTTAAAAAGCGGCCCTTCATGCTGATGGAATCTTCCCCCTCGGCTACCAACTGGCGGCCTGTAACCAAGCTCCACCGGCCCAATGTACACATGCTCCAGTCCATGCAGGCCCTGGCCCACGGTTCCGACACGGTACAGTACTTCCAGTTCCGCAAGGGCCGGGGTTCTTCGGAAAAGTTCCACGGAGCGGTGGTGGATCACGAGGGAACGGAAAACACAAGAGTCTTTGCCGATGTAAAGGCCGTGGGAGAGCGGCTCAGGGGCCTTGACGGCCTTGTGGGAGCGGCAACGCCTTCAAGGGCCGCGATTATCTACGACTGGAATGTCCGCTGGATCCTGGACGATATCAAGGGCCTTCTGCAGGCCAAACACGGTTATGAAAAAACGGTAATCGAACACTACTCCTGTTTCTGGCAAATGGGCATCCCCGTGGATATTATCGACTCGAAACAGAGCCTTGAAGGCTACGATCTTGTCGTTGCCCCCATGCTCTACATGATCCGTGACGGGGTTGCCGAAGCCATTGAGACCTTTGTCAAAAAAGGCGGCACATTTGTCGCAACATATATTACAGGCTATACCGATGAAAACGATCTCTGTTTTACCGGAGGTTTCCCCGGCCCCCTCAAGGAGATTCTGGGCATCTGGTGCGAAGAGATCGACTCCCTGTATCCCCGGGACAGAAACAGTATCAACTGGAAAAACAAAAAATACGAAGTGTACGATTTCTGCGAACTCATTCATTCAAGGGGCGCGGAAGTACCGGCAAGTTACGGCAGCGATTTCTACTCAGGCCGCCCCGCCCTTACGGTGAACAGTTACGGCAAGGGTAAAGCCTGGTTCATTGCGGCCCGTACCGGACTTGATTTCCTGCAGGATTTCTACCGTGACAGAGCGAAGGACTGCGGCCTTAAACCCGCCCTGGATACCGTGCTTCCCAGGGGAGTTACCGCCCAGATCCGCAGTACCGGGAAAAAGGACTACATCTTTGTGATGAACTTTAGCCCGGAAAAACAAAACGTAGACGCGGGGAATTTGGGAAAAAAGACGCTGGAGGCCTACGAAACATGGATTATTGAGAGACAGGAGAATTCATGAAAATCGTTAAAGCAAAAGAAACCATGAGCGCCAGGGAACGTGTGCAAAAAACCTTCGCCCATGAGAAAACCGACCGGGTAACTATCGGGTACGATTACAACGAGGGTATTCACCGCCGCTTAAAGGAAGCCTTGGGAATAGGGGAAACCGATGAGGAAGGACTCCTTCAGGCTCTGGGTGTGGATTACCGGGGTATAAACGCACCCTATACCGGAAAACCGCTCTTCCCGGAAATTCCGAACCGGCAGAGGAATCAGCTTGAAGGCTGTGTGATGCGCTGGGTAGAACACGGTTCCGGCGGCTATTGGGATTTCTGCGACTTTCCTCTCCGGGACGCCGATGACGAAGCCTTTGCCGCTTTCCCTGTTCCCAATCCCGATGATTTCGACTATGAGGCTGCCCTGGAAGAGGCCAAAACCTGCGGAAAGGATTACGGCCTTTATATCGGCGGTTCCGGTACACCGGACATCATCAATTCAAACGGCAGGATAATGGGCATGGAGGATGTTCTCTGCCACCTCCAGGGGCAAAATGAAGCGGCTCTGGCCTTTATGCGCCGCCGGGCGGATTTTCAATTAAAAAACCTTGAGCGTCTTCTGGATAAATGTAAAGACTACATTGACTTTGTCTGGTTTGGCGAGGATCTGGGTACCCAGCATTCCCCCATGATAAGCCGGGAATTGTATCTTGAAACCATGAAACCCATACACCGGACATTCTTCGACCTTGCCAAAGCCTACGGCAAGCCCGGCATCGTCCATACCTGCGGTTCATCAAGCTGGGTCTACGAGGATTTTATCGAAATGGGGGTTTCGGGTGTTGACACCCTGCAGCCTGAGGCGGCCAACATGGCCCCCGAATACCTCAAGGCCCGTTTCGGTAACAGGCTTTGCTACCGGGGCTGTATCTCCACCGCCGGGCCCCTGGCCTACGGTACACCGGAGGAAGTCCGGGAGAACGTGCGGCATACCCTGGAAATCATGATGGACGGTTACGGCTATCATTTCGCGCCGACTCATCAGATTCAGGACAATACCCCGGTAGAAAACGTAGTCGCCATGTATCAGGCGGCCCATGATTTCGGGGTATACCGGTAGGGCAGTCCCATGCACAGCAGGATGAGTCTGTTCAGTGTTTCAACTTTCACATTGGTATCAATCTTTATCAATAAATCACGTAATGACAAGCCTCTGCCCCTCATGCTACAATATCCCCATGCCCAGACCCGCTAGACTCGCCTACGGGCAGGAAAGCAACCACACCACCTGGCGCCTCGCCAAGATGAACCTCGCCATCCGGGGCATTGAAAGCTCCCAGGTCAAGAGGGGGGAAGCCTCCCCCCTGGCTCCAGCCCTGCGGTCTTCCGCCACCCCCCTCAACGGAGGCTCCGCCCCCGTAACGCCCCCGCCCTTCCCCCGCGGCAAAAGGATGCGGCGGGTATGAGCAGGAAAGGCTGGCGGGAGTACAAGCCGTCTGAATATCTGGTTAAAGGACCGGGAATTGTCAATGGGAAAAATACAATATAATGCTAAACAGGTAGAATCGCTTGAAAAAATCAGAGATACATTGTTGCCACGGTTGATGAACGGAGAAATTTCATTAATTAACGGGAGAAATATCTGATATGCACGTTAATGCTGATATAAAAGATGTTGTACGAAATTACGAATTAAGCAATGAAGACGGCTTTTTGTTTTGCCTGTTTGAGGCGGTGTCGAACGCCTTGTATTGTTCCATGGAAAATCAGAACATTAGGATAAGAGTAAATTTGACCAGGCAATATAGGGCAAACGAAATTAATAAAGATACAGATAATTATATTCAATCCTTCAAAATTGAAGACAACGGAATAGGGTTTACCAGTGAAAATTTTGATAAATTTACCAAAACAATATACAAGACAAACCACGAAGGTGGCAAGGGGTCGGGGAGGATTGCGTTCCTTAAAGTGTTTTCCGACGTAAAAATTGAGAGTGTCTTTCGCGAAGACGGAAATGTTTACCGGCGCGCCTTTAGTTTTGACGCCGAGACTGTAAGAGACAATAAAAAGCCGCTTGATCCACCCGAAGAAAATAAAACAACTGTTACGTTTAAAAAAATAAAGCCTGAATTCCAAGAAACTACCAAAAGGAATGTTGACTACTATCAAAAAGAACTGCTCCGGCATTTCTATATTTTTCTTTATTATCTTATGGAAAACAAAAAGAGTTTTGAAATTCGGTTGATAGACGACAGCGGAAAGGAGTCCGAGCGGGTTATAGATACTGCCATGTTGGGTAAAGACAAAGTTGAAAAAGAAGAATTTACTATTGAAGACAAGTTAGGCTTGAATGGATTGAACAATACTGTCAATTTTGAGCTATTACATATCAAAACAAAAAACATCGAAGAAAACAAAGCTTTCTATGTGGTGGATGAACGTTCCGCAGGAGAAATAGCCAATCTTGACCTTCCTCCAAACCTTTTGGGTGACGAATCGGGATTTGATTATTATTACTACGCTTATCTAAAATCACCGTTTTTTGGAAGATTTTTGAATGAATCCCGGACAAAACTATCCCTTCCCAGAGAAAAGAAGAATCAGGATGAGAAAATCATTACCGAAGAAAAAATACAAAAAATCATGAAGGAAAAAATAACCAAATTCCTTAGCTATGAACTTAGTGTACTCAACCAAAAGAATGAAGCCAGGGTAATAGAAGCGTTGAAAGACAAAGACAACAACAAAGTAGAAAATGCCAGAGGGTATTTGTATATTTTATCCGATGATGAAACAAAACAAAAACTGCTTAATACAATAAAATACAGTGATGATAAAAAGAAAATTTTATCGAAAATTAGAAATTTCCACGAGGAATTACAGGAAAAAACTATAACACAAATTAATCGAACCGTTGAACTGTTGAAAAATGATAAAAAAAATGAAATAGACTTTGAAGATTTTGAAAGGAAATTTACGCTTTTGTCTGAACAGGCAAATATAGAAAATTCGGTAAACCTGTCCAGTTACATCATGTACCGAAAGTATATTTTAGATCTTCTCGATGAAGGTATTCATGTCTATGAAAAAAGCAGGAAACAGAATGAGGGGTTTTTTCACAACTTATTGATGCCCAAAGGAAGCATAGACACAAAAAATTCCAATCTTTGGCTTATTGATGATATGTTTCTCTATTTTGAAGGCACAAGCGAAGCGTCTATTGAGGATATTGAAATAGGAGGAAATAAAGTCATTAGGGAATTGACGAAAGACGAAAAGGAGATGCTGAATGAATTTAACAAAAAACGCTTAAAAAAAAGAATAGATTTACTTTTCTTTCCCGAAGAAAAAAAGTGCATTATCATCGAGTTGAAAGATCCTAAGGTTGGTATTGATGATAATATCTCTCAAATGGATAAGTATGCAAAACTTCTGGCCAATTTTGTTAAGCCTGAATTTTCCATTGAGAATTTTTTTACCTATCTCATAACTGATAACTTCAATAAATATGATAAACCCGGAAACGGATACCGAAAAATTTACGGCATAGATGGGTTTGTGCGAAACTCGGTTAATATTACAAGTTACGAGAATGATAATACCATCGCCGATCAGTATTCAGAGGTAATACGATATACTGACATTCATAAAAGAGCAAGTAACAGAAATCGGATATACATTGAAAAGCTAAATATAAGGAAATGAGGAAGTTTTTGGCTAAAATCATCACTAAAGAACATGATAGGAAAAGCCCTCGTCAGTTCATTGGAAGTATTACTATGTTCCCTCTATCCTTCCTAACCTTCTGCATAGAACTCTACGCCGAGCACAAAAACATCGCCAGCCCCGCTGTCTACAGCCTGTTTGTCAAAACCGGCCTTCTGGATATGCTTGTTTCCGATTATGAGGATTTACACGGCATGTCGTTTGAATACCTTATGCAATTCTTCGATGATTACCTAAAGCCGCCGCTTGAGGCCGCGGAAAAATCGCCGGTGTACCCGTCTAGGGCGGAGCGTACAATTCCCCCTTCGGAGGAACATACATGATTCTTTACCACGGTTCAACAGCGATCATTGACAAGCCCCGAATAATAACAGCCGAATATGGCCGCGATTTCGGCGCCGGGTTTTATACCACCGGTATAAAGGAACAGGCCGTCCGGTGGGCACGACGGAAAGCTAAAATTGAAACAAGAAAAGGCGTTACGGCAAAGGCGGTACTCTCAAAATATGAATTTGATGAAAAAAACTATGAACATCTGCGGGTTATTCATTTCCCTGAACCACCGGCGGAATGGCTAAAACTGGTTTGCGGCTGTCGGAGCAGCATAGATTATCACCATGAATATGATATGGTTACCGGAAAAATCGCCAACGACAATGTGGGGGAAACGGTCTCCTTTGTCGTACAGGGGATCATGAAGCCGGAAGATGCCCTGGAACGGCTGAAATTTGAACAGATCAACAATCAAGTGTGCTTTTCCACTCCAAAAGCCTTGTCGTATCTGCGCTACACAGGCTTTGAGGAAGTATGATATGGCTCACGGCATGGTAAAAGCAATAATTATCCCCGAAATAGTAAAACTCATAACCCAAAAATACGCTGTCCCTGAACGGAAAGCCCTGGATATGTTTTACACTTCCACCACCGCCGCCGCCCTCAACGATGATGAAACCGGCCTTTACGGACAAAGCGCCCTCTATATTTTCTCACTCTTTGTTGAGGAAATGATAAATAAAGGTACATAAATAACCGATAAGGGCGCCGTCAGTTCTGTACGAAGATTTTTGGAAAACGCGGGGATTACATGATGGAATACAAGGGATACATGGGTATCGTCGAATATGACGACGACGCGAAGCTGTTTCACGGCGATGTGATAAACACCAGGGATGTCATCACCTTTCAGGGAACCACGGTTGAGGAAATCGAAAGGGCCTTTAAGGACTCGGTCGATGATTACCTGGTATGGTGCGGGGAAGAAGGGACGGAACCGGAACG
>JAISCR010000064.1 GCA_031265435.1 Treponema sp.
TAATGCCAGATAAAAAATTATATCAAATCTTCTAAAAACACCATGTGTTGAATTAAATTTATGATATTGAATAAAATCATCTTGACTAACTTTCCCGTATAAATTATATTCCATTACAAGCCTCCTGTGAATTATAGGATAGTTTATTCTTAGGATTTTGTCAATCCATTGTTATTTCTACGAAAAATTTGTGCGTACATTTCGCACAACTCCTTTTTAATGTCCTTCCTACTGTTGACATCGTCAAAATTAACATTCGATTATTTTCCAGTCCATGCCGCTATTTCATTTATTTCTGATATAATAATGCCTTTACCACCTCAATTCTGTCGGTCCAAATTCTTTTTTCTCGTACACTATTTCCGGCGAGTAATAGACGGTGTCAGATGGCTTTGTATGTGAGAAAGCCGCTAATGTGGTTCCAATATAACGCGCCCCTATAAATCAAGTGTTCCGTCTTTGTTTACTTTCAGAACATATATGTCCTCCGTTCCTGTTCGTGTTTGGTCCGCAATGTCGGGAGATGTAGTGCCGCCGGCAATAATAAAACCATCGCTTGCTTCCATAACAGCTTCCGCATAATCATCTCCCGAACCGCCATAAGTGTACTGCCAGATAATTGAAGTCATGGCCGCGTTTGTTTTTGCTATAGGATAAAAACAATTTGTGCTTGAACCATATTCATCCTTATTTTACTCGGTATAGACCACCCAAATGTTGTCTAGGGATAAATAAGTGTAACCTGAAGAGAAACCATCTTTGGTCCATTCAATTTCATGGAAACCCGCATCAAGGGTATATTCCTGGTAAGACCAGTTGTAATCATCCGTCCATGCCATCTGCCAGGTGCCGTCAATGGAGAGTGTAGCCGCGCCCCCCCTGTTGGCATACCAGAACGAAAATTTTGCTTTCCGTTCCAGGGTAAGAGTTAAGCGCAGTCTGGCATCACTAACACCGCCGAGGGCAATTGATCTGCCTACACCGGTATAGGGCGGAGCGTAAAGAGTGTATCGAGTATAGTCAGCATTCAGGTAGGAGTAGGGTAAATCCCTTAAGTCGGAGTAATAGGCGGAACCTTTTCGTTCCGTATAGTTCTGTATTTCCCCCTCAGCGTTATCAAAGAATACTACTGTGGTCGGCATATCCTTGAGAGTACCAGTATTGTCCGGGTTATTCGCTTCCACAATCAGGGTATTATCAATAAAAACAAATTCTTCCGTCCCATGTTCTCCAAGGGTAAGCGCCTCTTTGGTACGAGCGAAGGCGGGATTCGATTTTCGTTTAAAGAAGATATAAGCGGAACCAGGTTTTACCTTTCTTTCTACACTATTCCCGACTGGAACGGAATTTTCGATACTATTCGCCCTAAAAGTAACCCCCTGCCATTGTACGTCCATGAGATCGCTAAAGGACTGGTTTTTGATGATTAAGGTGGCTGTATCCGCCCCTGTATCCGCTTCGACTTCATTCGGGCATCCATCAAGGGACAGGGACAACAGAGTTACAATCACAAGCCAAAATGCTTTTTTCACGATCAATACCCCTTTGGGATGGGCCTAATGGCCTGCAATGATGCGGTATTCCATGATACGCCGGCGTCTATTACTTTGGTATCGTTGGTAAGGGTAAACCTGATGCTGCTAGGATTGTACTCAAAGGGTTTCACCGTTATGGAATCTGCGGTACGCAGATTCATCACCGCCTCTCCTTCCCGGGTAAAATAAAGAGGGCCGGAATCACCTTCCTGTACATCGGCATTCCCCTGCCCAGTGGAAGATGGGTCAATCTTCGATTTTCCATTGACGCCGATAACATTACCATTCCAGTGTACATTACTAATGGTAAAGGAAGAAGTATTATCTATATATATCCTCATATCTCCATGCGGCTCATCTTCGCAAGCCACAAAGATAAGCCCAAAACACAGGACCACCGCCATTTTTATCAGGGCCGGCAGTTTTTTCATGTAATTACCTCCATACTCGCTCAATCAACAACCTCAGGGCAGAGCCGCAGGGTATGAAACTCTCAATACGAATCAAAATACAATTTTCTGTTCTCCGGTTTTAACTGTCGATGTACCATCATAGCTAAAGCTGTAGACATAGCTGTTCTTTGCGGTAAAATCCGGTATATTGACCTGGTTAAACGTGGTATGTACCGAGTATCCGCTGTGGGTTATTCCTGCCGCAGTGGAGGGAATCTCGTACACCCCGGTCTTTCCCGGAGGAACCGGAAGATTGCCGTTCCCTGCCTGTTTATACGCCGTTCCCTGTTTGCGTAATTCAAACTGCATGCTTGAAACATTAAGAATTTTTATAAAAGCCGCCGGAAATTCAAGTTCCGCGGGCTGGGGAATCTGTTTGGTGTAGGATTTGTTTTCTTCTACCACAAAATTTATCTGAATATTGGGATCAATGCCTTTGGCCCACACTTCGCCGCTTGCCAAATCCAGACCGTCTACAACCCGGTAGGAATATTCGGCGCAAAAAGTGGAACCTACGCCATAATTATCGCTGGTTCTGACGTTGACCAATCTTGACTGACCGGCGCCAAGAGATTCAATCAGCACGGGGCCTGAAAAGGCGTCCAGATGAACCGTTACCGTATAACTGGACTCGTTAAAAAAAGTTACTTTACCGGTTTTTACTTCCACCTCGTTATTACCCGGATCGCCATCCATAGAACAGGCCGATAAAACCAGTGTCATAATCACGAAAATCAAATCAATCGTACATGACTTTTGCATTTTTATTCCTTATCAGGTTTTATCAAACCTCGCGTCAAACAAGTCCGGCGCTTCGTTATGAAACGCCGGACAACAGGGACCGTTAACGGCAAGGTAATTACAAAGACTCTATTTCGTTGCTAAGATCACGGGCTGTGGCGCTCTCTGTTATAACAGCGGTATATCCCGATGCATCCTCTCCGGAGCCACTCAACGTAATAGTATAATCATATCCGTTTTTTATGACCGGCGAAGTACTTTCGCTCTCAAATCTAACCGGTACCTGTATAGCACCCTGGTAGAGAGTACACACAAGGTTTTGCGCTGTTCCACCAGCAGTGCTTTCCAACTCAAAGGTAAGGGTTTCGCCGGATGCTACGCCGTCGGCAGCGCCATAACCATTCTGAGCCACCAAATTCCTGGAAGCGGCAATGGTAAAACGGGCTCCCTGATTAGTGACGTTGTTGGTTATGGTCATATAAGCAACCGGCGAAGTAAGTGAATTCTTAATATTGTTCCATGGATCCTGACTTGGGAAATAATAGGTTTGAATGGAACTTGGATTGCCAATTGATCGGGGATCGACAGTAACTCCGGCAAATACCGATGTCGCCTGCAGGGTTGTTACCTGACCGTTGCTTTTGTTGTAGTAGACAAACACAGGGAATACCACCATTTGGGTCTGCGAATCGGCGTAGAGCAGGTAATTTGCCGCCAGTCTTGGCAGATACCCGATTTTTTCTCCGTCCGGGCTGTTTTTCCTCAGTTCCATTCCGATAAGCCCGGTATTGTTCACCTTGTAACCAAAATCCCCTGTCCAATTGGGGCTGATCTCCGTCCTGAATTTTTTGCCTTGCCCATAGGTTGCCATAGCCGAATAATCGATCTTCGCCAATGAAAGGTTGTTTTTATTTGCATCGTACTCATCTTTCGTCATACCACGCAGGATAAGATAGCCGCCAATCCCGAAATCGTCTACATCGTCGGATATGTCAAAGGTTTTCGTAGACAGGGCCTGAACACCGCCAATTATGTTTGATGTCGAGGGGGTCTGACCCTGGAAGATGACCATATCCTTTGACGTGTTGTTGATGATAGTCAGGGTTCCGTTGCTTTCGTTCTGCCAGATAATGCCATCGCCATTGCCGCCGCCCCCAGTATCATCATCCCCCGCCGGATTCGAGCAAGCCATCAAGACCAAGGCCGCCGCCAAAAGAAGCAAAAAAAACGTGTTTCTTGTCTTCATCTCATTCTCCTTCTTGTACATAAAAAAATATTTTTACAGAGATACCCCTGTAATGAACGGTGGAAAATAAAAAAGGCCGGGATGTTCCTGTAACGGAATATCCCGGCCTAAATTAGACAATATAATAATAAAAGCTACATTTTCAGCAAGATTTTCACAGGGGGGATACGCTATATATGGTGTGGTATAGGCTGTATCAGGAAAAACTACGCTATATGTATGGGGGGGGGGGGGGGGGGGGTAAAATAAACTGATGCAAAAAACCCAATTTAAAGGCCGGAAGGCAGAGATGAATCGAAACAGTGTCAGGTAAAAGCCTAAACGCAAGGGCTCCGGACACCACTTTTACAACCCCCAGTCATATCTGTTGTATTCAATATATCACCTTCTCCCCAAAAAAATCAAGGGTAATTTACACTCCCATCTTCGTTTTCTCTTCCGTTCGTGGTGTTTGAGTGGTTCGTGGTTAAATTTCTTCGGAATCCGCGGGTCAAGTATAGCCGCCCTGCCCCAGGGGATGTTGATTTTTAAGAAAATCAGCGTATAATAACATCCATGGCTAACAAACCCGGAAAAAAAAGCAAGAAACCATGGATTATACTCAGTATCATCCTTTTCATTATCATCGGCATACCGCTCATCGTGCTGGGCCTGTCCTTTATCGGGCGAATCGATCCCGACTCGGTTATCCCCGATTCCTTTGATCTTTATGCCAGTGTCCCCAACCCGGTGGATCTGACGGAGAAGGTCCTGAGCCATGAATCCCTGCCCGAGATCCTGGCGGTTCAGGAGCTTGCCCCCCTTGTTCCCGTTCTGGCGGATTTTGAAAGTTCCGGGGTTCTGGGGAACCGCTTCGTCCGTTTTGCCGCCAAGGGCAGGCTCGACGCGGCCTCCTATGAGGAAGGGAGGCTCCTCGCTTCCTGGAACATGGGGATTTGTTCCCCCCTCCTCCGCTTCCTCCCCGCCATTGCCGGACGCCTGACCATCCCGAACCTCTACTACGTCCAGGCGGGGAAGAATTCACGCTTTGAATACCGCATGGATAATGGGACGGTTTTTTACATCGGCCCCTACAAAAATCTGCTGATCCTGTCAAATAATTCCGCCCTCTTTGAGTCGGTTCTCCAGGGTACTTCCCGGGACCGGGACATACGGAAGTCTTCGGCCAAGGATTTCTTTGCCAGGGATTACGACGTTGCCTTTCTTCTCTCCTCCTCCGCCCTCTCGTCTCTCGTAGGAACCGCGGACCCCAATATCGCCTCTACCGTCAACCTGCTCCGGTTTCCGGGCGCTGTGGAGGCCAGCCTCAGAGTGCTGCCCAAGCAGTTGGAACTCAGCATAGTTACCCCTCTCGATTCCGGTTCCCCGGCGCTCAAAACCATCATCGAAAGGAATTCCGCCGCCGCCGGCCTTACCGCTATCATCCCGGAGAACACCCAGTACCTCACCCTCCTTTCGGCCGGCCCTTTGCGGGAGATCCTCGACGCCGGATCGGCGGTGTCGGGAGCCGAATTTGACCGGACCTATAGCCAGGCCGATTCGGCGGCAAAGTCCCTTTTCGGCCTCAGCCTGGATGACATACTCTGTTCCTGGACCGGGTCCGAATTTGCCGTCTTTGGCCTCGAAGGCCGTCCCAATCCGGTCATCGCCGTCGAAATCAGGGACGAGGCAAAGCGGCGGGAGATATTCAACAAGATCTTTCAGTCTATTTTTATAGAAGAAAACATCAATTTGAATCTGGACGGCAACCGCATCCCCAGAATCCAGGTGCCGGGTTTTCTTGCTGTCTTCCTGAAATGGCTGAACGTGGAGGTTCCTTCCCCTTATTATACAGTGCACGATAACTACCTCCTGGTCTCGGAATCCGCCGAAACTCTGCTGGCGGCGGTCAACGCCATCCGCGGGAATGCCGTGCTCCCCAAGACAGAACTCTGGCGGACCCTGGCCGGAAATTCCGCCGGAAGGCCCGCCTCCTCCCGCGGCAGCGGGGATCTCAATTCCTTCAGCCTCTATTATTCTTTGGACCGTTCTCTCCCCTTTTTTCTTAGGGGAAACTCCATGGCCGCCTCGGTCTTGAAGCTCTACCGCCAGGGACTGGTCAGGCTTTCCCTGGAACAGCGGACCGCCAGGATCAGCCTCTCGGTTATTCCCGGCGCGGGGAAGGGGATCATGCCGGTTCCCGGCTTCCCGGTCGAAACCGGTGGCAGGACGGATAACCGGCTCTACGGCGTGCGCTCGGGCCAGGAAAGCCGCCTTCTCCTGGTCAGGGACAACGCGGCCCTTGCCCTCAACCCGGCGGACAGGACTTTCTCGGAAATGCCCAATCCGGGAGGTCCGGGAAGCCCAGGCAGGGAGGGAAGCCTCCTCTACCTGATCCCGGCGGAAGACGAAAATTTTCCGGTCAGGAACGCCGGGGGAGACGATGGTATTGCCTGGGTGGTGAATTCCCAGGGGAGGGTCAGCCTGGTAAACAAAAACATGGAAAGCCTCCGGGGTTTCCCCGTCATAACCGGAGTACGGCTCTCCTCGGCTCCGGCGGTTCAGGGCGGAAAGCTGTATCTCTCCGGTGAAGACGGCTATGTGCATATCGTGGACAAACAGGGGGCGGTTTCCCGCTGGGAAACGAGGTTCACACCCCCCCTCCTCTCTCCCCCTTCGTTCCTGGAATGGCACAATTCAGTCTACGCCGCCAGCTACCCAAAGAGCTTCCTGGGGGAACTCTGGCTTCAGGATCTTGCGGGGAAGGCCCTGCCCGGCTGGCCTGTCTTTGCGTCCGGCATAGCCTTCGGCTCTCCCCTGCTTTTCGGCTCCAACGGTTCCGGCGTTTCTAACAATTCTAACGCCAGGCTCCTCATGGCCTTTATTACCCAGGCGGGAGAGCTGACGGTGTACGCGGAAGACGCCGTCCCGCTGCCGACATTCCCTTTAAGCCTGGAAGGGGTGTTTTATGTTCAGCCTGTTTTTGACGGTGAATTTTTATGGCTCCTTAACGACAGGGGGATGCTGTATCAAATCAGCCTGGAAGGGGAGATACTCAGCCAGGAAATACCC
The DNA here is from genome assembly GCA_031265435.1 of Treponema sp. GTDB lineage: Bacteria > Spirochaetota > Spirochaetia > Treponematales > Breznakiellaceae > JAIRNJ01. Next base: position 7,026 of record JAISCR010000064.1, read on the forward strand.
CGCCTCTCGGTAAAGGAAAGCGGGTTTATCACCACGGCCGATGTGGATGGAGACGGGATTGGGGAGATTTTCTTTTCCGGCGAAGGGAATGTTCTCTACGGTTATAAGCGGAATTTTATGTCCCTCGACGGCTTCCCCCTCCCTGTCCGGGGAAGGCCGGTCATCGCCGATATTAACGGCGACGGGAAGATCGAATTCGCCGGCGCGGGGATGGACAACCGGATCTATATGTGGCAGTTCAGGAAATAGGAAAAGAGAACCGCAACGAACCAAAGGTTCGCAGCCAAAGGTTCGATTCCTTGACCTGTTAAGGGGAATTCTATACTATTCCACTAATTGAAGGAGGAAACAATGTCATCAATGAATACGCAGACCCTCATCGGTATGGCCGCCTATCTCCTGGCGATGATCGTTATCGGGCTTTGGTATGCCCGGCGGAGTAACAGCAACCCCGAGGAGTATTTCCTGGGGAAACGGGGGCTTGGGCCCTGGGTCGCCGCTATGAGCGCCGAGGCTTCGGATATGTCCGGCTGGCTTCTTATGGGTCTGCCCGGCGTTGCCTATTTTACCGGTGTAGGAGAGGCCTTCTGGACCGCTCTGGGGCTCTTTATCGGAACCTGGGTCAACTGGGCTATAGTGGCCAAACGGTTGCGTACCTATTCGCAGGTTGCCGACAACGCCATTACCCTGCCCGATTTTTTCAGCAAGCGGTTCCATGACAAGCGCCGTGTGCTTACGGCCATTGCCGCCCTGATTATCATTATATTTTTCTCTATTTATGCCAGTTCGCAGTTTGTCGCATTCGGCAAACTCTTTGGCTATGTCTTCGGCGCGGAGGACTACTTTACCGCCATGGTTATCCTGGGGGCGGCGCTTGTCACTATCTACACCCTCCTGGGAGGCTTCCTGGCCGAAAGCGCCCTGGACCTCATCCAGGGTTTCGTCATGATTGGAGCCCTGATTCTGGTTCTGGTTTTCGGCTTTGTCCATGCCGGCGGTCTTGCCGCGATAACGGAAAATCTTGAGAATTTCCCCCGGTTTCTGGACATCTTCGGTATCGCCACCCCCGATACCTCAGGCGGTGTCCAAAAGGCGGTAAACGGTGTTCCCCTCTTCGGGCCCGGGGCCAATTACGGCTTTCTTACCATTATTTCGACCATGGCCTGGGGGCTGGGGTACTTCGGTATGCCCCAGGTGCTGCTCCGGTTCATGGCCGTCAACAAGACTTCCAATATCCGTAAATCCCGGAATATCGCGGTGATATGGTGTTTCCTCTCCATGTTCGCGGCCATTGCCATCGGCCTTATTGGCCGGGCCTATCTGCCCGGTCTTCTCACCAGCGCGGGGACATCGGAGACCATCTTCATCCACATGAGTACCCGTTTCTTCCCGCCTCTTATCGCGGGTGTTGTAATTTCGGGCATCCTGGCGGCGTCCATGAGTTCTTCCGATTCCTATATGCTCATCGCGTCTTCCGCGGTATCCAACGATCTGGTAAAGGGAATTATCAAAAAGGATGCCGATGAGGCCCTGGTCATGTGGATCGCCCGGGCCGCCATGCTGGGGGTAACGGTTTTCGGCGTGATCATGGCCCTTTCGGGGAATGAGTCTATCTTCCGCATCGTTTCCTACGCATGGGCAGGACTTGGCGCCGCGTTCGGGCCTCTGGTGCTTTTCAGTCTCTTCTGGAAACGTACTACATTCCCCGCCGCGGTGGCAGGCATGCTTTCGGGCGGCATCATGGTCATCGTCTGGAAAAACCTGATCGCCAAAGCCGGCGGCGTCTTTGCCATCTACGAACTGCTCCCCGCGTTTATCATCTCCTGTCTGGTAATCTGGATTGTAAGCCTCTGCACAAGGCAGGATGACAAGACCATTGACGAGGAATTCGAGAAGGCGAGGACAGCGGAGTTTTAGTATCTAGAGTCTGTCTATAATGCAGACACATTTCGGAACAGGTTCGGTAAAGAAGTATGATTTTTGTGCGTGAACCAGGTTATATCTTCCTGGTTCCGCCGGTTTTGAGTCCTGCTTCGTAGAGTTTGCCGCAGGCAAGAAACATGGGGAGTTTGGTGCCCCCCAGAATGATGTCCGATTCTTCCGCCATGTCGATCATATCACGGCTGGGGTTTTTGCCCCGGACAAAGATGATGCAGTGAATATCCAGCAATTCCGCAGTCCTGATCACCTGGGGGTTTACGAGGCCGGTAAGGAGAAGTACTCTTTCTTTTACAAAGGCCATAACATCACTCATCAGGTCGGCTCCGCAGGCGGAAGCTACTTCAATATGTGCCTTTTCCTCTCCGGAAAAAAATTGCCCTTCCACTACCTGTATTGCTTCGGCTACGGTCATACATATCCCCCAATAGTTTAAGCATAGCATAGTACGGCTTCTGTTTCAAGGCGACAACGGCAGGCTTTTTGTCAAAACCTGCGGAGCTTTGGGGCTACAGGCTCACCTCTTCAAAGGGGGGCGCTTCTTCCATGAGGCGGGAAATGACCCGGTGATCGGAGAGAAGGAGGCCGGGGTCTTGCTGCAGGATGGCGAAGGCGTCTTCACGGGCTTTGATAAGTTCCCTGATGTCCCGCACGGGATCGGCGAGTCCCAGTTTGAGGTAGCCTGACTGTTCTATTCCGGCGATTTGCCCCGGCCCGCGGAGTTTCAGGTCTTCTTCCGCAATGACAAAGCCGTCCGAATTTTCCAGCATCACCTTGAGCCGCTGTTTGCCCTCTTCGGTAAGAGAGCCGCGGAAGTCCAACTGGTCGTCTTTTTCGTGTTTTGCCTGCTCTGAATACACGAGGAAACAGTATGCCTGATCGGTGCCCCGGCCCACCCTGCCGCGGAGCTGGTGCAGGGCGGAAAGTCCGAAACGTTCGGCGTGTTCAATTACCATGCAGCTTGCGTTGGGTACATCCACACCCACTTCCACCACGCTGGTGGCAACGAGTATTCTGGTTTCCCCTCCGCGGAAGCTCTCCATGATGCGCCGTTTCTCTTCTTCATCAACTCTGGAATGGAGCAGGGTGGTGGAAAATCCGGGAAAAATCTCCACGGCAAGTCTTTCCGCCATGGAAACGGCGTTTTTGAGGCCGCTCTCTCCGGGACTTTCATCATCCCCGATGAGAGGATAGACAAAGTACGCCTGCCTGCCCGCGTCCAGTTCCCGGCGGACAAAATCGTAGACACGTTTTTCGCTGGACTGGCTTGCCAGGTGGGTCTTTACCGGTTTCCGGCCGGGGGGCATGTTCCGGATGCTGGAGACTTCAAGGTCGCCGAACACGGTAAACGCAAGGCTCCGGGGTATCGGGGTGGCGCTCATCATGAGGAGGTCCGGCATGGATCCCTTTGCCATGATCTGTGAACGCTGGGTAACCCCAAAGCGGTGCTGTTCATCCACCACGACAAGCTTCAATGCCCTGTACTCCACACCGGCGGAAAAAAGCGCGTGCGTGCCCACGGCCAGATCCACCTCTCCACCGGCAAGGCGTTTCAGGAGTTCCCGCCTGCCCTGGGACGACACGTTTCCCGTGAGGAAGGCGGGCCGTACACCCAGGGGTTCCAGAAGCCGGGCCGCGTTTTCCGCATGCTGCCGTGCCAGCAGTTCCGTGGGAGCCATGAGCGTCGCCTGCCCTCCCTCTTCTATGGTTTTAAGGCACGCGAGAAAGGCGACAAGGGTTTTGCCGGAACCCACATCCCCCTGCAAAAGCCGGGCCATCGGGTAAGGACTGTTCATGTCGGCGTTGATCTCCGCAATGGCTTCCCCCTGTCCGCGCGTCAGCTCAAAGGGCAGCCGCCCGATAAGACGCCGCTGCAGGGCGGAAAGAGATCCGCCCATACCGGACGAAGGCCGTACATCCGCGGCGGCACTTTTCCGATCCAGGGCCCGCTTTCCTATCATTATTTCAAGGTAGAAGAGTTCGGTGTATATCAGGCTGCGGCGGGCCTTTTCCAGCTCTTCCATGGAGAGGGGGAAGTGAATCGCGCGGATCGTATCTTTTTTTGAAAGGAGACCTTCACGCGCGGCAATGCCGCGGGGGATCTCGTCTTCCACATTTTCGTGTGCAAACTGTTCCAGCGCGTTCTTTACCAGTTTGCGGAGCGTTTTTTGCGTCAGATCCCCGCTGAGGGGATACACCGGAAGAATTTTGCCGAAACTTTTGCTTCCCCCTTCATTGCCGTCCGGGGCTTCGTAGTCAAAGGCGCCGCTTTGGATTTCACCATACTTGTAATTGAATTTTCCGGTGATGAACCAGCGGCTGCCGGGAACAAACTGTTTTTCCAGAAAATTCCGGTTAAAGCAGAGCAGGGCCGCCTGAGCCGTTTCGTCCCTGACGATCAGCTTGAGGGTGCGCATCCTGCCGAAGCCAATCCACTGCTGATCGATAACCGTTACGGTGGTACAGACCCTGGAATTGGTTCTGAAACCGGCCAGGGGAACATAGTGATTCCTGTCTTCCCAGTCCCGGGGATAGTAGCGGAGGAGATCAACAACCCTTGTAACGCCGGCCTTCTTCAGCATCGCCTCAGTCTTGCTTCCCACCCCCTGGATCGAAGTGATGGGCCGGGAGATGGAACCGAGGAACATTGCCGGCGGCTAGAACGGGAGACGGATGAGGAGACTGGAAACAATACGGATCACTATCCCGCCTCCGATTAAGAGTGCCAGAAAGAAGGCGATGGAAATGAGAAGCCTTCTCACGTAGGAGTCTACCCTGCCCGGCGAAAAAATTCCCCCGATTTTGTAGAGTATCGGCTGGGAGATGCCGTCGATCACCTGCCAGAAGGGGTGGCGGACATTGAGGTTTGCCAGGAATGCGATGAACCTCAGCGCCAGGATCACCGTAAAGAAGCCCAGGAGAAACGAAAGGGCCGACCAGAGGGAGGAAAGGGCGATGGCAAGTATTATTCCCAGGCTCAGCCTGCCGTAAAAGGCAATAGCGGAGAAGACGTTCCGGGCCAGGGAGAGAAGGGCTATACCGGCAATGGGGGAAAAGTCGAGAAAACCCGTTCTGAGGATCGGGAAACGGCGGAACCAGTTGAGATAGGGATCGGTGATCGATGCCAAAACTTCCCCGGTTCTTCCATAGCCGCCGCCTGAAAACCAGGTGATCATGATCCGCACGAAGATGATCAGGGAATAGAGCCCGGCCGCTCCCGCAAGAATATTAAAAATAACCCGTATCATAACTCACTCCTCAATCCATTCCGCCTCTTCCACGGCGGCACATTCTTTCAGTCTTCCCGCATCTCCGCTTCCGGCTCCATAGCGGCTTGCAGTGCGGATCACAATCTCCCCGTTCGAGACGGGAACATGAATGAAAACCGGGGAAGAACCCGCATCCGAAAGGAGTTCCTGCAGGGGGTAGAGGCTGTCTTCCCTGTCCGCCGCTCCGTTCCGCAGTTTTATATGGAGGCTTTTCGCCTCTCCGGCGAATTCAGACGCCTCTTTCACCGGCTCTTCGGCGGCCTGCGCATCCAGTTCGGCCTTTCGTTTTGCCTGCCGGGCAAGTTTGTCAATATCCACGACGCTGGATACCTTGAAGCCCGGTTTTTCCGGGTTTTTGTCCTTTTCGGGATCTATGTTTCCCTTGAACGCCATAATCGTGTCCGGAATCACCCTGGCCTTGCAATCCTGCCAGACCGAGGAAAAGAATACCAGATCTATCTCTCCCCGGTAGTCCTGCAGGACGCCGAAAGCCATTTCCTTTCCGTTACGATCCCTGATCTCCCGCAGGGACTTGAAAATTCCTACGATAGTGTAGGAACCTTTCTGGCTGGTCTTGAGATTCGCCAGATTGAGGCCCGAAAAATACTTCCAGACATCCTTTTGCTCATCCATGGGGTGTCCCGAGGCATAGTAACCCAGGAGGGCCATTTCCCGTTCAAGCCACTCCTCCCTGCTCTTTACCGGAGCGTCTTTGTAGATAAAGTCAGGATATTCCTTTTCCCCCGCCTCTCCGAAGAGGCTCTGTCCCGATTTCCTGTCCTCCTTGATGCTCTGCACATAATCTACAGCCCCTTCCAGATTGGCAAGGAGAATATCCCGGTTCTTTCCCATCCTGTCGAAGGCGCCTGTTTCGATAAGGAGTTCAATCACCTTCTTGCCCACGGTTTTTATATCCACCTTGTTGAGGAAGTCTATAAAGTCCCGGTAGGGTTCGGCCTTCCTGCATGCGATGATCTCCTCCGCAGACCTGTCCCCTATGCCCTTGATGGCCTTGAGCCCATAGACAACTCTGCCTTCCGAAACGGAGAAGAGCCTTTCGGAGCGGTTTACATCCGGAGGATCGATGGTAAGGCCCATACGCCGCGCCTCTTCGATGTATTCGGGGAGTTTTTCCTTGTCCGCGGCTCCTATTTCGTTGGAGAGGTTGGCCGCCATGAATTCCGCGGGGAAGTTGGCCTTGCAGTACGCGGTACGATAGGAGAGTACCGAATAGGCTGCCGCGTGGCTCTTGTTGAAACCGTATTCGGCAAAGGGAATCAACAGTTCGAAGATCCTGTCCGCAACGTCTTCCCTGTAGCCCTGTTCCCGCGCCCCGGCAATGAATTTTGCCTTTTCGGCAACCATTACCTCCATCTTCTTCTTTCCCATGGCCCGGCGCAGAAGGTCGGCCTGTCCCAGACTGTAGCCCGCGATGATCCGGGCCACCATCATCACCTGTTCCTGATAGGTGATAACCCCGTAGGTCTCCTTGAGCAGGGTCTCCAGGCTCGGGTCGGGGTATTCGATGGTCTGCCGGCCGTTTTTGGAATCGGCAAACTGATCGATGAACTTCATGGGCCCCGGACGGTACAGGCTTGTGATGGCGGTCAGATCCCCTATGGAAGTGGGCTTAATCTTCTTGAGGGTATTCTGCATACCCTCCCTGTCAAACTGGAAAACACCGGCGCTTTTCCCTTCTCCCAGCATCCTGAAGGTTTTTTCATCGTTCTCATTGATGCTTTTGATGTCGAAGCCGGCATATTCGCCGCCCCTGGCCCGGACGAGATCCACGGTATGTTTGATAAGGTCAAGGGTCTTGAGGCCCAGAAAGTCCATCTTTACAAGGCCGCGGTCTTCCAGAAAATTCATCGTGTACTGGGTGGCTATTCCTCCGCCTTTTTTTTCGGTTTCCTTGTAGAGGGGGACATAGTCGGTAAGTTCCGTTTTTCCAATCACCACACCCGCGGCGTGGAGACTGGAATGCCGGTTAAGCCCCTCCAGCCTGCGGGCAAGGCTGAAGAGTTCCGTATAGCGGGGATCTTCTTCAAGTTCCTGCAGCTGCCGGGCCGCCGCCTGGGCTTCCGGGTTTTTCGCTTCCTTGCCTTCCGGGTGGAATGCCTTCTTCAGGGTGATCTTGGGCTCCTTGGGGATCAGTTTTGTGATGCGTTCCGAATCGCTTATGCTTATGTTGAGCACCCGGGCCACATCTTTGATCACCTGTTTGGCGCCCAGGGTTCCAAAGGTGATGATCTGGCCTACCCGTTCCTTGCCGTACTTTTCGGTCACATACTGAATCACCTCATCCCGGCGTTCGTTGCAGAAATCCACGTCAAAGTCCGGCATGCTGATCCGTTCCGGGTTAAGGAAACGTTCAAAGAGCAGATCGTATTTGAGGGGATCGATATCGGTGATCCGCAGCGAATAAGCCACGATGGAACCCGCTCCGGAACCCCGGCCCGGACCCACCTCAATGCCGCATTCCTTGGCCCAGTTGATAAAATCCGCCACAATGAGGAAGTAACCGGTAAAACCCATCTTGATGATAACACCGAGTTCATACTCCGCCCGCTCGAGGATCTCTGTGCCGACAAGCGGGTACCGTTTCCGGAGGCCTTCCAGGGCAAGGTGCCTGAGATACGCATCGGCGTTTTCAAAACCCCGGGGAATCTCGAATTCGGGGAACATGGGCCCCGGTTTGGGAATGTCCGTATTACAGCGTTCCGCGATGCGGATCGTGTTGCTGACTGCCTCCGGGTAATCCGGAAAGAGGGCCGCCATTTCATCCCCGGTCTTGAAGTAAAACTGGTCTCCATGGTAACGCTTCCGCCTTTCGTCGGTTCTCAGCCTCCCTTCGCCGATACAGAGAAGCACATCGTGGGCAGCATTATCCTCCCTGTTGAGGTAGTGGATGTCGTTGGTGGCAACAAGTGGAATGCCGGTCTTCCGGGCGAGTTCCACAATTCCTGAGTTTACCTGCTTTTGCAGGGGGATACCGTGATCCTGGAGTTCCAGATAGAAGTTGGGCATCCCCTTTTCGTCACGTCCGAAGATCTCCGCCAGACGCCGGGCCCGTTTTTCCGCTTCCTGAAGCCTTCCCTTGGCGATAAGCCGGGGGATCTCCCCCTTGAGGCAGGCGGAAAGGCAGATAAGCCCCCCATGGTACTGAAGGAGGAGTTCTTCGTCGATCCGGGGCCTGAAGTAGAAACCTTCGGTATACGCAAAGGAGCAGAGTTTGATAAGGTTGAGATAGCCTTCCCGGTTTGCCGCCAGCAGGATCAGGTGGAAGTAATCGTCTTCGCCCTTTGGAGCCTTTTTTTTGTCTTTTCTGGAAGCGGGGGCAACATAGGCTTCGCAGCCGATGATGGGCCGCACCGGGTTTTTCCGTTTCTCGTGTTTTCCGTCCCCGGTGAGCCTTTCCTTACATGCCGCAAGAAATTCCATGGCCCCGAACATGTTGCCATGGTCGGTAAGGGCCAGATACCGCATTCCCAGCTCTTCGGCTCGATCCGCGAGGCTGTGTACAGAAACCGCCGCGTCCTGGAGGGAAAAATCCGAGTGGACATGGAGGTGAACAAAATCAGTCATTTCTCCATGATACCCCGATGAGGGGATGGGCACAAGATTCGGATCCGGCATAACCTGTTGCTCCAATACTACCGGCAATCATGGAATAACCTCATAAAACTAAAAAATGAACAAGAAAAAGACGGTATCTTAAATTACCGTATAAATGATTTGAGAATAGATCTAACGGAGGCGGGAAGCAGCATACGAATAATTAATCATCATAGCGTTATTCTTTCATAAGTATGAATTTTCGTCAACAGGACGCAGGAGGGAGAAAAACCGATGAAAAACGCATTGTTGAAACCGGCGATTCCGGCGGCGCTTATGGCGCTGGCCGCGTGTGTGATGCCGGGCTGCTCCAACCCGGCGGGGATCGGCATCGTGGGCCCCGATCCGGTCACGCTTCCTCCGGTCATTCCGCTCACAATACCACCTGACACAACATCTCCGGATACAACGCCTCCGGGGGTCATTACAAATCTTGCCGCCCATATCGATGCCAATTCGGTACTCTTCACCTGGACGGATCCCATCGATCCCGATTTTGCCTATGTGGATGTATGGTTCGGAACCAACGATACAGACAAGAGCGGCGCTGTCGTTTCTTCGGTCGCCAGGGGAGAGGAAACCTACACGGGGACCGGTACGCTGAGCGAGGTACGGTACTACCACTTTATAGCCGTGGATACCGGCGGCAACCGGAGCGCCGTGGTAAACTACGAGGTTATCTTCTCGGTCCCGCCGGCCAAGGCGGACGTTACAAATCTGGCGGTGATCATCGGGGACGGTTCGGCAAAGCTCACCTGGACGGACCCCGTCGATCCCGCTTTTACCCATGTGAAGATTGGCTGGAGTCCTTCCCCTCCGGACGGCGGAACAGAGATCATATCCAGAGGAGAGGGAACCTGCACCTTGACCGGCCTGGGCGGTGATGTAGCGTATACGTTTACCGTCACAGCCTGCTACACCGGCGGCTCAAGCTCGGGCCTAGACGTCGCGCTGACACTTGCCCCCGACTCGATAGCTCCGGGGTCTGTTACAGGCCTCGGCGCGGGCAGCGGGGACTTCGGTTCGGTTACGCTCAACTGGACCAACCCCAACGGTCCCAATGACACGGACTTTCAGTATGTGGAAATCACCTGTGATCCCTTTACCGGGCCGCCCCGGACAGTACAAGGTTCAGCCGGAGCCGGCGGAAGCTACACCTGGAATGGCCTGGCCGGCGGGGTAACGTATACCTTTACCGTCAAAGCCGTGGATCACAGCGGCAACCGGAGCGCGGGAGTAAGCGTTACCGGGACGCCTTACGATACGACGCCTCCCGGGCCGGTGACGAACCTGGCGGCCAGATTCGACAATAAGAGTGTCGTCCTTACCTGGACGGACCCCGGCGACGACGATGTGGAGGGGGTGCAAATCGGGTGCGCGGAGTTTGGCGGGAAGGATGAAAATGTATACAAGGGAGTCCAAACCTACACCTGGAAAAACATGGACAACGGCACGGCGTATACCTTTACCGTCAAAGCCTTCGATTTCAACAGTAACCGGGGCGCGACCGTTACCATCAACCTCGTTACCCCCCTTCCGGATCCCCTTGCCACGGGCGGGACAATAAGCTTTGTGAAGGTGGAGGGTAGTTCCCCACTGGAATGGTGGGAAATCCACACCTTCACCGCATCCGGCGCGCTCACCTTTCCTTCCGGTTACAACTCCGTTACCGCCGATTACCTTATCGTGGCGGGGTGCGGGGGCGCGGGGGGTGGAAGCTGGTGGGCCGGCGGGGGCGGCGGCGGCGCGGGTGGGCTGCTGTATAAAACCGTGGAAACGCTGTCCCTGACGGACAACGCCGTAACGGTAACCGTCGGCGGGGGCGGCGGGGGCGGCGCTAAAAACAACACCGGCGCTAACGGAGGAAAATCCGCTATCGGGAGCGTCGAGGTTCCCGGCGGCGGGGGTGGCGGGGGCACCAGGGACACTAATGCCGCCTCTCCCGGCCTTGCCGGCGGATCCGGCGGGGGCGGCGGCTGTGGATACCGTGTAGGCGCCGGCGGCGGCGCGGGCTCGGCATACGGACACGCCGGCGGCGCGAGCGGCTCGGGTACCAGCAATAAGAACTCCTATTCCGGCGGCGGCGGGGGCGGCGGTAAGGGCGGGGCCGGTAAGCCCGGATACTCTGTCACTCAAATGTCTGTCGTCGGCGGGGGCGGCGCCGGCGGCGCGGCCTGGAACGCAACCACCGAGGGCGCCGCCTGGCTCGCTGCCGCTACGGGAACAAACTCGTTTTCGGGCGGCGGTAAGGGCGGCAACTTCGGGGGCGGTAATACTCATGCCGGCGGCGCGGCCGGCCCGAACTACGGTGACGGCGGATCGGGCGGCACCGGGCAGCCCGCCGGCGCCGCCGGGCACAGCGGCGTCGTGGTGATCCGCTTCCAGCGGGACTAATTACCGGCGGGGAGCAGAGGAAGAAGAATATGTAAACTTGTTTCAAAACTGAAATTTTCGAACCTCCTCACTTGTTATCCATAAAAGATACTGCTAGAATAGGAACAATGTATAAAATGGAGGCGTTTTATGAAGACAGTTCTGGTGGTCGATGATTCCCGAATCATGCGGAATATCGTAAAGAATATTTTCATGGAATTGAAGATTCCCTGCCAGTTTTTGGAGGCGGCAAACGGCGTCGAGGCGCTGCAGCAACTGCAGCTTAATTCCATCAACCTGATCCTGCTGGACTGGAACATGCCGGAACTTTCAGGTATAGACTTTCTCAAGCAAGTGCGGGCCATCGGGCAGTACAAGGATCTCCCTATCATCATGGTTACCAGCGAGTCTGCCAAGTACAACGTAATTGAGGCTTTGAAGAATGGCGCTACCGATTATATCATCAAACCGATAAACGAAAAGATCTTCAGGGAAAAACTGTCAAGGATAACAATTTAGTCTCAAACGGGCTGAATAAAAGTCCGTTTAAAAAACGTGAAAAGGAAACAGAATGGAAAAGTATATTCAACCTTTTATTGATACGACACGTACCGTGTTCAAGGATTTTATCGGAACCGATGTTGTTGTAGACCGGCCTTTTTTTGTGGACATGGACAAGGCGGCGGATTGGGACATTTCCGCGGTTATAGGACTCACGGGAGAAGCCAGGGGCGCGGTGGTAATCTCGATGAAGAACAGTCTGGCGATCAGGATCACCGATCTTCTCACCGGCTCCAGCCATACGAATCTTGACAATGATGTGGTGGATGCGGTCGGGGAGGTCGTCAACATCATAGCGGGCAATGTAAAGAAGGGTCTTGAGGAAGCTTTTCGGCTGGTCATTTCTCTGCCGACGATTGTTACCGGGAAAGAACATGCCGTCAAGTGGCCCAATAATTCGGCCCGGATCATCTGTATACCCTTTACGGCTTTTGGAAATGAGGCTTTTGCCCTTTCTGTAGCCATAGAGGCGGTTATAGGCGCCCGGCATGGCTAAAGGCACGAGCGTCCTTCTGCGCTTTCTCTCCAGCAATAAATTTGAAGATTTCCGTGACAGGACAGTCGCCGAGTCTCTCGTACAATATGTTCTTTTTAATGTAGCCCTCATCATCGGCGGCGGTTTCCTTGTCGGCTTCGGCAGCACGGTTATTCTGGAAGGCAATGCAATCCGGGGCATGGCGGATATAGGTGTAGGCTTCCTCTGTTTTATCGCTATAGGGCTTCTGCGTACAAAACTGCCCTTTGCCGGTATCGCCATTGTTCCCATTTCGTTTTTTGCGGTCCTCTGTGTCGCGCTGGTTATGTCGGGCGGAGAGAAGGGTCTTGCGGGGCTGTGGATCTATTCATTCCCCCTTATCTCGATCTTCGTACTGGGACTCAACATAGGTATTGTTCTTTCGGGTCTTGTGCTGGCGGGAACCATGCTGGTTGTCTTTGTTCCGGGTCTTGCGAATTTTGATTATACGCTGGCCATTACGCTGCGGATCATCGCCGTTTATATTCTGGTTTTTGCCCTTACCATCGTGTATGAACAGGTGAGGCTCCTCAAAGACCGCTGGGTAAAACAGCTCACCAGCGCCCTGGAATCGGAACGGGATCAGATCGCGGCGATGAAGGACAGCCTCAGGGTAGGTATCTTCCTGCTTGACAAGGATTATGTCATTCAGCCTGCCTTTTCCCGGACACTGGGCGATATTATGGGAACCGGTGAACTTGAAGGGAAACGTTTTACCGCGCTTCTGGACTCTTCATTAAAACAGAAGGAGCGGGAAACCCTGGAAGACTATTTCGGCATGGTGCTGAACCGCTCCTTTGACGCGAAGATGCTGGACGATATCAATCCTATTGCCGAATTTGAATACATCGATCCCCTGTCCCTGGAGATAAAAATCCTGCGTTCAAATTTTACCACCGTTGACCGCGGCTATGGCGATTATCAGATTCTGGGCAACATTGAAGACATTACCGAAGCAAAGAAGCTGCAGCAGCAGCTCGCCGAAGAGGGAGGCAGGCGGGAAGAGGAGATGAAGGCCCTCTTCCAGGTAATCCAGGTAGAGCCGCGGGTTTTCGGTGATTTCCTTGAGGACACGGATTATGAATTTGACAGAGTCAATACGATCCTCAAAGATCAGAAATTGTCCGGGAAAGACGCCATGGTGATGATTTACCAGTCTGTCCACGCGATCAAATCAAACGCCCTGATTCTGGGGCTTGAAAATTTCAGCGGCAAGCTTCATGAACTGGAAAACAAGATCCGCAAACTCAGGGAGAAGGATGATGTTTCCTTTGAAGATGTTCTCCATATTACCGTAGAGCTGGAAAACATCATGCGGGAGAGGGACAAGTTCCGGGATATAATCGGAAAGATCGAAAGCTTTAAGGGCACAGGAGGCCGGCGGCAGGATCGCTTCGTGCTGATAGAAACCCTCACCAGGGCATGCGAAAAGGCTTCACAGGCCCTGCATAAAAAGGCAAAATTCATTGTTGACGATCTGGACGGCGAGATCCTGGAGCACGGCCCCCGCCGGGTAATCAAGGAGATATTGACCCAGCTGGTTCGCAACTCGGTGTACCACGGCATTGAAGCGCCCGAAGACAGAAAGGCCGCGGGAAAAGAAAGCGAAGGCTCAATCAGGCTTGTTATCAAGCATGTGGGAGACAAGATCTCTATCAGGCTTTCCGACGACGGCAGGGGGCTGGACTTTGAAAAGATCCGCAAGAAGGCCCTTTCGGCAAAGATCCTGAAAAATGAAGAAGAGGCCGGGGATAAGTCCAGGCTTCTAAGCGCAATTTTTGCGCCGGGTTTCAGCACCGCGGAGACTGCGGATCTCAACGCGGGCCGGGGCATAGGGCTTAACCTGGTGCGTGAACGGGTAAAGGATCTTAAGGGTTCCATAAAAGTGCAGACCGAACCGGGGAAGGGAACCAGTTTTATAATGAGTATTCCCTATGAACCGGCTCAGGATCTGCACTGATTCTGCGGGTTTTTAAAAGGCACGCAAGGGTAAAACGGAGAATAGCAATGGCAATGGAATTTAGCGCAAGTATAAAGCTCAACGACAATATGGCCCGGACTTCTTCCTTCATGAAGTTCCGCCTTACCCTCTTCTTTGGTTTTTTCTTTGTGGCAATATTCGGAGTCTTCATCATCACTTCGGTACTTCAGGTCAACTCGGTTACCCGTTATGTCTGTTCCCAGTTGGCCATGCCCCCCGTAAATCGCGTAGAAGAATTGATCGGAAGAGATGATCTTGATGATTTTCTGGAACTTACCATGACCCTTGACGATAATTCCGATTATTATATTAAAACCCAGAAACGAATGCTGGAGATAAAAAACGATTTCGGAGTGCAGTATCTGTACACAATGACTCTCATATCCGATACGGTTTACCGCTACATCATAGACGGAAGTTCTACCCCGGACGATGAAGAAGATTTTTCGCCCATAGGCACCGACGAGGATGTTTCCGATTATGAGGAAGCTTTCTTTGAGACGGTACGAACCGGAACCCCCCAACTGGGAGGCATCGATCACACGGAACTGTGGGGAAATGTTATTTCGGCCTACGCACCCATCCGGAACCATAGCGGAGAGGTGATAGGAATCATCGGATGCGACCTTGACGCCGACCCCATCATTGAATGGATCAGGCTTCAGGTACTCTGGCAGCTGGGGGTGGTTGCCGTGTTCATAATCGCCGGGGCGCTGGTATATATCGGCCTCCTGCGGAGAATCAACGGCCTTGTAATGTACGAGAAGGAAAGTTGATCGCCGGACATATATGAAAATAGAACTTTTTACCTTTTGCGATTTTGCTCAGGAAAACGGCGGCAAACTTACCGTTGTGGGTACCTTCGACACCATCGTTTCCCGGAACTTCCCCTGCGTGCATCCCCAGCTTTCCGTGGTTATCCGTATACGCTTCGATCTCTGGGAATTCTCAAGCCACAGTTTCCGTATCGAAACCACGGATCTTGACGGGGAAATGACCATGGAAAACATCTCCGGTAATGTGGATGTCAAGGGTGTGGGGAACGCAACCGCGGTGAGCCACCTTGTGTTTACCATTACCAATCTCCGCTTCAAGCAGAGCGGGGTAATAAACTTTGTCCTCTACATAGACGACAAGGAACTCTCCTCCATACCTTTGTACGTAAGGAAAGGATAAAAATGAAGATACCCTAAGCCGGGCTTTAAACTTGACCTGTAGATTTTTTTAACCACTTTTTCATTTTTCATTGAAGCGCCTTGCAGGATAATGCCCTATATAGGGCATGGAATATCTTCAATCTCAAGAACATGAACAATACCCCCCGGGTGAACCCCGTATCTCATGGCATGCCGCCTTCATCGAGGCTATCCAGCTGGAATTACACCAGTACCGCGATGTACTGGAATTTAAGCCGGAATATCAACTCACTTCAGAACCCCTCAAAATTGATGTCGTCATCATTAAAAAACCTAACTCCCTCCCTATTTCCAAAAATATCGCCGCCATATTCCGTACTCACAATATCCTGGAGTTCAAGAGCCCTTCCGATTACCTCTCCCTCGCCGATTTTTACAAGGTCTATGGCTACGCATGTCTCTATGTCTCCCTGGAACACATCCCCATCACGGATCTTACCATCACCCTTATCGAAAGCCGCCACCCTCGGGAACTGCTGCGTCATCTACGGGAAATCCGCTCGTATACGGTTGAAGAACGGAGTGGGGGGATCTATACTGTGACAGGAGACATCATGCCGATCCAGGTTATCGACAGCCGGAAATTATCGGAAGGAGAGAATCTGTGGCTGAGGAATCTGGACAATGAACTTAACGTGGAGGGGATACGGCGGATAACGGGAGAGATAGCACGGGCGGGGAAAGGGGCGAGGATACAGGCATATCTGGATGCGGTAGTGAGAGCGAACGCGGGAGCATTAGAGGAGGCGATACGGATGAGTGATTTGACGCTGGAACAGGTACTTGAACGGACAGGGCTTATTGCCAAATGGGAGGCCCGGCTTAAAGCCCGGGCCAAGGCGGAAGGCGAAGCGCGAGAGGCTATGGCTGAAGAGCGGGTCAAGCGTGAAGTAGCCGGGAAACTTATAAACATAGGCTTGCCCCTTGAACAAGTTGTCCAGGTTACCGGGCTGGGCATTGAAACCCTTGCGCAAAAACAGGGAATTGACCACGGACTCACACCCTGTTCGCACGGCGGAGGAGGATAAGGTCGGCCAGCACCAGCGCCGTCATGGCCTCGAGTACCGGGGCCGCACGGGGAGCAATGCAGATGTCGTGGCGGCCTTTTACGGAAAGCTCTCTTGGGCTGCCTGAAGTATCCACGGTTTTCTGGATTTTCCCGATGGAGGCAACGGGTTTGAAGGCCGCCCTGAACAGAATCTCCTCTCCGGTAGAGATGCCGCCCAGGCTTCCCCCCGCGTTGTTTGTATTAAAGGCAGAAAACTTTGTTTTCTGTTCGATTGAATTTTTTAGATTGGCTCCCGCATCCTCAGGCCTTGCCGTGATCGCGTCGTTGTTTTGCGAACCTGTCAGGGAAGCCGCCGCAAAGCCGTTCCCGAATTCCACGCCCTTGCATCCGCCCAGGGAGAGGGCGGCCTGGGCAAGCCGTGCGGAGACTTTATCGAAGACAGGCTCCCCCAGCCCCGGCGGAAGGCCCGTAACGCTGACGGTAACAATGCTCCCCGCACTGTCGCCCGAAGCGCGCAGCGATTCTATTTTTTTCCCTATCTCTTTGACATAATCGCTGCGGGGTACACGGAAGGGATTTTTTTCGGTTTCTTCAATATCAAAGCCCGGTTTTTCCGGGCCCGGAATATCGATGCCCGCAATGGAAGAGACCCATGAACGGATGCCGGTATGTGAAGCTTTCAGGAAAACTTTTGCCACGGCGCCTGCCGCTACCCGCCCCGCGGTTTCCCGCCCGGAACTGCGGCCGCCCCCCCGGTGATCCCGCCGCCCGAATTTGGCTTCCCATGTCCAGTCCGCATGCCCCGGACGGTAGACTTCTCTCAATTCATCATAGTCCCCTGAACGCTGATCCCGGTTTCGTATGATGATGGCGATGGGAGTTCCCAGGCTTCGGCCCTCGAAGACGCCCGAGAGGATCTCCGGTTCGTCTTCTTCGGTCCGCGCGGTAGAGGCCCCCTCCCCTCCCAGAGGCCTCCTCCGCCTGAGTTCCGCGGCAATGTCTTCAGTCTCCAGGAGAAGCCCCGCGGGACAGCCGTCGATAATGCAGCCCAGGGCCGGGCCGTGTGATTCACCAAAGGTCATGACTGTGAACAGAGTACCAAAACTGTTTCCGCTCATGCTTCTTCCTTATTTCGACTTTATTGTAGACAGGAGAATAATAGGATACTATGATGAACTGGACAAGCGAACCTACCAATGGAGGATTATATGCAGGGAAAAATGAAAGTAGCTATACAGACAGGACTGGGGAAGCTGGAATTTACCGAAAGGGAGATCCCTCAGCCCAAAAGCGATGAGGTTCTGGTAAAGCTTGAGTACGTAGGGGTCTGTGGTTCGGATCTGCACTACTATGAAAACGGACGCATCGGCAACTTTATTGTGCAGTATCCTTTTGTATTGGGCCACGAGGCCGGAGGGGTAGTGGTGGAAACCGGTTCCGCGGTAAAGCATCTCAAGGCCGGGGACAAGGTTGCGCTGGAGCCGGGAAAAACCTGCGGACACTGCGAATTCTGCCGCAGCGGGCGCTATAATCTCTGCCCGGATGTGATCTTCTTTGCGACTCCCCCGGTAGACGGGGTTTTCTGCGAGTATGTGGCCCACGAGGCGGATCTCTGTTTCCGTCTGCCCGACAATATGGATACCATGGAAGGAGCCTTGATCGAGCCGCTTGCCGTCGGTTTCCATGCGGCAAAAACCGGAGGCGCGGAGTTGGGGCAGACAGCGCTTGTAACAGGTTCAGGCTGCATCGGACTTGTGTCCATGCTGGCGATGAAGGCATTGGGCGTTTCCACCGTATATGTTACCGATGTAGTCGGGAAGCGCCTGGAGAAGGCAAAGGCGCTTGGGGCGAATGTAGTCATCAATTCCAAAGAAAAAGATCCGCTTGAGGCGGTAAAGGATCTGACAGGCGGCAAGGGTGTCGATCTGGTCATTGAAACCACCGGCAATGAGATCGCCGCTTCCCAGGGCATCGGCTTCCTCAAGAAAGGAGGAACGCTGGTGTTTGTCGGTTACAGCCCTTCCGGACAGATGAGCCTGCCCATCGGCATGGCCCTGGACAAGGAGATAGGCATGAAGACGATCTTCCGCTACCGCCACATCTATCCTCTGGCCATTGACGCGGTGAGCAGCGGAAAAACCAGGGTGAAGGATATTGTTACCAACGTGTTCGATTTCAAGGATATTCAAAACGCCATGGATCAGAGCGTCCATAACAAGGCCGATATTGTAAAGTCGGTCATAAAGATGATATAAGAGGAATAAGAATTAACACTGCGTGTTAATTTTCGATTTACATAAGCGGCGATACCGCCGCTTTTTATAGGAGTTAATAATGAAAACGCCGGTAAATAGTAACGGATTTATTCAGGTTGCGCTGGTTGTGCGGGATGTGGAAAAAGCGGCACAGGAATGGGCCGAACTCTTTAATATCCCGGTTCCCGAAATTCAAATCCATGACGCGGGAGCCGGCACGGATATTACCTACCGTGGTAAAAAGGCGGCCTACGGCATGAGGATGGCGGTAATTGATGTAAAAGACAGAGGCTTTGTCATCGAACTCAGCCAGCCCACCGGAGGAGAGAGCACCTTCCAGGAATTTCTGGACAAGCACGGCGAAGGGGTTCACCATCTGGGCTTTGAAGTGGGAGATAAACGGGACGCGATCATCGAAGAACTTGAACAGAAAGGCTACCAAATGCGTACCATCGGCATATACCCCGGTTCAAGCTGGACTATCGTGGACAGCGAATCAAGGCTTGGGGTGAATCTCAATATCAAACCGAAACGATGAACGCGGGGAATTTGAAGAAAAAATTTACCGCGAAGAAGTAGAAGAGGGAACAGGGCAGGAATGCGGGAGTCTAATGCTTTATTTCTGCGGGTCCATTTTTTGTTCATTGATTCCATGTAGTGTGAGCAGGCCCATTAAGTGGTAACTGCGGCTATTTTTACCCGGTCAGGGCACATCGGAGGCCATCTGTTCCAGTTGATCCACCGTGTAGCCCTGTTTTAACAGCTCTATAGCCTTTTGCCAGCCTATCTTTTCACCCCTTTCTTCCCACTTGGCGGTCAGACCGGCTTCTTCCAGCACTTCATCCAGGGTTATCGCTCCTTCATCTGCCATCTGTAATACCTCCCGTATGGTTTTCGCATTTGCCTTTAGTACCGCATATATATACGCCTGAATCCGGGCCCGACCGCCTTTCTTCCGGCTCTCTTTCAGTATCGCACCGGCAGTCTCAGCTTTCAAGTCCTTGTTCAGGCCCCGAATCCACAGATTTTCTCCGGGAGACAGCTTTCTGCTCTCTATCACCTGAATACTCATGCTGTACCCGGAAATTTGATATATTCCGGGAGAGCTTTCTTTCACCGTCCCCTGTTCTTCCTCCTGAATATACTTGAACAAGTCCCGGGGATACCGGCTTTCTATTACGGTAATAGTCAACTCCTGCATGACCACCCGGTTCAGTACGGCATAGAGGTATGCGTAGCTAAGCACCTTGTAAAAGTCATAAACCGAAAAATAATCCTCGGGGCTTTTAAATTCCACGATGTTGACGGCCTTGAAGATCCGGGCAATGTTTTTCTCAATTCTGATCTCCGGGGCTTTTTTGATGATAACCATGTCAATTTCCAGAGGTTCAGCGGTAAGCCGATATTCGGTCTGAAATTCGAGATACTCCGCATAGGGTTCCAATTCCAGTTGAATAGCCTGGACAAAAGCGGGATGCCAGGGGATATGCTGGGCGCCTGTTTCTGTTTTATCCTGAGCCATCACCGGAACCTCCTGGTTCTTACCATAAGGGGAGGCGATGAGGAGGTGATACGGATGAGTGATTTAACGCTGGAACAGGTGCTTGAACGGACAGGGCTTATTGCCAAATAGGAGGCCAGAGGCGAAGCGCGAGAGGCTATGGCTGAAGAGCGGGTCAAGCGTGAAGTAGCCAAAAAACTTATAAACATAGGCTTGCCCCTTGAACAAATTACCCAAGTTACCGGGCTGGACATTGAAACCCTTACACAATATAGAGAATAGTTCAACCGGTATCAGACGACTTATTCGACTCCGGGGTTAAACCGGGGGAATCTTCGATTTTAGTGTATCAATAACAATATCAAATTCAGATGCCATTCTTTCCAGAAATTTCGTTTTTATTGATTCGATACGATCCGATTGGAGAATTTTATCAGGCGGCATTGCCGTTTCATCATAAAACAATTGATACGGTTCAATATTCAATGCGTTTGCAAGTTTTCCAATAAAAGCAAAAGAAGGATGCCCGCTTCCGCTTTCGATCTGTCTGATATAGGAATGAGCCGCGTTGCACCGTTCCGCTAATGCTTTTTGGGAAAGTCCCATATTTTTACGCCATTTTTTGAGATTAAAGACGAAAAGCTGGTCTAAATCCATATTTTGTATGCTATGGGCGTCTCTTTTTTTCAGATAGAGACACTTGACACATACATTTTAATTGGTATATGATCGTCTTAACCGAACATTATTGTAAAAAATGCAAGAATTTTACGAAATCCGGCATTTAGTAGCAATATGGGCGGGAAACTTCCTTATACTGTGTCATTATGACACAGTAGGGGACAAGCTGTCTCTAAGGACAGGTCATCTTATTTAGGGGTTCCGGGCTATCCGCCGGATACTCCCAAGGAGTTCTTCAAATGAAGAAAAACACTTTTTTTATGACGGGGATACTGGTAATTCTGCTGGTATTCGGATTGGTTCTGGCAGGATGTAACAATAGTAGTGGCGGCGGCGGGGGTGGCGGCTGCCCAAACCCAAACGGTACTTGCTGGTACAAATCAGATAGCGACAAAAGTTTTTGCAGCGAAACAAGCTGTGGGCTTGCGTATGATTACAATGCCAGTTGCCAGTGCGGGAAGTAAATGAAAAGAGGGGGTTCAAACCCCCTCGTTCAACCGGATAGCGCAAAGTCTTTTCAAGACTTTTTGCGGAGTGGGAGCTTTAGCCCCCCGACTGAATAGTTACGGAGAAACCGCGTACCATCGCTTTTTCCTCTTGCATTTTATCCTATACGGTTGTATAGTATCTATATGGCTGGAATGCTGGAACTGGGTGAAAAAATTTCCCTCCTTGCCGGGGCGGCAAAGTATGACGCTTCCTGCGCCTCTTCGGGCAGTGAGGGGCGGCACGGGAAGACGGGAGAAAAGGGCTTTGGTTCCAGTTTCGCGGCGGGGGTTTGCCACTCCTGGACTGAGGACGGCAGGTGTGTCAGCCTGCTCAAGGTTCTCTTTTCCAATGTCTGCCGTTTTGACTGCGCATACTGTGTAAACCGCTCTTCCGCGGATGTTAAACGCAGCAGCTTTACCGTCCGGGAGCTGGTGGATCTGACAAGCGAATTCTATAAGCGCAATTATATCGAAGGGTTGTTCCTCTCTTCCGGGATCTTTGCGGATCCGGATATTGTGATGGAAAAACTCATTGAGGTTGCAAAAACCCTGCGCACCGAGGCGGGTTTCGGGGCCTATATCCATCTCAAGATAATTCCCGGTGCGGGAGAGCGCCTTATCAGGGAGGCGGGGATCTGGGCGGACAGGCTCAGCGTCAACATAGAGCTTCCTACCGATAAAAGTCTGCAGCATCTGGCGCCCCAAAAGTCAGGCAGGGTGATTCTTGGGGCCATGGGGGATTTTTCGGCCCTGCACGATCAGTTTGAAGAAGACCGCCGCGGGAGCCGTTTTTCTCCTTCCGGCAAAAATTCCGCGCCTGTCTTTGCCCCGGCAGGGCAGAGTACCCAGCTTATTGTCGGGGCAAGCGCGGAGGATGACAGAACCATTGTCAATCTTTCAAGTTCCCTCTACCGGAAATTCGCCCTCCGCAGGGTCTACTATTCGGCCTTTACCCCTGTCGGGAGGGGTTATGGGAAGAGTGACTCCAGGCTTCCCGACATTGCGGGTCCGCCCCTGGTTCGGGAACACAGGCTCTACCAGGCGGACTGGCTGCTCCGGTTTTACCATTTTTCCGCGGGGGAAATTCTTGATGAAGATTCCGCCTTTCTTGATCCCCACATCGACCCAAAAACCGCCTGGGCTCTCAAGCATCTGGACTGGTTTCCCATAGAGATCAACCGGGCTTCCTACGAGGAACTCCTTAGGGTACCCGGTATCGGCGCAAAAAGCGCCCGCAGGATCATTGAAAGCCGGCGTTCCCGTTCCATAGATCTGGACAGCCTCCGCCGCCTTGGGGCCGTGATGAAACGCGCCCGTTATTTTGTCAGCGCGGGAGGCCGTTTCTTTGAACGCCCGGAAGATCCGGCCCGTATCCGCAGAATCCTTGCGGATCAGGACGGGGCAGGTCTGCAACTGCCTCTCTTTGAATTTTAGCCGGGTTTGGTTGAGTATTCATGAATGAGTTTTCAGGGCCGGTATTCTACGACGGAACTCTCGAAGGGCTTTTTTCGGTTCTGGGCAGGGCATGGAAACACGGCAGAGCGCCTGCCGCAGTGTTTCCCCGGTACAGGCGGAACGAAGCCATGCGGGACTCTCCTGTGGAAGGTTCCCTCTTCGAGTCCCTGATGGATGAAGTTCCCGCGGAAGAAACGGAAAGCGGCGGGGAAAGTTGTACCATTGGAGAGGCGCTCTTTGAACTTTCATGTACGGCTCATGAAGCTTTTGTCTGCGGCTGGATGAGCGAACTGTCCATAGAGACGGAGATTATACGCTATGCCTTTGGGGTACTCTCCGCGGCCAGGGCGGCCGATCCGTATCACCGGACAGGGTCACAGCAGGCCAGGGAAGGGGCCGAAAGGGCCTCCCGGAACCGTCTCGATCCCGGCACGCGAACCGTGCTGGAAACCGCATTCAAGGTGGGGCTGGAAATAGACCGGCTCAAGGGACTCCTGCGTTTCACTCCCGGTAACAAAGGTATCTATACCGCCCGCTGTTCACCGGATTATTTTGTACTGCCCGCGCTGGCGGATCACTTCTGCCGCCGCTTCGCCGGAAGCCCCTGGGCACTTATCGACGAAAAGCGGCGCCTTGTCCTTCTCCGGCCCGCGGGTGAGGAAGCCTGTCTTCTGCCCCTGGATGAAGGGCAGGCCCGCCTTCATTCGCCTGAATCTTCGCCTTGTTTGGCGCCTGTGAGCCAGATTGGGGAAAGCGATCCCTGGGAACATCTGTGGAAGCACTACTTCAAAACCATCAACAATCCCGCACGGGACAACCCCGGGCTTCAACGTCGCTTCATGCCCCGGCGCTACTGGAAATACCTTCCCGAAAAACAGTAGGCAGGCCGTGTAACCCTGCTCAACTGTGTATTTTTTACTGAATAGTATAAGCAAACTGTTTTTTGTATAGTTGAGTCGGTTCCAAAACTTCAGTTTTGAAGACACTATCGAGTCCGTCCGTAATATAGACACATTATGGGCAGACACTAATTCGGAGGCATGCATGAGGTTTTTTCCCCGCAGGGGGATGTGTTTGTTTTTCCTTTTCATCCTCTCTATGGCTCTTTTTGGGCAGGAAGAGGAGCCTCTGGTCATCACGCTGGAGGAGGCTGTCCGCATGGCTCTGGATACGAGTCTCAATCTGCAAAAATCCAGGCTGGATCTCTCCGATGCCGAATATTCGTCAAAGCATCTGTGGGCTCAGGTTTTTCCTTCCCTCAGCGCGGGCGGGGGCATCAATTACGGAACCGGTCTTTTTGTTGATCCCGGTTTTAAGGCCGATGCCGCCAATTTTGGCTACAGCCTCTCCGCCGGTATCTCACTGGGTCTCAATGCGGGGATTCCTTACCGGATGAAGGGTATCAGGCTTGCCTATGAGGGGGCTCTTCTCTCCTACGATGATGCACGCAGGCAGCTTGAAATTCAGGTAGCCAAGGCTTTCTATACCCTGATTGCGGAGCGGGAAAATGTTTCACACAAGCAGGATGCCCTGAATCTTGCGGAACGGCAGCTTGAAAAAACCGGGATCAGCTATGAAAACGGTTTCACCGGGGAACTCAGCCTTCTCAACAGCCGGCTGGCCGTGGAGGTTGCCCGTTCCGATCTGAGCGGCGCCCGTTCTTCGGTTCAGCAGAACCTTGC
Organism: Treponema sp.; assembly: GCA_031265435.1. Classification (GTDB taxonomy): domain Bacteria; phylum Spirochaetota; class Spirochaetia; order Treponematales; family Breznakiellaceae; genus JAIRNJ01. The sequence goes on from JAISCR010000064.1 coordinate 31,544, forward strand.
CTCGTTTCTCGACCTTATCGGTCTTGAGCGGCAGACGATTCATCTTGAAGGAGAAATTGAAGTAAGTCCCGTAAAGGCGGACAGCGAATTCCTCATTGCCCGGTATCTTTCCGGGCGGCCGGATATTGCGGAGAAGCGGCTTGCCCTTGAATCCGCGGAGAATACCCGGAAGCAGGACAGCATTGGGGACAGGGCGCCTTCCCTGAGGCTCGCCGCCGATTGGGGTGGCCGGGGAAGCGGGGGAGAGGACGGCAAATTCACCGATTCGGTGTCGGGTTCCGTATCGCTGAGTATCCCCATCAATCCCTGGATTCCGGGGACTACGGAAAACCAGGCTCTGCGCAAGGCAGAATCCGCCGTTGAAAAAGCCCGGCTGGATCTGAAAAGCGCCGAAACCAGCGCGGCGCAGGAGATTCGCACCCTGACGATGATGCTGGAAAGTTCCCTGGAGGCCCTGGAGATCAACAGACTCAGGCTTGAAATTGCCCGGCGGAACCATGAATTATCGGAACAGGGTTTTCAAAACGGTACGGTAGAGTCCCTGTCTCTGGAGGATGCCCGGAAGAGCCTCAACGAGGCCCGGTATTCCCTGCTTCAAAGTGAACTTTCCTGTCTTACAACGGTGCTGGATCTCGCCGCGGCGGTGAATATGGACTGGCGGGAGTTGATGAAGAGTAAAAATGGGGCCGCGGAAGCTCGTCCCGGGAGTGAAGAGTGAAAAAAAAGTCAGGCGTCTCCATCGCGGTAACGGTTGTTATTGTTCTGTTGATTCTTCTCTTTGCGGGGCTCAGTGTCCGCATGGTTCTGGCCCGAAGGGCCGGCGGGGAAACTCTTCCGGCAGGAGGCCTTCAACAGGACGCCGCCGGGGGGGAAGGACGGCCCGCACAGGACTCAACGCAGCGTACCCTTTCCGTGGTGAGGGTGCATGAAGTCGGCTTGGGAACCATCGAGAACAGTGTGGTGCTCAACGGGGATGTGCTGGCCCGGAATCAGGTGTCCATATACCCGGCGGTCGGGGGCAAGCTTACCGAAATCGGGCTGGGCATAGGGGACATGGTATCCAGGGGGGATGTGGCCGCCATGGTCGATCCTTCCCGTCCCGGCGAGAGTTACTCCTTAAGTCCCGTCATTTCTACGGTGAACGGCACCGTCCTGCAGGTGAACTACAGCGCAGGAGATACGGTAAGTACCGGATCGGCCCTCTATGTGGTTGGGGATCTCTCTACACTGGTGGTGGAAACCTTTGTACCGGAACGCTTTGCCAATGCCGCCCGCCGGGGACTTTCCGCCGAGGTGACGCTGGAGGCTCTGCCCGGTGAGGTTTTTACCGCCCTTGTAGATGAGCTGTCTCCGGTACTCGATCCCGCAAGCAGAACTCTCAAGATACGGCTCCGCTTTACCGGGAGGGATTCGCGGATAAAGGCCGGCATGTTCGCCACGATAAGCCTTGTCACCAATACCCGATCCGGTGTGCCGGTTGTTCCCCGGCAGGCCCTGATCAACACCTACGGCAGGTGGATCGTTTTTATTACGGATGAAGGGAACACGGCCCGCCGCCGGGAAGTGCAGCCCGGACTTGAGAATGAGGAATTGGTTGAGATTCTGGAAGGAATTGATACCGGGGAGAAGGTTGTTATCGCGGGCCAGAATTTTTTGAGCGACGGGGATCCTGTCAGGCTGGTTGAATGATGAGCATGCCCCAAAGCCGAAGTTTTGGGACAGCCTCTGAATCTTTACACGGGAAACGCCGATTGGCGTCATTCAATCAGCGTTTCTCAGGGAGTAGTGTTTGAACATTTCCGATTATTCAGTCAAACGGCCTGTTACCATCGTGGTACTCTACGCCCTGGCTATGGGGGTAGCCCTTACCATGGTGCCCAACCTGGCGGTGGATCTCTACCCCTCGGCAAACCCGCCGGTACTTTCGGTGTACACCCGTTTCCCCGGCGCGGGGCCCGCGGATGTGGAGGCCAACGTTACCGAAAGACTGGAACGTTCACTCGCTTCTTCCAGGGGACTGGTCAACATAACCAGCAATTCCCAGTTTGAAGCCAGCTTCATCAATCTGGAGTTTGCCTACGGCACGGACATGGACAAGGCGGTAACCGATGCCCAGACCCTGCTCAACCGTCTGGCAAACTCCCTGCCCGACGGGACGGAATCCCCCATAGTCCGCCGCTTTGACATGAGCGCCATGCCCATCATGCGGCTTGTTGTTCGGGGCAACTATCCGCCGGATCAGCTGCGTATCTTTGCCGAGGACGAGATCCAGGCCAACATCGAGCGGATCGACGGGGTTGCCTCCGCCGAAGTTACCGGCGGCACCACCCAGATAGTCAAGGTTGCCGTTTCCCTGAACCGTCTTGCCGCGTTCAAGCTCACCCTGAATGACGTTACCAATGCCCTTAACGGCCAGAGCATCCTCTCCTCCGGGGGAAACCTGAGGCGGGGAACGCGGGAATACCAGATCATGACCGAGGAACAACTTACCAGCGTGGATCAGGTAAAGCGCCTTGTGGTCAAGGTTACCAATATTCCTGCGGGGCAGGGAGGGATCAACGTAAACCGTTCCATGGTGCTCCGTCTTGAAGACATTGCCGAGGTGAGCCTTGACTACAACGACAATGCGGCCCGCGTCTATGTGAACGGCATGAGCGGGGTCTACATTCAGGTTACCAGCGAAAGCGATTCCAACCAGGTTCAGGTAGCCGGCCGGGTCAAGGAAGCTCTGGAAGAGATCAATACGCAGCTTCCCCGCGGCATTTCCCTTGAGGTGCTTTCCGACAACACCACTATGATCAGCGCTACCCTGGATCAGGTCTACTCCAATGCCATACAGGGCGCCCTGCTTTCCATGCTGATCCTCTTCATATTCCTGCGAAACATAAAGGGAACCATTATTATAGGATTGTCGATCCCCGTTTCCATACTCCTCACGATCATGTTTATGGCGATCTTCGGCTTTACCCTCAATCTCCTTACCATGACGGGCCTCATCATGGGACTGGGCATGGCCGTGGACGGCTCCATCGTAATTCTGGAGAATGTTCACACGTACCGGGGACGGGGGGCGAAGCCTGCCATTGCCGCAATTCTGGGCAGCAGGGAGATGCTCCGGGCGATCTTCACATCTACTACTACCACCCTCTGCGTCTTCATTCCCCTTATCATCTGGAAGAACGATCTTGAACAGATGGGGCAGCTCTTCAGCGATCTGATCTTTACCGTGTGTATCTCGCTGATATGTTCCCTGATAGTGGCGGTTACCCTGGTGCCGAGCCTCTGCGGTTCGATCCTCAAGCTGAATACCCGCAAGCAGCGGCCCCTCAAATTCGCTCCCCTGCGCTTTCTTGACGACCGTATGGAAGGCCTTTTTACCGGGCTTGATTCGGCCTACAAAAAGGGGCTGGAGTACTGCCTCTCACACCGGGCCGCGGTGATACTGCTGGTGCTTGCCATCCTTTGTTTTTCCCTGCTCCAGTTCCAGGGTATCGGTATGAACATGTACATGCGTACCAGAACAGACGACAATGTAACAATGAATGTGTCCATGCCGCAGGGAACCACCATCGAAACAACCGAACAGATGCTCCTCGACCTTGAGGAGATTGTTAAAAAAGAAGTACAGGGTTACATAAATCTTATCCTCACCGCCCGGCGGAGCGGAACCAATCAGGGGACTTTCCAGATCACCCTGCCCGAACCGGCTCTGCAGATCGATACCCCGGCGACTATTCAGCAGAAACTGGCTTCCTACTTCCGGGGACTGCCCGGAGCGCGGCTTTCCTTCCGTGCGGGCCGCGGCATGGGCAACACGTCGGCAATAGAGATTACCGTAAGCTCACGGGATTATACGGCGATTATGGAGAGCGCGAACGAGATCCTGGGGATCATAACCCGGTATCTCCCGGAGATTGAAAACGCCGCGGTGAATATTGATGAAGGGGCGCCCCAGCTCCGGGTAGAGATTGACCGGGACAGGGCCAGCGCCATGGGTGTTTCTCTTGCTACCATCGCCGCCGAGATCCGTACCGCCATGGACGGTACTACCGCTACCACCATAACCCAGGGGGAAAGACTTGTTGATGTGGATGTGATGCTCCGGGATGAAGACCGCCGGGGGCTGCCCAACCTTGATGCCGTTTTTGTCATGAGCCGCAACGGAGACCGCATCGCCCTTTCAAATCTTGCCCGGATATCCGAAAGCCGTTCTCCCTCTTCCATCCGCCGGGAAAACCGGGAACGCGTGATCCGCATCACGGGGGACCTGCCGCCGGGAATCGCCGCAACGGACATGCAGCAGCGGCTTGAGGCAACGGTAAAAGAGTACCTGGTACCCCGCGAGGGGGTAACAGTCCGTTATCTGGGGGAAGCCGCACAGATCCGCAGCTACTACGGACGTTTCATCTTTATCATTATCGCGGCAGTGTTCCTGGTCTTCGGGCTCATGGCAAGTCAGTTTGAATCCTTTGTGGATCCTTTGATCATCTTCTTTTCCATTCCGCTCCTTTTGATTGGGGTGATATGGATCTACAAACTCTCGGATCAGGCAATGTCCATGTTCAGCGCGGTAGGTATCGTCGCCCTGGTAGGCGTGGTGGTGAATAACGGCATCGTCCTTGTGGATTATACCAACACCCTGCGGGCCCGCGGCCTTAAAGTCCGGGAGGCCTGTATCGAAGCGGGACGGAACCGCCTGCGCCCCATCCTGATGACCAGCCTCACCACTATTCTGGGCATGGTTCCCATTGCCTTCTTCCCCGGCGCCGGAGCCGATACCATTCAGCCCATCGGCAAGACCTTTGTCGGCGGACTTTCCGTTTGTTCGGTCATGACCCTCTTTGTAACTCCGGTGATGTACTCGCTCCTCAATTCCAGGCATGATAAAAAAACGGATAAAAATACCAGGGGATGACGAGTGGCTGATCCCGGGAACAGAATCGACAATGAAACGAAGTGTCACACCGAAAAGATAAAGGCTGCCATAGTAGGCCTGGGCCGAATCGCCAGCCTTCTTGAGGATGACAGCCTCCGGGAAAAACCGGCAACCCATGCGGGGGCTATTGCCGCAAACCCGGACTGCCGCCTTGTTGCGGGCTGCGATATTGATGAAGAGCGGCGGCAGCTTTTTGCCGGGCGCTGGCAGGTTCCCGTTTATGCCGACGCGGAATCCATGCTTGCGGAACACAGACCGGAAATCCTCCATATAGCAACCCACCCGGACAGCCACCTCTTCTACTGCCGTCTTGCCGCCTCCTGCGGTGTTCCGCTTGTTGTCTGCGAGAAACCTCTCGCGGACAGCCTCAAGGCCGCCCGATCCATTGCGGCCCTCCATCAATCCGGAAAGATCAAAATTGTAACCAACCACGAACGCCGCTATTCCGCGGACTATATCAGGATGAAGGAGATTCTCGACAGCGGCAGCCTGGGCGCCCTCCTCAGCGTAAAGGCCTGCCTCTGCTTCGGGAAGAACCGCCGTTTGGATGAGATGCTCTGGCATGACGGCACACACCTGGCCGACGCCCTCATGTTCCTGAGCGGAGGGCTTCTGAAACACGAAAAATGCCGGGGCGCCCGCCTCCGCGGTAAAACGGGAACTTCCTGGCTTATGGGCAGCATAAGCGGTATCGGCGGCGGAAACTCAAAACGTTCCGTACCCTTTATCATTGAGCTTGGGGCCGGGAGGGATCACCTTATTTTCGAGATGGAGTTTTCCTGCGAACGGGGCAGACTCAGGATAGGGAACGGAATTTTTGAAGTCTGGGAGAGCGATACAAGTCCCTATGCGGAAAAGTTCCGATCCCTCAAGAAAACAGACGAAACCTTCCCCGGGCCCTCAGGCTACTTTGCCAACATGGCAGCCGATGCCGCAGCCTGCGTCCGGGACAGAAACCGCCGCCCTCGTTCCGGCGCCCCGGACGGCCTTGCGGCAGTAGAGTACCTCCAGTCGGTTACCGGCAGAATCTGAATTACCGCCTGTTTATAATGTAACCGACTTTATAGACAGACATGAATTACCGTTTTTAAGCACGTGTCCATCAGCCCAACAGGGGTAGCCGGTGGAAGTGGAATATTAGTGTGCTGTAAGGAATGGGTTGTATAGCATCTCCATTCGGAGATGGGCGCATCTGCCCGGCTTACGCCGGACAGACCGGGCTATCCGCTCCAATAAAAACGCCGGCCTCCATACCGACCGGTCCTCGCTGTACGATAAGGTTTTGCGCCGGGGAAAGGCTGTATCAGACCGAAAACATACAGCCGTCGCCCAAGGACGGCGGCTGTTGCGCTATGCCATTGAGGACAGATAAGTCCTTGGGCGAAGGGTTATTGAAACAGGTTTCACACTTTCTTCCCATTCATCCAGTCATTGTACATGAAAGACCACCAGGGATTATTCAAACGCCACACAGTGTTAGAGGCGGCAAATATCGATATTTCCGCGCCGTAATTTATGTTGTACGGATGACTATTGAACCAGCTTGCCCATTGGCTCTCGGTCCAAGTTGTGGAAAATTCGTAGCTGCCGCCATCGTAGTCACCCCCTGTTCCGGTTCCACCGTCACCTCCTCCGGTACTCCAATTAGAATACATAGTACCCCACCAGGAATGCTGGGCAATCCAAGTACCGTTTGCGGTTATAAATGTTGCTAAGTCGGAAAGAGCAGATTCGTCGGTGGGAGAGTGAGTATCGAACCAGTTTTGCCACTGGCTTTCGCTCCAACTTGTGGAAAGACTATCGCCTCCTCCTCCATCGTCTCCTCCAGTGGGGCAGCCTGTGAAAACAAGACCGCAGCCAAGTACCACTACCAGCATCCCGATAAAAAACAATCCGCCTTTTTTCATTGCGATATTCCTCCGCGTTTATGGTCCGCCTGACCATGAGTTATGGGCTTTGCGCGTACGGCGCAAAAAATAAAAGCCGGTTTCTCCGTCGTGACGAAGAAACCGGCCTTTGTTTCAAAGGAAAAGAGAACGTAGAGCGGCCGGCAGGTCTTGCCGGCGGTATTGCCTATAGATGAAGGGGAATCCGCCGCTGGCGGAAGGCTATATCCTACTATTCCTATCGGGGGGGGGGGGGGGGGGGTAGTGGTAATAATTGCGAAAAATTGATACAACAAACCATATTCACCACAACCAAATGCCAAAAAAAAAGTTTTTAAAGCGCCAAAGTTTCCTGCGGGTTACAACGGGAGA
>JAISCR010000188.1 GCA_031265435.1 Treponema sp.
GATTTTTAACAGAGCCCGATCGGTCTGTCCCGATCGGTAACTGAACGGAAATTTCAGGGCATCGGCGGTTACTTTTTCAACATCATAATTCCCTTAAAAACAGCATACTTTGAAGAAAAAATCCATCGCAAGGTCGAAAAAGGAAGTAAAAAAGGACCGTGGAGTAAAAACTTATTCGACTTTTTCGACGTGGCGGTTAAAAATTCTTCCAAAACCTGGCAGTTTCACGGAAATTTGTGTGGCCCGCCTACAGAGCATTGCACAACAATACGGCGGGCCAAGATGCGGCATAGGAGTATCAATACGGCCGATGGATGATATACCTCTTCTTCTGTCCTTACTGAACGCGGGACAGAAGAGTGTGAATTTCTTCCGGGGTTTGGGCCTCCCGCAGAAGGCTTAAATCGCCGGAATTGACCAGAGACATTACGCGGGTGAGAACCTGTAGATTTTTTTCACGGGACGCTTCCCCCATGATGATCAAAAAAATACAATGTACAGGGTTTTGATCGGGCGCGTCGTAATCTATACCGGATTTTGAAACGCCAAGAGCGCCGAAAATACTGTCTGTCTCAGGATAATATCCATGAGGGATTGCAATACCCGGCGCGATGTACGTACTCATTTTGTTTTCCCGGTCCTGTATTGCCGCAAGCATGGTATCACGATCAAATTCGCCGTGAATTGCCGCTATAGTCTCGATAAGCTCTCTGAAAGCATCGTCTTTGGTTTTGCTTTCAAGGTGTATATTTATCGATTGTTTGACAAAAACGTCACTGAGTAACACGTTTCACTCCCTTTAATGATTTTCAGGCCCTTACACGGCTTTCCCGCCAGGTAATCTGATTTGAGAAAACGGTAAAAAGGGGGAACGGGGATCAGATTCGGAGTTTTAAAAGAATGTTATTTTTGTCTGTTTTTACCGCCGTTTTGGTGATTGGTCTGACAGCAGAACACAAAAGACCCGATCCGGCGATAAGGAGACTTAGCGGCATTATTGTCCGCGGCAGACAATGCCGCAGGGAAAAAAAGGAGTTATCTTTTGTCTCGATAATCGCCGGAGTACACATAAAGATATCAAACGAAGTTAAAAATACGTCCCGGCCCGGACTTTCCCCCGCAGGGCTGTCCGATATTGGGGCTTCAAAGGCTATCAGGGTGAATGTCCCTATTATGGCAAAAATGACATACGCCGTTATCGCGCAAAGAGGCCGTTTTTTCATCAAAGACCGAACCATAAAAATACTGTAACATATACTGTAAGTTTGTACAATCTTCAATCAAACTTCTGTCAATCTTCAATCAAAACAGCATTAAGGCGTGCGCAGTTTCTTCCTGAAATTCCTCAAGTATTTCCGCAGTGATTCCGCGCTTCGAAAGAGTCTGTATACCAGGGGACGGTACACATAATCCCAGCTTCCCGGACGGTGGATGATCTTTCCCCCGAATCCGGTCTTGAAGAAATAGAGGCCCGCCATGGGATGGGAAGGGTCTGCGTTGGGGGCCATGCCGAAGAGATCGTAGGTCAGGCAGCCTGCATCCTTTGCGTCTTCCATGGCCTTCATCTGCAAGGCATGAGGAGCCATAAGGTTCCGCTTGCGGCCTGTGGAAGCGCCGTAGAGGTAAACCGCCTCGCTGCCCCGCAGCAGCACTACGATGGCGGCGACGTCGTCTCCTTCGTGGCTTGCCGTATAGAGTCTCAGTTCCTGTCCGCCGCCGGGCCATTCCGCGGCATGGACAAAAAGGTCCCGGTAATAATCCGGGCTGTGTATGGCGATACCGTCCCGCCGGGCGGTTTCTTCAAAGAGGGCATAAAAACTTTTAAGATCCTGTTCCGGTACACCGCCTGACTGCCGTATAATCACTCCTCTTTTTAGGGCAAGGCCCGCGTTGTAGCGCCATTTCGGCTTCATTCCCGCGCGGATTTCATCCATGGATTGTGTTAAATCAATAAGTACCGTATGGGGACACTGTACATCCGCCGCGGCGCGGACAAAAGGCTTCTGCGGAGGAGGAGGCTCTTCATCGGCTTCGGTATACCAGGGAGGATCAAAACGGATAAAGGCAGTGTCGCGGGGCAGCCGCCTGCGCAGGGCCGCGGCAAGTTCCGCAAGGGGGCCGGAAGAGAGGCCGCGGCCATACCAGGGTACATAGGCAAAGGAAAGGCCCCTGCAGATTCTGCGGCTGATGAGAAGCATGGATTCAGCTTCCAGGTTTTCCCAGTGTACCTTGAAGGCTCCGGCACTCCAGCCGAAGCGGGCCTTAAAACTCCCCCAGAAGGCGGACTGCAGAAACGTTACCGCGCCGTTACAGACCGAAAGATCGGCGCTTTCTATGCCGGCAAGCTTCATTTCACGGTTAATGCACTTCACCTTCGGCGATGATCGCCGTCTTTACAGGCTTCCCGTCAAGACAGAGAGCCTTACCGCCCACAGTAACGGTGTTGTCTTTTACCAGCATGGGGACGGAGAAGAAGGTATCAATGTCAATTTCACCAGGCGGATTACCGCCCTCCATGCCTTCCAATACAACTCTTGTTCCGGTTGGGACCCCCGACGCATCCAGGACTTCGCATCTTTCCGCCGGCTTTCCGTCTTCACCGGGCGCGCCATTCATGTCGGAGGCCGCCAGAAGCATACCCCTGCTCTCCACACCCCGCAGTTTTGCCGCCTTGAGGTTGTAGGCTACGATGATATGCTTGCCGAGAAGTTCTTCTTCCCTATAGAAAGGCACAAGGCCGGAAACAATGATCCTTTCTTCGACGGTTCCGCCGGCATTTCCAATTTCCAGTGTCTCAATGTAGAGTTTGTCCGCCCTGGGGTGCCTTTCAATCTTGACAATCTTTGCGACCCGGAGATCCAGAGTATTGGAAAAATCAGGAAGCTTCGCCTTCTGTTCGATTAAATTTGAATCGGAATTTTTAAGGTCAGCGGCATCCGGTTTTTTCGGTTCGGTCTCTCTTTCCTGCCGGCTCCCCGAATACCGGATCCGCAGGGCTTCTATGTTTTCTTCCTCAAGCTTTGAAAAGAGAACTTCGCATTTAACTACCTCTTTAAGGCCGCTTTCCGTACCCAGATCCTTCCAAGAGAGGCCTTGAGGATTCCTGCCGATGTCAAGATCCTTTCCAAAGGAGAGCCCGAAGAAACCGGCTATCCTTTCCGCGGCAGCGGGCAGGTAGGGCTCTATCATCACGGCAATATCCCTCACCGCATGGCAGAGGGAGCGAATCAGCGCCGCGGCAGCTTCGGGCCCTTCAGGATCTCCCGCCTCACCCTTGCGCCTCCGCCAGGGTTCGCCATCCTGGAAGCTTTTATTGGCAAAACTTGAAAGTTCAAAAATCATCCTGAAGGCGTCCCGCAATTCGGCCTTTTCCAGCAGGGCGGCAATGTCCGCCTCATATTTACGGATCTTCTCCCAAAAAGCGGGAAATTTCGTTTCCTGTTCGATTGAATATTCGGTTTCAGCAGGGATGAGGCCGCCGTAGTAGCGGCTGACAAAGGACAGGGTACGGTTCACGAGGTTCCCCAGGTTGCCGATGAGTTCCCCGTTGACCTTCTCCTGAAAATCCTTCCAGGTAAAGAGAGCATCGGCCTTTTCCGGCCGGTTATAGAAGATGTAGAAACGCCACACATCCGCGGGAATCCCTGTCTCCATCACATCGGTACCAAAGATGCCGATGCCCCGCGACTTGGAGAACTTGCCTCCCTCATAGTTGAGGTACTCGGTACTGCTCATGTGGTGGAGCATGGTCCAATCGGGTTTTTTGGGATTGGAAGAAGAACCAAGGAGGCTTGAAGGGAAGATCACCGTGTGAAAGGGGATGTTATCCTTGCCGATGAACTGATACAGTTCCGTATCGTCCGGGCTCTTCCACCAGTAATCGACAAAGCCGCGCCAGTCCGCATAAGGCTTCGTTTTATCTTCGCTTGAATTTTTAAGAGCGGCCGTGATCTCGTCCCCCAGGTTTCCCGTTATGGAAATGTAACCAATAGGCGCGTCAAACCACACATAGAATACCTTATCTTCAAAACCCGCCTTGGGCACGGGAATGCCCCACCTGAGATCCCGGGTGATTGCCCTTTCCTTGAGGCCGTCCCTGATCCAGGCCTCCGTCATGCGGACAGCGTTGTTGGCCCAGAAGCCTTTTACCGAAGCCTCCTTGATCCACTCTTCCAGCAGGGGCCGGATCCTGGGCAAATCGATGTAGAGATGTTTGGTTGACTTAAGGGAGGGAGTAGAACCGCACACCGAGCATTTGGGCTCCTTAAGTTCCGTAGGATCGAGAAGCTTGCCGCAGGACTCGCACTGATCCCCCCTGGCTTCGGGAGAGCCGCAATGGGGGCAGACGCCCCGGATAAAACGGTCCGCAAGAAAACGGCCGCAGTGTCCGCAGTAGAGCTGCTCAAGCTGATGTTCCAGTATGTAACCTGCTTCATCCAGTTTCCTGAAGATTCCCTGGGTCACTTCGGTCTGAATGGGAGTTGAGGTACGGCCGAATTTGTCAAAGGCGATATTGAACCAGCGGTAAATATCCGCGTGAATGGCATGATAGCGGTCACAGAGTTCGCGGGGGCTTATCCCTTCTTCGGCGGCTCTGGTTTCCGTGGCTGTACCATATTCATCGGTACCGCAAACATAGAGCGTTTCGCGGGAACGGAGCCGGCAGAACCGGGCAAAACAGTCGGCGGAGAGCACCTGAATAAGATTCCCCAGATGAGGCACATTGTTCACGTAGGGAAGAGCGGAAGTTATTAATCTGCGTTTCATTATTTCCCACTATTGGATATTTTAAGGGTAAATTCAAGTTCCCAAACCGTCCCCGCTTCCAGAGAAACAGGAAAACGGGGAAAGAGTGCGTGGTACTGGTATTCCCCGGCCTTTCCCGGAGAATGAACGACCTTAAAGTTCAGATTGAAAACCCTGCCGGCCTGTATAACAAGGCTTGATTCGTTTTTTTGTTCCCTGAACTCCACAGTATCCGTACTGCTGTTCTGGGCAAGGCCCAACGCGCTCCCCTCCCCTTCCAGGGAAAGATCCAGCCGCGGGACAAAGTGAAATTCGGCTTTTTTTTCCCCTTCGTTCCTGATGGAATAGAGAAGCCGCATGGTATCTTTTTTTAGCTGAAAGGTCTTTTCGATTTTGAGTCCGCCAAAGGGAAGCCCCTCCTCCCTGTCCCTGACAAAACGGATTCGGTCATGGGAACGGTCGATTTCGGCAATTTCAAAAAATTCGTCTCCAAAGGCCCTTCCGCCGGGAACCCGGCCGGCCTCCAGGCTTTCAAGTGAAGCCAAATTCGGGACAATAAAATCCCTGAAGGCGGCGCCCTTGAAGAGAGCCTTTTTCCCCGTTTCCTGCGCGTCAAAGGTATCCAGATAGTTCCAGGGCCTGGGAAGGTAATCAAGTTCAAAGATAGCGGCTCCCCTGCTGCGGATATAGCAGTTGATCTTCTCCCCCTGGAAGAGGCACTCCCCGCGGCCGTCCATGTCCAAATCGAAGATGGAAAGAGAAGGGACAAAAGTGCCTTTTTCGCGAGTGATCTTTTCCGCCTCGAGGAGGGCCCTGTAGGCCGCCTGCCGTACGGTTTTGCGGGAAATTCCGCCTCCGTCTTTCCCGTTGTAGAATACATCGCAGCCCTGGGCCTTCCAGAATTCTTCCCGCGCGGTACGCTTACGGGACTTGTCTCCGCGAAGCTGGCTGATCAACACATGGGTAAACATCATCCTGGTATAGATAGAGTTGGTTTCAGGATAATCGAGAAGAGCCTGCCGGGGGAGATAGCCATTTTCACCCTTTTCCGAAGCGATGGAACTGGGAAAGTAGAGTTTTTCGTAGCAGGCGGTGGTTTTGAGATGCTTCCCCGGACTGGTGTATTCGATAGTATCCCCGGCTTGGGAGAATTCTTCAAAGATCCGGTGATAGAAAAGCTCGGGGGCTTCACCGTCTCCCGGTACCATGACGGGAAAGAGGCTCACTACCGCGTCATTTCCGCCTCCGCCCAGGGCATCCTGCATCTTTTTCAGGGCCGAAGAGATAAGACCGGTATTAAAGGAAGCGTGAAAACGGCTTGCTACGGGAAAAACGGTAATAAGCTTCCCCTGATCTTCTGTAAAACAGGGAACATAGCCGGTCTTCCCCCGGCCCGCTTCCCCCCTTGCGGCGGCAAACTGGGACTCGTCAAGGAAGGTATAGAGCATCCCCGAATTATTTAAAGGGCCTGCCAGATTCTGCTCCCAGGCAAAGGCGGGAAGCCAGCAGCCGAGAGGTCTTTTCCCAAACTGCCTGCGGAGACATGCCGTAAGCATCTCAATCTGGCCGATTTTATCGGTAAGGGGCAGCAGGGGCAGCAGAGGTTCATAGAAACCGCCGCCAAGAAGCTCTACCTGCTTGCGGCGAAGCAGATCCTTGATCAGCATGGAAAATTCAGGACGGTTTCTCGTGACCCACTGGAGCAGAACCCCGGAATAGTGAAGCGTCATGTTGATCCGGGGAAATTTGTAGAGGGCGGTCAACATCGGTTTGAGTTCTTTTTCGTAGAGATCCTGGAAATCCTCTTCCGGGGATCCCCATGCCACATGCCTGTGAGAACCCAGTATCAGTTTTAGCCCGCCGCCCATTTGTTATAATTTTACCTTATAACCTTCATTCTGAAAAGATATTTGTTAGTGAATGGCAAACAAGGAATAATCTTCCCCTGTTCCCTATTCTCTATATCATGGCGAAAAAAAGGCGGGAAGCGTAGAACCGCTCAGCGCGCCGATCAAAATGGCGGAGGCGGCGCTTAAAATGAGGGAGGCAAGGCCCAGCGATACCAGGGTGAGGGCATTTCCCCTGAAGAAACGGTTTACCTGTTCCATGGATGAACGGCGGGCGATTTCCCGGATTAGTACCAGAGAGAAAAGGATTCCCAGGGAAAAACCCAGAGCAAGAGAGAGAGCCTCCGCAAAAGAAGATGCCAAGTGAATGGTAAGAAGGCTTGCCGCGGGACAGAACCCTTCATACGCGTCCAGGGGACTGTAAGCCCGTTCTTCCTCCGTGGGAAGATGAAAAAGCCGGCCAAGAACCTTCTCCACGGCGCGGGGCAGGACGGCGCTCAGCGGGAAGAGGAGAATATAGGCAAAGATACCCAGGGAAAACAGGGAAAGGATCAGGGTATAGAAGATCCACAGGAAGATTACGCTGATAAAAAGAAAAAGCACGCTATACCAGGGGAAGCTCTTTCCCTCTCCTCCCGGCCGGCGGCTTACTCCCTTCAGCCCCAGACCGTACTGGAAAACCAGGTTTGCCGAACAGCTTGAAAAAAGGATTAGGATAAAGAATTTAATCATTGATCTTCCTCCCCGGAATTGTTCCGGCCCCTTAAAAAATTGTAGATTACGATCCCGTAACCAAGGAGGAGAAAGGCTCCGGAACTGAGGGAAACCGGATAGAGAAGGGAAGTTTTGCCCGCAAAAAAGAAGATCATTCCCCTGCTGCCGCCGGGAAAGGAAAGGGAAAGGAAGCCCAGAGGTTCCCGGATAAGAGAGAGGGCAATGGAGAGGCCGCAGTAAACCAGAACATCGAAGAAGCTTGCGGCCAGTCCCTCACTGAGATCCATGGTCTGTATTCTTTCCGCCGTACCGGAGCCTGTGTATACGAGAGGCCCCAGAAGGATGGGGAAGAAACATTCCATTCCCAGAAAGGGATTGATCAGCAGGTGAACCCAGAGGTACAGAGCCCCAATGAAGCAGGAAATAGCCAGAATAACCAGGGATCTGCCCCTTTCGGGCAGGATGCTCCGGGCAAACCACAGGGAAATACCGGTAAGAAGGTAGATCCAGAGGAGGCCGACGCTCACGGTGAGGGTATAGGCCAAACGGCTTGAAGAGATGAGGATAAGGGCTAAACCCGCCAAAGAAGAGAGGGGACTTCTGTTCCCCCAGAATGGGTGAGAATGATAGGAATTATTCACGGAGATGCCTTTTCCGGATTCGCTTTTTCGATACGTCTCATGTAGATATCTTTCTGCGCTTCCGGGACGCGGGAAAGTACTCTTTCACCATGAATAGTAAGGGCCACAAGTTCCTCCACTTTTGAATCCCGGTTGAGCCGGGCAAGGCAGAGTACGCCGATTCCGTCGGTAAAAAGGGGAAACACACATGCGGAAGCATCCTGATCGGGACTTGAGATCCTGTACCAGCTTCCCAGAACCTGCATCCCCCCGGCGGCAGGCCGCGAAGGAATCGGGGATGAGAGTACCCAGGAATAGCCCTGGGTCTTGAGCAGGCGGTTTATTCGTTTCAACAGAATTCCCTCCCTGAAAGAGCCGGACAAAAGCCATATAAGGCTTGCGGCCGCAAAGAGGCCGGCCAGCCAGCCGGCCAGGATCAGGGTATCCTGAAGCGGATTAAAACTTTTTTTTGCCCTTGCCGACATCAGTCTCTCCTCTTCCCCAGGTTAAAAAGCAAACAACGTTCGGTGTAGCGGAACAGAGGCAGAAGAGCGTTGATCAGGGCAATGGCAAAGAAGGCGCCGTACATCTGCTGCCCCTGCTCCCGGAAGATAAAGGTAAAGAGAGCCCCCAATACCGTAAGAACAATGATTCCCGTAGTGGACTTGGCCCCGGTGGCAGGATCGGTGATCAGCAGAAAGGCCGCCACGAGGGTGCCTCCGCTGAGGAAGGAGAAGAGCACATCCCCCTGCCCTGCCGTCCCGCCAAAGGACAGAGCGCCGAAAGTACGGACAAGAAAACCGTAAACCAGGAGGAAAAGAACCGATATCCAGGCCCGGTTCACCTGGGAGGCGCATATCAGGATGCTGCCCGCAAGCAGGCCGAGAATTCCCCGATCCGCGATGATCCCCGGAGAGGTAGAATTGAAAAGGTCTATGTAACCGGCGGGCAGTTCCGCGCCGGGTATCGCGAAAATCGTAGAATTGAGAAAATTCCTGAAAACCTGATCGAGAGAACTGCCCGCACTGTACTGCCAGGTTCCCGAAATTTTGAGGATTGCCAGAGGAGAGCCCTGGGGATTGCTGAAACCGGAAGCCAGGCTCCGGACAAGGATCGAGAGGCTTGAACCTTCCAGCGCCTTTTCAACGGCCTGGGGAAAGGAGATTCGCATGAACAGCCAGCCGCCGAGGGCGGGGTTTACCCAGTTGGAACCGAGACCGCCGAAACTGTGCTTTATCACCGCCATGGCAAAGGCGGCCGCAAAGAAGGCGCAGAAGGGATTGATCCGGTTGGGCAGAAGCAATGTCAATACCAGGGCCGAAGCCGCGGCACTCCCATCGAGAAGCGTCCTGTATCCGTCCTGGCGCCAGGTGATAAGAAGTTCCGTAAGCACCGCTCCGGCAAGGGCAGAGAAGGCCACGAACAGTGAAGCGCCGCCATCCGAAACGGCAGACTGAATGATTGCCATAAGGGCGCAGCAAGCCACCATAACCATCCTGTTGGTGGTAGAGCGGGCAAAATTCACCTGGGGAGAGAGGTTTATTCGTTTTTCCTGTTTCCATGCTTCCGCAGTCATATTTACGCCATCCCCAGAATAGTTTGAGACAGGGCCAAACGGGAAGGGCATACCACATCGCAGCAGCCGCAGCCATGACAGCTGTCATTGCCGGAAATTCCGGGTTTCCCGGAAACGGTTCCGTTTCGTCCCGCCGCCCTGGTGTTTTTATAGAGTTCTTCGGGATCAAGGCCGACAGGACACACCGTCCGGCATTCGCCGCAGCTTATACAGTTCCGCAGGGGCTGGGTCTGGGCTTTCAGAAGGGCAAAAACCGCGTAACTGGTTTTTATTACCGGTTCATCCAGATCAACCACCGCCCTTCCCAATACGGGAGAACCGCTTGCTATCTTCCTGGGCTTGTCTACAAAACCGCCGCATTCGGCAAAAATTTCGCCTATTCTGGTACCGATCCGTACCTTCATCACCTGGGGCTTGCGTACCGCGGAACCTCCCACGGCTACATAGCGGTCAAGGATGGGCTTTCTGTATGCCACGGCGTCATGGATTGCGGCCAGAGTGGCGGGCCCCAGCATGAGAAGGGAACCCAGTTCGACATTTTCTTTTTTACCGAAAGAACGGAGCACCAGTTCCAGTTCCCTCTTATTCCGCTGGGGGTAACGGGAGCCTGTATATACCAGGGAGACAGGGATATCCCAGCGGGAAGCTTCCTCCATGAGCCGGCTGCCCAATTCGGTTTCTCCCCGGGACAGGGCAAAGACAATCCTGTCCATCCTCCCCGCCCGGCACATGATATGAGCCCCTTCGGCAATGGCCTGGGTACGTTCCCTGCAAAGCAGGCGGTCGGCCGCCAGCCAGGGATCGTCAAAAACACAGCGGACTACCAGGCTGATAGTCCCCTGTCGATTCTTCAATGAATTGAGCATATCCGCCACGGGACGGCCTGAGCCTTCCATTTCAACAATGCCGAATTCCGCAATAGTCCGGTGGAGATCGAAGGCGGACATGCCGAGCCAGGGGAAGAATTCCTCTCTCTTGCCCAGCTTCTCAAAACTCCCTTCCATACGGATTATCAGCGCATCGTTGTTCTGACCGCCCGCGGCTTTCCAGGATACCATTCTGATCACCCGGCCCGGTACGGAGGCATGGACATTGGCGGAAAGGGAACCCTGCCCCCTGCCGATAAGCATGCCTTCCCGAACCGGATCCCCCACGGAAACGATGGGATAGGCCCGGCCGCCCGGATGCTGCACCATGGGGATAACCGAGATGGCGGGTAAAAAAGCTACCACACTGGAACTATTCTGCGGGACCGCCGGGTCGTTTATCGTGATACCGCCCCGAGGGAAGGAATAGACTTTCATGCGGCTATCCATTTTTCATCGTATAATGCCATCTTTTTCTTTTTTCCGCCCTTCCGGAATCCCGGAGAAAAAATAAAACCCGGCAGGGAACACAACAGGGCAAGACAAACGACAGGAAGGGAACGAAGATCCTCTTTGCTCACCGGGCCGGACAAACCTTCAAACAGGTTTTTTAGGGGGAAGGGGGGAATCACCGGAACAGCGATATTTTCTTGAATCATACCGGCAATGAGCCCGTCTTCTCCTAAAGTATAGTGATTCATTGAGAAAAATTCCTCTGTTTCCCAGAGAGATTTATATGAAAAAGAAGACTGAAAGAGAACATGGGCCTTATAATCCTCTTCGCTCAAGACCCTCCCGGCAAGAAGGGGAGCCGGTTCTCCCGGCCTGACGCCCACAAGGAGGAACAGAAAGGCACAGATCGCCGCCAGTGCAAAAGGAAGGCCGGCACGGGGAAAGGCGGGACGCCGGCGGAACATGCTCTGAAGGGAACCGCGGGCAAAACTTCTCTTCCCGGAAAAGGGAAGAATGCTTACCGGAATAAAACGGACATGGGACACGTTCATACCGCGGCAGGACTCAAGACGCAGAGCCTGAATCCACAAAAAATAAAACAGGGGTACTGCCGGAATAACAAGCGGCGAAAGATACACAAAGATGATTACCAGGGCCGGTATGAGGAAAAGCAGGGAACAGAGCCAGTTGAAGCGGTTATCCTTGATTATCTCCAGGACGGAAAAATGATTTTGGTAACGGCGGGATACAAAAATCTCCCGCAGGGGTTCAAGCAGGAAGGCCGCGGAACCTGAAAGGAAGGCGCAGGCGGAGAGCCCGGCAGGGCCTTCCAGGGCAAGGGAGGGAAGCAGGGGCAGGAGGAACAAAAAACAGAGGGGAGAGCCTGAAAAAAAAAGGCCTGCCAGGGCGGCCGCGGCAAAGACAAGGACATAGGGAAGAAAAGGCCGGGAAGCGCCGGTATAGGACACACGGAAGGGAATTCCCGCCAAGCACACGGCAATCTTCTTTTCAAAGCCTCTCATGGCCCAGGGCGAAAGACTTCTTTCCAGGGGGATGAAGAAGTAACGCGTGCCGTCCCGGACAAAAAAATCATGAAGCTTTTCCGCATAGGGATCCCTTCGGGGATCAAAACTTTCAAGACGTCCGGGTAGTTCCTCAAGGCCGACAAGTTCAAGGCTTCCAAAATTATCCAGGAAAACCCACTGGCCGGATTCGCTTATGACGCCCGGACCGAGGGAAGAGAGAGCCTCTGCGGTTTCCCTGTCCGGCAGCGCCTGATCCACCGTGACAACAGCCCAGGAAGCCGAAACCGGCGCGGTATAGAGCTTCAAAACCAGAAACAGGGAGAGAAGCCCCGAAAGGAGGGAGATGCCTGTCAACAGGAGACCTTGTATAAAACTTCGCTTCACATTCAAGCCGATTTCCAATGTTAGCAGACGAAAGGACATGCCGGATGAATCCTAGAGCAAGGCAAAGGCTGCTGCGATAAAAAACCCGAAAAGGCCGCCGACAACAACTTCCAGGGGAGCATGGCCCAGAACTTCTTTGATGGGATGGAATTCAATACCCAGTTTCTCCGCGGTCTGCCGCCCCAGGGAATTCAATACCCTGCCCTGCAGGCCGGAGGAACGGCGTACACCCATGGCGTCCCTCATGACAACCAGGGCAAAAAACACGGAAACAACAAAGAGATTGGAATTTATTCCCTCGGCAAAAGCCACCGCCGCGGCCATGGAAACGACAAGCGCCGCGTGGCTGGAAGGCATGCCGCCGGTACGCCAGATGATTATCGCCAGTATTTCCCTGGGCTTCCGGGGCCTTGAACGCAGCAGAATGACCACCGCTTTCATCAGCTGGGCGGTAAACCAGCTTGTAACGGCGGACAGAAAGACGGGGTTCTCAAAAAAAGATTTAATCGAAGCCGCTCGTACGGTCATAGGGAAAGACATTAGATACAGAATTTATCATGGATGGGGGCTTTGTCAATACGGCGCAGCCCCTATCAGCACCTTTTTTCGTGGTTTCGACGGTTTCTTTGGCCGGTTCCGGCTCCTGAACGAGGCACATTTCGTCAAATTCCCGCATTCTAACATCGTCAATTATCCCTAATTGGTACATACCTTCAGCATCCTGATGTACAATCATCGAAATCTCGCTCTGATATTTCTTTTCCACGTTCATCTCCTCAGTTTATCTCATTCCAATGGCCTGCTTTAATACGGTTTTTTAGCTGCTCATCGGTCATGCCTATGTTTTCTTTGGCCATTTCCTTAAATCTTTTTAGATCTTTCTCACTGATGTTTGCCCTGGCCGATTTCGCAAATCCGTATACATAAAACGTCCGCTCTCCGCTCCTAAAAAGCACGATCACCCGGTAGCCGCCCGATTTCCCCTCGCCGGGCCGGGCAAGACGCGCCTTGTAGACCCCGCCGCCGAGGCTGGCTTCCGCCTGCCCTGCCTCAAGCACATCGTTGACTATGGCCTTGAGTTCGCTGTCCACTATGCCCTCTTTGGCGGCGAACCGGGCGAACCACGTATTCTTGAATACCCTCACCTATAAACAATAACCAAAAAACAGGCGGATTACAAGTTCGCGGCGTAATCGATGTCGGCGTAATCGACTCACTGTCAAGCCATTTGTCAAGGGCTTGCCATTGCGGAAACTCTTCGGTTGAATGAGCATGTGAATACGGAACAAAAACTAAAGGTGGCCCGGTTTCTGGATATGGGTATCGCCGCGCTAAAATCAGGTTACCGCAACGCCGTGTACGACTATCATTTTAGTGATGATCCTGAGCCTTCTTCCGCCTCAGGCAGAGAAACAGGGGGGACGGCGGCGGATATTGCGGCGGAGATAGCGTCCTGCGGCGGCTGCCGGCTGGGAAAGACGAGAAACAGGGCTGTTCCCGGAGAAGGCTCCGGGCATCCCCTGGTTCTGGTGGTGGGAGAAGGCCCCGGAGCCGAGGAAGATGCCTCGGGGAGGCCGTTTGTGGGGCCCGCGGGCCGACTCCTCGACAGAATGTTAGCCTCAATATGCCTTTCCAGGGAAAAAAACTGTTTTATTGCCAATACGGTGAAGTGCCGGCCTCCGGGCAACCGCGATCCGGAATTTCAGGAGATCCGCGCCTGCGCCCCTTTTCTTGCCCGTCAGATCGAAGCCTTAAAGCCGCGCCTCATCCTTGCCGCGGGCAAGGTAGCCGCAAACCGTCTCCTCCATGCGGGGCCGGGACAAAACGGAGATGAGGAAGCCCCGCCGGAACCAATCGGCCGCCTGAGGGGGCGTTTCTTCGACTTCGCTTTTCCCGGTTCCCGGGGGGATTCTCATCCTGTGTCTTCGGCGGGGGATTCCGGTATCCAGATCCTGGCAACCTACCATCCCAGCGCCCTGCTCCGGGACGACAGCCTGAGAACACCGGCCTTTGAGGATCTCAAAAAACTTATGCTCCGTCTTGCCGCCCTGGATGAAGGATACCGGCAGGAATCCAGGGCCTTTATGGCAAAATATGCCGCCAAAGATCCGGCTTTTGCTGTCGAAGCTGAGGAATTTCTCTCTTGAAAGCTCCTCCGGCCTACTTCGATATTGTCTTTGATATCCCCGGCGATCTGCGTTTCAGTTACCATATAGATCCCAGGGGAGAAGCCGCCGTAGGCAAGAGGGCTGTCGTACCCTTCGGCCGGCGGGAAAGTACCGGTTACATCACGGCAAGCCGGGAAAGCCCTCCCGAAGGCATAAAAGAGATCAAGGATATCCGCCGGGTAGTGGATAAGGAAGCGATCTTTGATGAACGGGACATAGCCCTGGCTCAATGGGTGGCCGGCTACTACCTCTGCGGCTTTGGTCAGGCGCTCTCCGCCATGATCCCCTCGGGCCGCCGGGAAGCCTCGTATTCGGCCTTTGCCGGAGAAGAAGAGATCCCCCCGGCGCCTCTGGAAATGTCCGCAGAGCAGCGGAAAGCCATGGAAGCCATCACGGCGGAAAACCCGGCGGCCTCTACTTTCTATCTCTTCGGAATCACCGGTTCGGGAAAAACCGAGGTCTTTCTCCGCGCCGCGGAATACTTTATGAAGCAGGGCGGGGGCGTAATATACCTTGTACCGGAAATTTCCCTGACCCACCAGACCGCGGAGGCTATAGGACAGCGCTTCGGTTCTGCTGCCGCCACCTTCCACTCCCGCATGAGCCCGGCGGCCCGTTTTACCGAATGGATGCGCATACGCCGGGGTGAGGTACGGATTGTAGTGGGCCCGCGAAGCGCCGTGTTTGCGCCTATCAGGGATCTCTCTCTTATCATCATTGATGAAGAACACGACGGCTCCTACAAGTCGGAAAACACCCCCCGCTATCACGCACGGCAAGTAGCCATGCGCCGTTCCAGGACTGAAGGAGCCCGCCTTGTGATGGGCTCCGCCACCCCCTCGGCGGAAGCCTGGGAAATAATGCAGGCGGAACCGTACAATCAAGTTCCCCTGAAGGAGGGAGGCACGGGCGCCTCCCCGTCCATACTGCGGCTGGATCTTACCCGGAGGCTTTCGGGCGGCAGTCCTCCGGAAATATACCCTGTCAGCCTGGAACACAGCGAAGGCTGCCTGAGCGACGAACTGAAAAACGAGATACGGAAAACCGCCCGCATGGGCCGGCAGAGCATACTCTTCCTCAACCGGAGGGGCTTCGCCTACTTCTACCATTGCAGGCACTGCGGCTTTGAACTCTCCTGCAAACACTGTTCGGTAAGCCTTACCTGGCACAAGAAACTGGGCAGGGCTATATGCCACTACTGCGGCTACTCGGAGATTCCCCCGCAGGCCTGCCCAAACTGCGGTTCTCTTGAGGCCGGTTTTACCGGTTTCGGTACGGAACTTATCGAGGAAGAGGTGAGCCGGACTTTTCCCGATCTCCGCATCCGCCGGGCCGATTCGGATACCACAAGCCGCAAGGGCAGCCTTGAAGAAACCCTGGATCTCTTCCGTACAGGGGCATTCGATATTCTGCTGGGCACCCAGATGGTTGCCAAGGGCCTTAACTTTCCCGGAGTACGGCTGGTGGGGGTAATTCTTGCGGATACAGGACTCCAACTCCCCGATTTCCGGGCCGCCGAGCGGACTTTTTCACTTCTGGTACAGGTTTCCGGCAGGGCGGGCCGTTATTTTCCCGACGGCAAGGTGATTGTTCAGACTTTCCGGCCAAAAGATCCCGCAATACTGCGGGCCTGCGCCCTGGATGTGGACGGTTTTTTTAAGGCCGAGCTTGCCCAGCGGAAGCTTCTGGGCTTTCCCCCCTATTCCCGGCTTATCAGGTTTACCGCCCGTTCCAGGGACGAAGAGCGCGCCGAAAAGGCCATCGGCCTTGCCGCACGTACGGCCCTGCAGTCCCTGCCCAGGGGAGCCGAGGTTCTGGGTCCCGTAGAGTGTCCCATCAGCCTCCGTTCAGGCTATTACCGCAAACAGTTTCTCTTGAGAGGGCCTGCCATGGGGGCGCTGCACGCGCTGGCCCGGAGGGTTATGGAAGTATACACTAAACAGAAGGACTCCAGGGTTTATATGGAGGTAGATGTAGACCCGGTGAATCTCTTGTAGCGGCTGCCCTTAACGGCATGGGTATAGCGCCCTAAAGGCAACAGCAAGCTCCCGGGTATGAAGGCCGCCTGCGAATCAGGCGTGGGCTTTAAGGTGGGCGGCGAGCTTGAGATCCTGCACCTTGATGTGCGTCAGCAGCCAGTCCCCGATTTTGCTTTGAACCTCGCCGATCAGTTCAGGGGAAGCGCCTTTCATAATCATTTTAACGGACAGATCCCGAACATCTTTTTTGAATTTTTCATGCAGTTGTCTGTGGTTCTCATAATCGGGGTAATTGTATTTTTGCTGGATCTTTTCTTCGTCAAAAAAATGTTTTATCGTATAATTTGTCAAAAAATCCAGGCTTTTTTTCAGCTCCTCGGCTCCTTTTCCCTGATTGCAGGTCTCGATCAAGTCATTGATAGCCTTGAACAACTGTTTATGCTGTTCATCTATCGTCGCGTTGCCCGTTTCCAGGCCGGCATCCCACTGGTATACCATATAGTTGCCTCCTTTCATTTTGCGTAATATACTTCGACAATATACTTCAATGAGGGGAAAAGATCAACCATCCGGATACCTGAATGTCGTTAATCGGTGGCAATCCACCCCAACGCATTATCAGGGCAAATTACATCCTCCCTGATAAAACGGAGGGAAATATCAGCCCAATCCGGCCTTGCGCCTGTTGTACACATCGTAAAAGACTGCCAGAAGCAGAATCAGCGCCTTGACCACATACTGGTGGTGGGTGCCGAGGTTCATCAGGGACATGCCGTTGTTGATAGCCGACATCACAAGGCCTCCGACGATAACCCCGATTATGCTGCCGATGCCGCCCGAGGCAGACACGCCGCCGATGTAGCAGGCGGCAATAGCGTCCATTTCAAACATGTTGCCTGCCTGGGGAAGGGCGCTGTTCATGTAGCCTGTCGAGACGACGGCCGCGAGACCCGAGAGGATGCCCATGATGCAGAAAACAATAAACATAACAAATTCGGAATTGATGCCGGAAAGTTTTGCCGAACGGGAATTGCCGCCCACCGCGTATATGTAGCGGCCCAGAACCGTGTTCTTCATAATAAAATTAAAGATAAAAATCGTAATCCCCAGGACGATGACCACTACCGGAAGCCCGCGGTATTCGGCAAAGCGTTCCGCGAGTCCGAGTACCAGCACACTGATAAGCACGAGCTTGCCGGTAAAAATGGGGAGCGTTGTCACCTCAAGGCCGTTTTCTATTTTCCTTTTTCTGCCCATGGCTTCGCTGATGTAAAAAACCACCAGGAGTACAAACGCCACGATAAAGGGTGAAGGATACCAGATACCGACACGACCCATACCCAGAACCTCATCCAGTGTTCCCGTGGAAAGATGGGCATAGCCTTCATTCTTGAAGCTGATGGGGTTCACCCTGGTAACAATGTAGGTAAGTCCCCGGAAAAGCATCATCCCGGCAAGGGTAACGATAAAGGCGGGGATCTTCGCGTAGGCTATCCATACGCCCTGGAAGGCGCCGATGGCAAGACCCATGACAAGCGACAGAATCAGTGTCAGGGGCATACCGATTCCCGTATTGTAAAGCATTGCGCTTAAGGCCCCGACAAAGGCGCAGACGGAACCGACCGAAAGATCTATTCCCAGAATAATTATACATTGAACCATGCCGACTGCGAGAATCAGAACATAGCTGTACTGAAAGAAAATATTGGTAAAGTTCCGGGGGTTTAAGTTGATCCCGTTGGTCAAACGCGCAAAGATAAGCATGATCAAAACCAGTATGATAAACATGGAATAGTTTCTCAAGTTGTTCTTGATCAGTGTTTTGGTGTCCGCCGTATGAATAACCTTGTCGCTCATAAGTGCTCCTTTATCCGACCAATGCCATGTGCATGATCTTTTCCTGAGTTGCCTCTTCATGCCTCAGCATGCCTTTTATTCTGCCTTCGTTCATTACATAGATTCTGTCGGCCATACCGAGCGCCTCGGGAAGTTCCGAGCTTATCATGATGACGCTCTTGCCCTGCTTAACCAGATCGTTAAGGATGTTGTATATCTCTGTTTTTGCGCCGACATCAATTCCCCTGGTTGGTTCATCGACAATAAAAATATCCGGGTTTGCCAGAAGGGTACGGCTTACCACTACCTTCTGCTGATTTCCTCCGGAAAGATTACGGGCAAGCTGGAACACGGAGGGCGTCTTTATCTGGAGTTCATCCCGGTATCTTTCCGCCTCGGCAATTTCCTTTGCCTTGTTCACAATGCCGAAGCTCGAAAGCTTTCCAAGGCTGGAACTGGAAATATTTGTTTTAATATCCTGAATAAGGATCAACCCCAGGTTTTTGCGATCTTCGGAAATGTAGCCGAGGCCGGCATCCAGGGCTTTCTTTGTGGAATCAAGCTGAATTTTCTTCCCGTTGATATACAGTTCGCCTTCGCTCCGGGAACCGTAGGAACCGCCGTAAAGACTCATCATCAATTCCGTGCGCCCGGCTCCCATCGGCCCGCAGAAGGCAAGAATTTCACCCTTCCGCAGATTAAAGGAAACATTGTCTACCACCTTGATGGCATGATATTCGGGATGGTACACAGTCCAGTTTTTTACTTCCATGACCGTGTCTCCCGGCGCGGAATTCCGTTCCGGAAAACGGTGTGTAATGTTCCGGCCGACCATATCCCTGATGAGCATCTCTTCGGTAAGATTTTCCTTCTTTACGTCAAAACTCGAAATTGATTTTCCGTCCCGCAGAACAGTAACCGTGTCGGCAATCTTGAGTATCTCGTTGAGTTTATGGGAAATCATCACCGAGGTAATTCCCTGCTTCTTGAATTCAAGAATGAGGTCGAGAAGTTTTGCGCTTTCATCGTCGTTCAGGGAAGATGTGGGTTCATCAAGAATGAGAAGTTCCACCTGTTTGGAAAGGGCGCGGGCAATTTCAACAAGCTGTTGTTTACCGACGCCCAGCTTGCTGACAATGGTAGCCGGATTCTCTTTGAGTCCGACACGAGCCAGATATTTTTGCGATTCTTTTATATAGTAATCCCAGTTTATGATGCCAAAACCGGTTTTCATGTGCCCGAGAAATATGTTTTCATAAATGGAAAGATAGGGACTCAGGGCCAGTTCCTGATGAATGATGGCAAGCCGCTCTTTTTCACTGTCCTTGACGCTGTGGTAAGAAGTTTCCTTCCCTCTATAGAAAACCCTGCCTTCGTAGGAGCCTTTGGGATACACCCCGCTGATAACGCTCATAAGGGTGGATTTGCCCGCGCCGTTTTCACCGCACAGTGAATGGATTTCCCCTTTTTTGACTTTCAGATTAACGCTGTCCAGAGCCCTGACGCCGGGAAAATCTTTTGTTAAATTCTCGATCTCAAGAATATATTCACCGCTCATGTCCGCCTCTGGTATGTATGAAATGCGATTCAAAATCCGGAAAGGGCAAAACGCCCCTTCCGAATCTGTTAAGACTATCTAAGCTGCGAAGCCTGATCGGCCTCATAGAAGCCCGCGTCTACCGGTACATTGAGGTTACTGTTTGTAACAAGAATGGGATCGAGAAGATAGGTCTTGACCACTTTCCTGCCGGTATCGCCAATCTTGGCAAGATCGCCTGACGCAAGAACCGCGCCGGGAATATTTACGCTCTGGCCTTTAAGAACCTGATCCGCGAGAAGGATCGCCGCTTCGGCGAGTTTTGCCGTATCCTTGAATACCGTACTGTACTGATCGCCGTTCTTGATCGAAAGGGCGGAATCAAATTCAGCGTCCTGACCGGTAACGGTGGGAAGCTTTGTCCGGTATTTGGCGTCGGCTTTGCAGGCCTCGATGATGGCCCGGCCCAGAGTGTCATTGGGAGCCAGAACCGCGTCAAGGGTTACATCGCGCGCGTCGTTGTTGAGAAGGTTTTCCATCCTTGTCTTGGCGATGGGAGCCTGCCAGTTCTCGGTTGCAATCCTCTGGAAGTTGCCGCTGTCCGCAGATGTCCGGGGATAGGGGCCCACGACCTTAAGAACGCCGGAATCAATGTAGGGATTGAGTATGCTCATGGCGCCGTCATAGAAGAAGAAAGCGTTGCCGTCGGTGGGTGAACCGGCGAACAGGGTGATGAACTTGGGAGAAGAGGCTGAAGCCGACTTGAGGTTAAGCGCGGTCTCAATGCTCTGAGCCTGGAGCTGGCCGACCTTGAAGTTGTTGAAGGTGATGAAATAGTCATAGTCGGCAGAATTGGGGATGATACGGTCATAGGCAATAACCGCGACATTGTCCCTGGCGGCTTCGGAAATAACCGAGCCGACACCGTCATTGATGCATCCCACCACGAGGGCCTTTGCGCCCTGGGTCAGGAAGCTCTGAATCTGCTGATTCTGCTGGGCCTGCTCCGCATTGCCCCACTGAACCTCGGCGCGGTAACCGCGTTTCTCGGCCTCTGCCTTGAGGGAGTTGCCGTCCTTTACCCAGCGCAGAACGTGGGTTTCGGGCATTGCAATACCGATGAGAGACGATCCGGACGCACCACTGCTCTGTGATCTGCCTCCCGCGAAAGCAAAGGAACCGGCTACCAACAGCACTAATAAAGCCGCCAATAGTTTTTTCATAATTATCCTCCTGGACATGAATTTGTCTTATAGTACATCCTGAGGCATGGTGCGGGAATCGTAAAATTTTGGCAAAAAAGGGGAAAAATACTTTTTCCGGGCCGCGAAGGGGTAATATTTTAATGCAAAGATTTTACCCCTGCGCTACGGAACGATGTTACGGTACACATCTTCCCTGGAATGAAACCCGTCCCGTATAACCACATCGAGATTATCCCTGAAAACCGCAACGGGCTTTTCTATGTAGGAGGGAATCAGTACACCGCTTTCGTTCTCCAGCATCAGATCGGGGGGATAGTTCTCCTTGCGGATAATCGCCAGGGCAAGCCGGGCCGCGCGGGAGGCAAGTTTTCCTATGGGCTTGTACACGGTCATCAACTGAAGACCCTCGACGATTCGCTGGCAGCTTATCAATTCCGCATCCTGGCCTACAATGGTTACCTCTCCGGCTTTCCGGCGTTCCGCGAGAAGCTGAATTGCCGCTCCCGCGATGGCGTCATTACCGCAGGCAATAGCGTCCCAGCGGAGGTCCTCGTTGAAGATGCCGTCGATCTTCTCCAGGGCTTCATCAAAGCTCCATTCTTCAAGCCAGATTTCCTTTCCAAGGATAATATCGCCGGAAGCGATATGGGGATCGAGGATCTCGTGAAGGCCTCCTGAAATTTCAAAACTGTTAAAATCATGAAGGGAGCCGTTCACCACGAGGTACCTCCCCTTCGGCGAAGCCTCCCGCAGGGCTCTGCCGTAGGCCCTGCCTACTTCCCTGCTGTCAAAGGAAATATACGCGTCTACCGGCGTTCCGCTGATCAGCCTGTCGTATGCGATTACCGGTATCCCCGCGTCCCGAACCTGTTTAATGGCTCCGGCGATTGCCTCGGTGTCGTGGGCTATCACTACCAGGAGATCGATGTTCCGGTTTACAAGATAGTTTATCTGCGCCACCTGTTCCCGTGTCCCCCCCGCGGTAAGATAGGGGATCACATCGGCTCCGAGTTCCTGGGCCGCCCCGGAAAACACCTTGAGATCCTTGTTCCAGCGTTCAATGATAAAAGTCGCGGTGGCGATTGAAAAACCGATTACCGGCCTGGAAGGCGCCTTTGCCCCGTCCGTCTGAAAACCGTCCATGTTCTGGGCGTCTAAGGGCCGCTTTCCGGCCCCCGCCGTTCCCGCTGTTCCTGAGTTTTCCTCCCGGCTCCGGGGAGAAGGATTGCAGGAAGAAAACAGGAGCAGCAGCACAAGAAAAATCCAGCCGGTTTTTTTTAAGAAACCTGTGCGTAACGGAACACAAACCGTATAGTTCAATGTAGTTTCCTTAACATACGAGCCTACTCTCAAGAGAGTCACAGGTCAACAATGGCCGCAGCCACAATCAGTGCAGATGTACTCAGTGCATCTGCCTGCTTGCGCGTTCCGCAAATTCGGAGGGGCTTGTACCTCTGACCTTTCTGTAGATCTTGCTGAAATAATTGGGATCCTGATACCCGACCATAAAGGAAATTTCCTTGATGCTCATGCCCGATTCACGGATGAGTTTTTCGCTCCGCTCGATCCGGTATTCGGTAAGGTAATCGACAAAGCTCGTCTTGAGCTGATCCGAAAAGAGGCGGCTTAAATACGCGGGCGTAACCTGAGCGGCTTCCGCCGCGGAACCGAGCTGCAGGGGTTCCGCATAGTGTTCCTGAATAAAGGCAATCGCCTTGAGCAGGGGCAGGGGAAAATTGCCGGAGCGGCGGAGGGAGGCCTCGGCAAGGAGTTTATCGAACACGGGTTTTGACCATACTTTCCAGGCCGCGGGATCCTCAAGCACGGAGATCTCCGCCGCGGGACTAATGGGACAGAAAGTTTCCGCCCCGCCGCTCCAGGCGCCGTAGATGTCATCAACAAGGAGTGTAAAGAGACCTGTCATTTCTGCTTTTGTCCGGGTAAAACCGCCTGCCGCGGCAAAGGCATCCTCCTCAATAAGGGCAAAGAGTTTTTTCATTTCGCCTTCATCGGCTATGCCTATCCTGCTCCTGAGACGGGCAATGCGTAAACGCGCGGTAAGACCTGCGCCCGGCCCTGCCGCCTTTGAACGCAGTTCCTCCAGAGCCTCCTTCCGCGAACGGTACAGTTCCGTTCCCCGGTAGAGTCCTCCTATGCCGAAGCGCCAGGAAACGCCCGCGAGAGAATCCCGGTTGTCACCCCCTCCCCTCCCGGCCGCGGCAACCTGATTGGCAAGAGTCTCTCTCTCCATCTCGCCTGAAACCAGGAAGATGCTTCTGTTCTCTCCCGTGTCGCTTAAGATGCTGTATCTGAGGAGCAGCTTATCAAGAACAGGAGAGAGGCTCCGGCCTCTTTCATCAATTTCAAGAATACCGATTAGGCCTTTATCCGAAGGAAGGCTGAAGCGTTCCCGGCAGTTTTCCCATTCCGTTTCGCTCAAAGGTTCCGTGATTGTTTCGTTCAAAAAGACAGAGGCATCGGCCGGAGCGGAGCCTTCTTCCCTTTCCCTCTTTCCAAAATATTCCCTGACCCTGTCGAGGGTGGAGAAAAACGTTCTCTTTGACACGGGTTTTACAAGATACTCAAACACCCCCAGGGGGATCGCGCGCTGAGCAAGATCGAAACGCTCATAGGCGGTGGAAAGAACAAAAACAATGCGGGGGAATTTTTCGTGCACCTGGGAAATTACCTCAAGGCCGCTCATGCCGGGAATGTTGATATCCATAAAAACCACATCCGGTGTTGTCTCGCGGATCAGGGTGAGCGCCTCATAGCCGGTACGGGCCCTGGCGGCCGGAAAAAAACCGTCTCCGGTATCATTGTCCGGATGATTGGCAAGCATGTATTCATAACTGTCAAGGACAGGCTCTTCATCATCGACAATTAAAACACGATACACGGTTCCCTCCCCGTATCAATGCGGATAATTACCGCGGTTCCCCGCCCCGGCGCGGTTTCAATTTTTACCACATCAGGATCGTCGGGGTAAAAGAAGTAAAGCCTCTGAATGACATTTTCAAGACCCATCACCCTTGAAACGGAAGATTCCTCAATGGACTGGGGATGGAGAAGCCTCTCCGCGGTTTCGCTGTCCATGCCGCCGCCGTTGTCCCGTACGGAAAGTACAAGATGCCGTCCTTCCTTTTCCGCGCGTACATTGATAAGCGATCTGCGACCGCCGTCCGCGGATTCATCCTTAAAAGCGTGTATCACGCAGTTTTCCACGAGGGGCTGCAAAACCGAAACCGGCGCCCTGACCGCATCCAGGAGGGCTTCATCATAATCAAGAACCAGATCGAGATTGTGGGGAAAGCGTACCTTGAGTATGTAGAAATAGTATTGCAGGCCTTCAATCTCGTGGCGCAATGGAACTATTATTTCCTTGCTGCGGATTATATGCCGGAAGAGCTTTGCCATATACTCCATATATTCGCTGGTGCGGTCGGCGCCTTCCACAATCGCAAGCTGCATACCGGTGTTGATCGTATTAAAAAGAAAATGGGGATTCATCTGCGCCTGGAGGGTATAGATTTCCATGTGGCGCACGAGCCCTTCCATCTTCATGTTGCGCATCTTTTCCTGCATGTATTCCTGCTTCATGTTTTCCTGCCAGCGCATCTCTTCGATATAGTTGCGTATCTCGTTTTTCATTTTATTAAACGCGTCCACCATCTGATCCATTTCATGCACCGGAGAGCCTTCGATGTCGTCTATCGAAAAATTTCCCGCGGAAAGTTTTGCCGCCATGGCGGAAAGCCGGGTCATGGGATCGGTAATCTGTCCCATCGAATAGAGGAGAATCAGAATCGCAAAAAGGTAGATAAAAATAATAAACAAAAGATTCCAGAGCTGGAGATCCCCCGCCTGGGCAATAAAAAGTCCATAGGCATCCATCTGGCTGCGGAAATGCCCGGTACTGACGGCTTCTATTTCCCGGTTGATATACTCAAGCAGCCCTGCCATTTCGTCATAGATGCGTGTATAGGCCGCAATGTTTCTGCCGCGTTTTTCCTCCATGGCGGTATCCGCAAGGTTAAGATACGCGCGGATAAGCGAGTAGAGTTCCCTCTCCCTCAGTTCCACGGCATTGGTTGTAATGGAAATATACGCGGGAATTTTTCCCCGCAGCGTTTGGGCTTCGATGAGAATCCTGGCAAGAGCGTTGGAGGAACGTGTCGAAAGATACTCCAGAAGGGAACCCTGATACCGGTTCAAATCTTCCTGAACGGATTTGATGAAGCGTTCCTGTTCAAAGATGGTATCGGACCTGTCCTGCAAATTTTTGGCGGATAACAAAATATAGCCTGTGGAAAAAGCAAAAATCAAAAAAGTTCCGAGAATACTGAGGAGCATCTGCAGCCTGAAAGAACGCGGAAACCGTTTTTTTAACCACTGCGGCGGCTTTAACACGTATGCCCCATCCGTCAGCGCAGATTCGCCGCGTTGATGATCTCAATACCCGTATCAATGGATGTCGAGGTATAGCCGGTAAGACGCAGCGAGGCCAGAGACCTGACGGCCTCATAACCTATGCGCTCAGGATCGATAACCATACTGCACGCGATAACGCCCTTGCGGATATATTCCTGCACCCCGGGATCCCCGCCGAAACCGATAATTTGAACACGGCCTACCAGGTTCATATCCACAAGCGCCTGCGCCGCGGCAACAGTATCATTGGCGTCGGTAAAGATGATCGTATTGAAATTGTCGCCGCGGAAAAGCTGCGCAAGCAGAACCTCGGCGTCCAGAGGATTGAGATTGGTTTTGAACCCGGCAATCGGGGAAACGAGTCTGTCGCCCAGCGCCGAATTTATCCCCATCTCCACCAGTTCCCGTTCGCCGTATATTCCCGGCGACTTGTCGCTGTACACGATGGCAAGGCCTACGGGCTCTTCGTTTATTCTTGCGGCTGCAAGGCCGAGCCTCCTTCCCGCGTCAAAATTATTGCTTCCGATAAAGGGCCAGGGCTGATCGTTGGGAACATTATGACTGATGATCACCGTCGGAATCTGACGGCTGCCGAGTCTGTCCAACTGACGCCGTGCGAGATCATCGTCAATATAGGGGCATACAACGGCTCCGTCTATGCCGGTATAGAGAGCCATTTCAAGCTCATGTTTTTCAGGAGCGATGGAATGAACCGAAATGACCGCGTTAAATTCAGCCGCCGCCCTTTCGGCTCCGGCAATGATGCCGGTAAAAAAAGAATTCCGGTTGTCGGGAAGGTAAAGTGAAAAATGGTAACTCAGGAGAGGCTCGGGCGAAGAGCGGATGTAGAGATTGCGGGCTATTGAAAAAGAAAGCAGAAAAGCCGCCGCGGAGAGCAGCCCAAAAACAGCAATGCCCGCCCTGAGTAAATTCCTCATGGGAAAAGCATAGCAGAAAATTCGGCGGCTGTCACCGTTTTTTGACAAGATACATGGGTTTGAAACAGGCTCCCAGGCTCAGCTCAAAGCCCTGTTCCAGCCTGCCGTCCTCGTGAGCATAGTTCTGTACCGCCTGAAACGCGGGCCTGATATACACCCTGAGCCATTTTTCGGGAGTCCAGGAGCCTTCGACAGTGATTCTGTGGCTGATCGCCGCCGTTCCCGAAGGGCTTGTCTTCTCCATCTCTTCCCTGCTGTTGGAATAGAATTC
The DNA here is from genome assembly GCA_031265435.1 of Treponema sp. Lineage (GTDB taxonomy): Bacteria > Spirochaetota > Spirochaetia > Treponematales > Breznakiellaceae > JAIRNJ01. Next base: position 26,597 of record JAISCR010000188.1, read on the forward strand.
GTTTCCCGGCAGTTCAAAGATCGAGGGGCTGGAATTTTCCCCCTGGGCAAGACAGAGGTAGGAAAGCTTTACGAACCACAGTTCCGTTTCATAGCCTCCCCAGATTGTACCGGCGATGCTGTCGGGCCCGAAGGGGGAACCAACCCATTCCCGTACCGGCGGGTTACTCACCTCCAGGGATTCCCGGTAGTAAGACCAGCCGCGGCCCTGAAGGATGTACATATAGGGATACGTATAGATCCCCTCAAGGCCGAAGCTGAGGTAGCCCGATCCCAGCGGAAGTTTCCCCTCATACCCTGCCTGAAAAGCCATCCCGTCGGGAACCGTAGAATCGCTGTTTTCACGTTCGCTGGGTATCTCGAACTGATTCATGGCATAAAGACCGTAGAACCTGCCGTGCTTCCAGGGCCGGACGTCAAAGTAAAGCCCCAACAGGGAACCGATTCGGGAATTACGCTCATCGTAGTTGTCATTGGAACCTTCAATCTGCGCGTTGTAAGCGTCGTAGCTTTCCCACGCGGTAAAGCCGTGATAGATAGCGGCGGGATTAAAGTAGCGCAGTTCAAGCGGGGCGTTTACCATTACCCCTTCAATAAGGGAAACATTAACCCTGTTAAGTATTTGAATTTGAAAATGATGGAGATAGAGATACTTCAGCACTTCAAGCTGCAGGACTTCCGCGGAGTAGGCAATCCAGGGAGAATAGAAATTGAGGGCGGCAAAACTCGTACCCTTCATGGTATCCGAAAGGATGACGCTCCCCGTTTCCGTGCGGCCGGCCCGGTTATCCCCCAGTCCCAGCCTGAAGTTGACGCCGAATTTTTTGCTGAAAGGGAAACCCGCGCTGATATAGGCAAACTTGGGCATGTTGGTGTCTATGGGCTGAACACCGTCAATCATCTTGTCCATGGGAAAGTTGAAGTAGTTGTCATGGGCATTGGAAAGCATACGGTTTTCGCCAAAGTACACATCCGTTTCCAGCGCGACATAAGAGGCAAGGCCGAAACGTACCGGCAGACTGATAAAGGGCTCCCGTTCGTAACGGTCGTAGATCCAGGGCAGTGCCTCATTGGTTTTGTAGTAGATCTCGGGCTGAAGGGCCGGATCAACGGCAAAACTTAAAACATCGTTTTTGAGGGAAAAGGAACCGTCCCCGTCCAGGTACCCAAGGGTACTGTCGTAGAGTGCGCGGCCCTGAGCGGAAAGACCGTCTCTGTCAAGAACCTCAAGAATCTGACGGGCCTGTTCCACGGTAATAAGGGAACCGTCGCCAAAGACCTTTGCCTCTTCCATGCTGAGGGAAGTCAGGGCATCGTAAACCGGGTCTCCGCTCCCGAGGATCTTCTGGGCGGGAAGCGAATAAAGATTCCCCCCGATTGTTACAAGCAAAAAAAACAGCGCGTGTTTCCGCATAATTACTGTCATGTTTATCTCCGGACCTTGAGGCCCTCTTCCTTTCCGTAACGGGCATGAATGATGTTCGGGGCAATCCTCACCGACAGGCTTCCCTCAAAACCGTGTTCCAGCCTGTCCTGCCGGTGGGCATAGTTCTGCACCACCGAATACCCCAGCATCAACTGAAGGCTGATCCAGTCCCTGGGAGACCATGCTGCCTTCAGGCTCGGCTGCCATGTGTAGTACACAATCCCCGTGGGACTGAAGAGAGACACCTCATCATGGTTTTTGGTACGCCAGGGATGGTAGGTGTCGGTATCAAAAATATCCAGCCCCGAACGCTCTCCGCCGGCGCTGAACAGAAAGTTGCCTGTAAGCGACCATGAAGTGGTTTTGTAGCCTCCCCAGAGGGCGGCGGCCGCGGAGTCGGGGCCGAAGGGACTTCCCATCCAGTTACGGATCGGGCCGCTTTTCGCGGTTCCGGGTTTATAGAAAGACCAGCGGCTGTCTTTGGAAACATAGAAGAAGGGTGAATTGTAAACTCCTTCGGCGCCGAGGAGCCAGTATCCGCCGGCAAAGGGAAACTGGAATTCCGTACCGAGCTGAAAACCCATGCTGTCCGCGCGGAGCACTTCAGGATCATCCTTTCTCTCCTGGGGGGTCTGCAGTTCATTCAGAGCCCAGAGCGCGTAGAGACGGATATTGCTCACCGGTTCAAATTCGGCCTTGGCCGCAAAAAAACTTGCCACACGGGAATCTTCATCATCAATAAACTGATCCGGGTCGCCGCGGTTGTACTCCCCGTATTCCGAATACGCGGCAAGACTGTGATAGATCATCACCGGATTGAGGAAACGGAGTTCCAGGGGAGCGTTTACCAGGAGGCCTTCAAGATAGGAGATGGTAAAACGCCGCAGCAGCCTGGCCTCCAGCGTATGGTAGTAAAAGTACTTGTCCACGGAAATTTGCATTATATTGGAAGTCCAGGCGATGACAGGGGAGTAGAGACTGAACTTTCCGTAAGTGATATCCTTCATATAATCCGAAAGGATGATGCTTCCCGTATGGGTATCACCGTAAAATTCCTCCCCGATTCCCATCCTGAACTGGATGCCGATCTTTTCCGTAAAAGGATAGCCGAGGGCAAGGTATGCCCGGCGGGGCATATTGTAGTTGGTATCCGGCAGAGGGAAGTTGGTGTAGTTATCATCTTTATAAATCGTATTATAGTTCTGGGCGGCTTCAAAATCCAGTTCCAGTGTTACCCAGGGGGAAACCGATATGCCTACGGGAATGACAATGAAAGGATTACGATCCCGGTTTGTGGTGATCCAGTCGATGTTTTTGTTGCTACGGACATAGAATTCAGTCTGAATGGCCGGCCAGCCGTCAATGGACAGAGGCCCGTATTCAAAGGACACCAGGGAAGGCCCTTCAAGCCAGGAGCGGAGTTTTTCGTAAAGCTCCCTGCCGCTTTCCGAAAAGGCTTCCTCATCAAGGTCTGCCAGCATGGCCCGGAACTGGGCAACGGAAAGGGCATAGCTTGAAAAAAACAGGGTATGCTGTTCCATGGAGAGGGTTTTAAGGGCCTCGTAGGGCCATTCCCCCGGATAGACAAGCTTCTGGGCAGGCAGGGCGCCGAGTAATGCTGTATAAAATAGGGACAAAAAGACAAGTATATTGCATTTCCTCATTTTTTTAAGTAGTATCAAAAAGATCGGGCTTCATGTCAATAACCTAAAGGAAGCGGCAGTGCCGCACACGGCGGAGGATTTAATTGAGTATCAACAGAACACATGCCTTTGTTTTTCGAATAATCATGGTTTTTACGGTTCTTGTCCTGAACACGCGCCTGTACGCCCAGTCCCATGTTTCAGTTCCACTGGAAGATCCTGTCTATGGAATTCTTGAAAATGCCCAAATCCGGGGGCTTCTCCTCCCCATGCCGGGGGCAAAGCCCTATACCCGCAACCAGGTTCTTGCCGCGATTGACAGTATTACTGCGTCAGATCCGGATCTTTTAAGCGATACGGAAAGGCAAATTCTCGAAAATACCAGGAAGAAGTACTCTCGTTCCGAAGAAGGCCTTGACTGGCAGAAGGGCGCCTATACGATTGACCGGCTGGTAAGTCCTTTGAATATTCCGTGGAATACGGATATAGGCGCCGGCGGACGTTTTTCCCTGGCAAGCGCCGTTTATTCGGGTGACAGGGATAATGCCGTAGCTACCGACAATCTTATTACCGTTTATACAACAGGAGACGTGGGGAAATCTTTTTCCTACGGTTTTATTTTTGTGGGACACCTCACCCTGGCTCCCCGGCGGCTTTTGGGAGAAGACTACAACACCTTTTATGAAGGCTTTACCGACGATCCTGTCAAGGGGCACTTCAACCGGAAGATGAAAATCTGGGACGAACCTGACGCGTACATCCCCTATACATACCGCAAATACTGGGACGGCGCCGTTTTCTTCCCCGCCGAAATTGACGCCGGCGGCTTTCAGCCCTGGCCCGATAAATTTTCCATAGCCCCCCATTTCCTGGGTGAAATGTCCGGAGGCTTCTTCTCCGATGTACTCACATGGCGTTTCGGCAGAATGCGCCGGGAATGGGCCTCCATGGCGGAAGGCCGCAGCATTGTTTTTAACGGTACGGCCCAGCCTTTTGTGGCAATCGAAACAAGCTTCAATCCGGTCTACTGGTTCAGCGCCTCCGCCATAACAGGAGCGCTGGAGTACGATTTCCGGGATGATCTAAAGATCTCCGCCTGGGCTTCGCAGAATCTCTTTTCCATGGAAATGGTAGAGTACAACTTCCGCAACTTCTTCCATGCCGGTATCGGTACCAATGTTGTCTATGCCAAACGTTTTGAACCGGGTTATATTTTCCCGGTAAAAAATAACTTTCTCTACCAGGACAGCATCGGGGATTTCGATAACATGGGAATCTTTGCAAATCTCAGGTTCCAGAGCCCCGGAATCGGAAGCTTCTGGTTTTCCTTTTTTGGCGATGACATAGATCCCGGTTTGTTAACGGATATATTTAAATATGACCGCCAAACCTTTGCCTTGCAGGCGGGAAGTAAAATCGTTATCCCGTGGCTGCCCTTTGCTTCGGTTTCCCTCTTATACACAAAGATTGAACCCTATACCTATACCCATCATCGTCTCTTTGTCCCCTGGTACAATCCGGGTTACGAGAATGAGCCCATGCCGATGGAGAGCAAGTACAGCAGTATGGGTACACCCCTGGGGTACTACCTCAACCCCAATTCCGATGAACTTCTCTTTCGTGTAGAGGCAATGCCTGCGGTAAACACCAGCGCTCATTTCCAGTACCAGATGGTCCGCCACGGAGCGGAACACGGTTCCGGTCAGGTGGACGGGAGTTCCTGGTTTTCCGAGCTGGACGCCGACGGAGACAACCGGAGCAATAAACCGGAGTTGAAAAAATTCTTTCTCAGGGACGGAGCCTACCGCTGGCAGCACATCTTCCAGATCGGCGCGGATCATACCCTGGAAAGCCTGCCGGTGCCTCTGCGGATCTTCGGAAATGTAGGGCTTGTCTACTCTTTCTACACCAATATTGACGGAAAACCCAATTCGGGCGCCGAATATTCCTGGTCGTTTATCGACACGCCCGAGTATCCCAAATCGACAGCCTTCTATTTGAGCGTCGGTGTTGGGCTCTATCTGTAAAGAGCCGGTGTCTGATACTGGGCTGTTTTAAGGGGAACAGTCACCTTTTTAGTAGCGAATTATTTTACTTGACCATCGGTGTAAATACTGTTAGAATTGGCGGCGATCATAAGGAGCGCCGGTTTCAAAATACGGACGTGTTTTGAAACCGCCCCGGTAGTTATTTTTTCAGGGAGTAACCCGGCTTTTCGGCCAGTATCAGACCGACTGGTCCAAGGTGCTTGCCGTCCTGACCCTTTCGGCCATTCCGGTTATCGCCCTGTATTTAACGGCCAGCAAACAATTTATCCGGGGCCTTACCGCCGGCGCGGTAAAGGG
>JAISCR010000095.1 GCA_031265435.1 Treponema sp.
TGCGCGGTGGACGAAAGGGAAATTGTCCGCATACATTCATCTTCCGGCACCACGGGGACGCCGGTGATCATCCCCTACACCCAAAAGGATGTGCGGGATTGGGCCGTGATGTTCGCCCGCTGTTACCAGATGGCAGGCGTTACCACATCGGACAGGGTTCACATTACTCCCGGTTACGGGCTTTGGACGGCGGGCATCGGCTTTCAGCTTGGAGCGGAACTTCTGGGCGCCATGGCGATTCCCATGGGGCCGGGAAACACCGACAAGCAGCTCAAGATGATGGAAGACCTCAAATCCACGGTGCTCTGTGCCACTTCATCCTATGCCCTGCTTCTGGCGGAGGAGATCAGAAAGCGGGGAATCAAAGACAGGATACACTTAAAAAAAAGCCTCATCGGTTCGGAACGCTGGGGAGAGAAGATGCGCAGGCGGATAGCCGGTGAATTGGGGGTGGAACTCTACGACATATACGGCCTTACGGAGATATACGGCCCCGGCATCGGCATTAACTGCCGGAAGCAGGGCGGCATGCACATGTGGACCGATTACCTCTACTACGAAATAATAAACCCCAAAACCGGCAAACAGGCGGAGCCCGGTGAAATCGGCGAGATTGTGATCACCACCCTGCAGAAGGAGGGGGCGCCGCTCGTCCGCTACAGGACACACGATCTTACCCGGGAGATAGGCGGTTCATGCCCCTGCGGCAGCCCCTTCCCCAGGATCGATACGATCATCGGCCGCAGCGACGACATGATCAAGGTAAAAGGCACCATGATCTTCCCCGGCCGCATTGACGAATTGCTCTCTTCAATTGCCGATGTAAGCAGCGAATACCAGATCCAGATCGATCATCTCAACGGCAGGGATATTGTGCAGCTCTACTTTGAAACGTCCCTTGAGGACGACCGGGAACGCAGGAATCTGGAAAAGACAGTGGAAGCGGCCTTCAAGGAAAAGATAGGGCTCACCCCCCACCCCATAGCGGTAAGCATCGGCGAACTTCCCCGGAGCGAAAAGAAGTCTACACGGATTTTTGACAACAGGTATTAGGTGTCTGTCCATAAAGTCGGTTACTTTATGGACAGACCTTGCATTTGCATACGCAAATGCGGTTCTTAAGGTAGTCTGTCTATAATGTGTCTACATTATAGACAGACTTTAGATAAAGTACATGTAGGACTCATCCGGGTCTACGGTGCCTGCCAGGGAAGAGAGGGTCTTGCGGTCGATGACGGCGGCAATACGGTCGTTCAGGCGGTTGTAGACTGAAAGGCGGAGACTCTTCTGGAATTTCGTTTCCTTCTGTCCCGGCAGGAGGGGATCGACCACGAGCATGTCGCCTTCCAGAATCCGCAGCACGTCCCCGATGACAATATCTTCCGGCCTCTTCGCCAGGGCATAGCCCCCGGAGGCCCCCTTTACCGAACGGATAAAGCCGGCCCGCCTCAGGATCACCGCAACCTGTTCCAGATACCGAATCGAGATGCGCTGCCGTTCCGCAACGCTGGCCAGGGAGACATGATCCGTGCCGGCATGTTCGGCAAGGTCGATGAGAAGCCGTACCCCGTAGCGGCCTCTGGTGGAGATCTTCATATAGCGTAAGATCCTGAACCGTCGGATTCATACATCGTACAGAGATCCTGCAGGCTGATAGAATCAACACAGTCCCTGATCGCCGTGTAGAGTTCCGTCCAGGTATGGCGGGAGAGACAGGTTTTTTCCGCGGGACAGGTTCTCAATCTGACACACTCCACCGGTTCAAGGCTCCCTTCCACGGCCCGCAAAATATCCCCCACCTTTATCTTTGCCGGATCTTTTCCGGGAAGGTAGCCTCCCGCGGGGCCCCGTATCCCCCGGATGATCTTTTTCTTCCGCAGGGGTATAAAGAGCTGTTCCAGATAACCTTCGGACACGCCGGTCTGCCCGGCTATCTCCCGGGTGCTGGCATATTTTCCCTTCCCAAGGAGGGCCAGGTAGAGCAGGGCCTCCAGGGAATAACGGCCTTTTGTCGAAATCTTCATTAGTATTTTTCCTACTTAAATAATAGGAAATCCTTCCGTAAAATTCAAGCGGAATTTACAAAGACCGGTTACTTTGAGGGACAGAGGGACATTGTACTTTTCATGATCATTTTATATCTTGATATAATGAAGAATCCGGCAGCCGTGTTTTTTCCTGGCGCTTTTCTTCTCTTTGTTTCTCTTCTCCCCGCCCAGGAACCGGGTATACCGAAGGGCGCCGATCCGGAAAGGCTGCTCAACAAGCCCCAGCCCGTCTCCTCTTCCATTGTGTTGATCAATGATCCGCCTTATGCCGTCTGGATTGGAATGAAGGCCGATGTACACACGGTCATCCCGGAGAAGCTTGAAACGGTACGGTCTTTACTCTTTGCCTGGGAAGACTACCCGAAGCACTTCAAGCGGCTCAAGGAAAACTGGATAGAGAGGCGGCCGGACGGCACTGTTTTTAAGATGCATCTTTCCGTGGGGCTCGTGGGGATCTACTACGATTCGGTTTATACCCTTTTTGCCCAAACCCCAATCGACACGCCGAAGAAGCTCCTCATTGAGTTTGCCCCCCTGAACAGGGCCGAAACCTATATCTCGGAAGACGGTACGGTACGCCGTCCCCTGGGACTCTGGTATCTTGAAGAGCTTGAAGTCAGGGGGCAGACCTGTACATACGTCCGCTACATTGCCGACGGGGAGGTGCTAAAAAAATATCCACTTCAGGATACGGTCATGGCCCTCTTTGTAGACATGGAGCATCAGGAACTGCTCAAGCAATTGACCAGGGCGGTGGAAAGAAGCAAATTGGGCCTAAAGTGAGGCTGTTCCAAATATCAGTTTTGGGAACAAGCGCTTGTGAAAAACCAACCGGGTTTTGAAACAAGCTCACGTGTCAGGCTTTTCTGTAGGCGAGGGCCCGGAACCCTTCGCGGCGCAGGTTTCCAAGGCGGGTAAAGCCCGAAATTTTGGCCCGGTCAAACTGTTCCGCAAGAAAGGAGGGGAGCGATATAAGGAAAACCCCCCGCGCGTGCAGCAGTACTGTCAGGGCTTCCCAGTGCAAAGGGATGCTTTCCCTGATCATATTTTCCGGAAGGGCGGCGATGAAACTGTAGGGGCCTTCCCCGAGGAGCGCGTCTTTGGCCGAGGCAAGATCCGCCGCGGGGACGAGGACCGTGTTGACGGTATCCTTGAGGTTGTATTCCGCCGCTTTCAGCGCGAGGATGTTCCTGCCGGAAAGGATCGCTTTCCCGTTCCGCGTTTTTTCCGGGCATGAGGTTTTGTAGAACCAGAGAGGATAGCAGCCCTGCTCCGTTTCGTGGAAAAGCCTGTTCGAGTGAAACATTCCGGTTGAGGATGCTTCACTTGAATTTTTAAGGCCTGCTTCCCCTCCGGGCGCCGTATTGAGGCCCAGTCTGCGGCTTAGTTTTACCGCCGCCAGTACCGCTTCCCCCGGATCATCGAAGCCGGGAGCGCCGTGAAAGGTGTCCATACCCAGGGCGCAGCCTTCCAGTTCCGTTTCAAGCCTCTGTCTGCGGTAGACCCCGGGAAACGCTTCTTCTTCGCCGGCAGTGTTACCGCCGGCCCTGTCCTCCGCGAAACGGTTCTGCCGTAACCCTCCGCCGGGTACGGAGGCCGCTCTTCCTTTCCTGAACACAAAAACCGTATGTCCTCTCCCCGCGGTTTCCCGCAGGATTTCCGCCCCGGCGGCGGCAATGGTACCGCGGGTAAAATCCGCAAGCGGCTTGACCGCCACGATAAAGGCCAGGGCTTCGGAATGGGGGCAGGCGCAGCGTATAAAATCTTCCAGAACCGGCTTTCCCGCTTTTGCGGGTATGTTGCTCAGGATGAGGTCGCGGGCAGGGTCTCCGTTAAACAGGGTTGATGTGTGTGTACTGAATTTTTCAGGCTCCAGCCCGTTCTGCCGGGCATTGTATCCGGTAAAGATTCCGGCAAGTTCATCCCTGTCGGTACTGATCGTGCGGACATCGATACCCTCAAGAGCCCTGGCCGCGCAGATGCCGATAACGCCGCAGCCTGAACCGGCGTCCAGAATGTGCAGCGGGCCTGTGCGGTTTTGCAGTTCCCGCAGCAGACCCTTGTCCAGTTCTTCGGAAAAAACCTTTAACAGTAACGCTGTACCCGTGTCGATTTCCGCCGAGGAAAAAAGTTCCCGGGACAGCGCAAAGTTAAACTCCATCCCGCGGAATTTAAAGAGAACGGTTTTGTTACAGTATTGTCTAACTATTGACTCGTTCGACGTATTCGTTGGTTTCGGTGTTTACAAGAATCTTTTCACCCTGCTTGATAAAGAGGGGAACCCGGACGGTAAGTCCCGTTTCGGTAGTTACAGGCTTTGTCGCCCCCGAGACGGTATCGCCCTTCACGTAGTTTTCCGACTCCGCAACGGTAAAGACCACCTTGTAGGGAATCTTGATATCGATTACCTTGCCTTCCCAGATGGTAAGATCGTAGGAACCCGCGTCCTGGAGGTAGTATTTTTTTTCTTCGTTTTCCGCTATGGGAACTTCGTACTGTTCATAGGATTCATTGTCCATAAAATGAAAGTAGTCCTGATCCGCGTACTGATACTGGCAGGGCTTTACATCTACCTGGGCGTCCTCTATTTCCTGCTGGGTGGGGATGGTCAATGTCAGCACGGAACCATCCTTGATACTCTTCATCTTGATGCGCGCGATCGCGGTGCCCTTGCCCGGGTTGTGGAATTCCCTTTCAACCACCAGGTAAGGCTGGCCCTTCTGGAGCAGGCAGCTTCCCTTTACAATATCTCCGCCTCGTATCATGGTAAGAATCCTTTTCTTTAAAAAAGCTTCACATATAATAGTGAATTTGCGCTTCCTGGTCTAGAGCCGGATGCGGAAAGACAGCAACAGGTCGAAAAAGTCAAAAAAGTAAAGGGAAAAGAGCGGTTTCTCTTAAAAAACTTCTTTGACTTTTTGTGGTAATCTCTTCCTCTTTCTCAGAGCAGACTTTCCAGTTCATCCACGATTGAGGAGAAGACACGGCAGGCGGCTTCCACAGGCTCGGGGGAGGACATGTCTACGCCGGCCACCTTGAGGGAATCGATGGGAAAGCGGGAACCGCCGCTCTTGAGGAAGGCAAAGTAGTCCTCCCTTTCCCGCTGCCCGCCGGAAAGTACCCGTTCCGCCAGAGCCAGGGCCGCGGAAACCCCTGTGGAGTACTTGTACACATAGAAGGCCCGGTAAAAATGGGGGATGCGGAGACCTTCGAGGTCGCTGTTTTCTTCAAACACCATCCCGGAGCCGAAATACTTTTCCAGCAGTGTGCGGTATTCGCCGCGGAGTACATCCACCGTGAGCGGTTCACCCGCCTCTTCAAGCTGATGCGTTATTTTTTCGTATTCGGCAAACATGGTCTGCCGGTACAGGGTAGCCAGGAGGTCGTCGGCCCTCTTGTTCACCAGCCAGGCGCGGAGTTCCTGCGAACTCGGTTTCTGCGAACCGCATGATTTCAAAAGATGACGGAAGAGCAGCTCTTCGTTGAAGGTGCTGGCGACTTCAGCCTCGAAGATCGTGTAGCCGTAGTGCATAAAGGGGTTGCTCCGCGCCGAGTACCAGGAATGCATGGAGTGGCCGCCTTCATGGGCCATGGTAAACACATCCCTTAGTGAGTCTTCCTTGTAGTTCATGAGGATGTAAGGCTCTCCTGTGTAGGAGCCTGCCGAAAAGGCCCCCGAACGTTTGCCCTTGTTCTCATAGCGGTCCGCCCAGCGGCCCAGGAGCCCCGAGCGGAGGGTGTCGACATATTCGCTCCCCAGAGGGGAGAGAGCCTCCGAAACCATGTTTACCGCTTCCTCCCAGCTTGTCTTCTGAATCTGTTTTACCGTGAGGGGGGCATAGACATCGTAGTGTCTCAGTTCCGGCACGGCCAGTTTCTTCCGCCGCAGAGCATAGTAACGGTGTAGGGGCTCAAGGTTGGCGCTTATCGAAGAGATGAGGTTGTCGTAGACTTCCTCACCCACATTATCATGGAAGAGGGCGGCGGCCCTGGCCGAAGGGTAATTCCTCGTTCTGGCCCGGATCGCGTCCTGTTTGACGGAAGACGAATAGAGAGAGGCCAGAGTGTGCCGGTGGGCTTCAAAGACACTGTAAAACCTGGTATAGGCATCCCTGCGGAGGGAACGATCCTGGGACTCCATAAAAACCTCCCAGGTAGACTGGGAGAGCGGTTTTGGGCCGTCGGGGGTATCCAGGGTTCCGAAATTCATGTCCACGTTGGTGAGCACGGAGAAGGCTTCATTGGAAACCCCCTCTCCTTCGGCATGAAGAGCGATGATCCGCTCCTCTTTTTCCCCCAGAATGTGAGGCTTGTAGCGGAGCAGGCGTTTCAGGTAGATAAGGTATTCGGCGGGAATCTTCGTTTCCCGTTCACCTGAATCTTCAGGGCCGAGAGGCCGGGGAGGATTGAGATACGCATTCATGACTTCATCGGGAATAGCCTGGATCTCCGGGGCCGCCCACGCGCCTGCCGTCTGGGCCCTGGCCGCCGCCATGGTGAATTTCCCCGTCATGGTACGGGCGGCGCTGTCCCCCTCATCCTCAGTCTGCCTTAGATCGCTGTAGTAGGCGAGTTTTTCCTCAAGAATACCGAAGTCGCGGGCAAATTCCAGATAAGCGGCAAGACTTTCGGCGCTTTTACCCAGAGTCCCCCGGAAACCGGGAATCTTTTCCGTCAGCGTTTCGTATTCTTTCAGGGCGGAGTACCAGGAAGCGTCATCGGGGAAGAGTTTTGAAAGATCCCAGGTATCTTCTTTTTTTGTTTCCCGGCGGGAAGGAATTGTAGTGCGCATCTAGTACCTCCGGAATCATCATAACGGTTTTTTCTTTTTCTCTCAATAACATTTGCGGACAAAAAATTCTTTAAACCGAAGTTTCAAGGCTCTCTACTATTCATTCTGAAATGCCGATATTATGAAAAATGTCCAGGATTGCCGGCACATTCAGTCTGTTTTTCCTCATGTTGTCGATACTCTCCTGCAAGAGCCCTCCGAAGCCGCCGGAAAGCCCTCCCCCAAAAGTTGAAGAAGCGGCGCTTCCCGAAGCGGCGCCCCTTGCAAGGCTGAAATTCGATCGTATTGAAGCCGCCAGTACCTTCCGGGTTTCACTTTTTTATACCCTTAGCCTGGAAAATCCCGGTTCCCGCGGCCTGACCGCGGAGATCCCGGCCTGGGAAATACTGCTTGACGGCAAGGGGCCGAAAGAGAAGAAGGCTTCTGTTGAAGAAGCCGCGGCCCTTTTCCTGGAAGAAGACCGGCCCGCCGGAGAGGCTTCATTTGAGTGCCCCGCGGCGGGGAGTTCCGAAACCCCTTTGCGGCTTGATGTTGACCTTTCCCGTTTCCCCGGCTGGGATTCGGTTGAGTTGACCGAGTATACGGCGGAATTCCGGCTGAAACTTTCCTACCGTCATCCTGAAGGAAAGGACGCCGAAGGAGAGGCCGTGGAGCTTGCCTCTTTCCCCAGAATCCGGGAGCCGGAATTTACCATTACCAGGATTGCCGTGCTGCAGGCTGAACTTATCAATACCCGTTTCCGGGTGAACCTCAAGATCGACAATCCCAACTTTTTCCCGGTAGACCTTTCCTCCTTTGAGTACGCCCTTTTCGGCGACGGCCGCTTCTGGGCCGACGGCATGGAAAAAAACGTACTCCACATCCCCGCGGGAAAATCCGAAGAAACCAGACTCTTCTTGACGATGAATTTTATCAACCAGAGACGGGACATGCTGGACAGGGTGATGGATATGGATCCGGTACGCTACCGCTTTGCCGGGGACGTGCTGGTGGAGACCGGCGTCGCATGGCTCCCCCAATTCAGGATGGGTTTCGACAAGTCAGGCTATTCGGAAGTATTTGAATGATATGGTTCTGCAATTTTAGTTATTATTTCTTCTGCTTGTGAATTATCAACCTCTGTAATAATTCTATAACGTTCCGCATAATTATGTCTGCTGATATTTGAATAGACACCATTTGCAAAAATGGAAAAAATTGGTTAAAATATGAGTTGACAGGATGTAAAATATCTATATACTATAAAAATATGAATGGAAATGTGCCTTTTATTGATAAAATTATCCCCATGATAGTCTCGCTGGCATCGCCGGATCAAATTATACTTTTTGGTTCTTATGCCAGAGGAGATAATACTGAAAAAAGTGATATTGATTTACTAATAATAAAAAAGAATTTGAAAAACGGGCGGGAAATAAATAATATTCTCTACAGGGCTTTTTTTGAGAATAAAATTAGTATTCCAATTGATTTGATCTCAGTGGATTATAATAAATACATTGAATTGAATAATGTAGTTGGGTATATTTATAAAACAATAAAAGAAGAGGGGGAAGTAATATATTGAAAAACATATTGAAATTCCTGACAATGTTAAGAACGCAATGGATTTAACAAATTATGCTGTTCAAACAAGGTATCCTGGTGAATATGACGAAATTACAAAAGAAGAATATGAAAATAGTGTAAGGATTGCAAAAAATTGCTTGGATTGGGTTGACGATACAATCAAAATATTTAAAAATAAAGAAAATGCAAAGACTCAATAAAAATCAAAAAATACTGCCACATTTTGCCGGCCCTGGTCTTACTTCCTGCGGAAGTAATGCTTCGCAAAGCCCTTATCCGGGCCGCCAAAACTTTCTGATTGCCGCGTATGCAGCATCCATACAGCCGGAACGTTATGTGCCATGTGCCCCAAAAATTTTAAAAAATTCCCCGTACCTGTAGACACGCTTTGATTTTATATGCTATACTTAAAAAGTTATGTATGTAACACCTATCTTTAACTGGGAGTATTTGTATGAGTATCAGGAAACGGATTCTGAGTATGGTTCTCGTGGCATTTATTGGGGGAATGAGTTTGAGCGGCTGTGCCGGTCAATATGCGCTGTTCAATAAGGCGCATCCTTTTATTGGCAACCTCGGCGGGAAGTGGATCGGGGCGGTAGTGAACTGGATAGTTGGGATGCCGATTGTCTATCCAATTTGTATTTTCGCCGATGTATTTATTTTCAATACTATTGAGTTCTGGACCGGCAACAACGTTATTGCGTCAGGCGGCTCATTTGAACAAACCGATGGAAACGGGAACCGCCTCGCGGCAGTCAAAAATGAGGATGGCACACTCTCTGTGAAGGTGACGGAAATCACCGGCGAAACAACCGACTATCTGCTTGAACGTGAGGGAAATGACGTCAGTATGTTCGATGCCGATGGGGCGCTTCTATCTTCTTATACGGTAGCGTATGAGGACTTGGTAAACTGAGGTAACGCAAAAGTGTCAAGGGTACACGGCGCATAGGCAGGAATTCTCCATTTAACCAGGAACAGACACGAACGTTTGCTTCGATATTCCGCAATGTACCCTGAAATCTCTCCTTTGTTTACCGGAAAGAAGAATTTTTGACCACTACGTCGAAAAAGTCAAAGAAGTAAAGGGAAAAGAGCGTTTTCTCTTAAAAAACTTCTTCGACTTCTTCGACTTTTTGTGGTAATCTCTTCCTCTTTCGTTCGAGTGGTTGCCGGTTCGAGTAGTTGCCGGGTAAACCGGGTGGTTATTTTAAATGGAGAATTCCCCCTTAAAAAAATCGTTTGCCGGTTGCTTGACAGAAAAGACAAAGCGGAGTATATTATTTTCAATATGAATGTATGGTTTGACAGTACAGCCGGATACCCCTCTATAAGCCGCCTTTTTGGAGCGCGGGGAAACCTGTATAAAACCAAACTTACATCCCCCCCCCCCCCCCCCACGTAACTCCTTATAATACAAAGAATTATGCCTTAACTCAACGGTATTACCGTGGGGAAAAAAGACACCCGTGCGCGCCCTGCGCGCGCAGGGGTGTCTTTTTTTGTGCCCTGTCCCCATCCCTGTTTTTACCCCGTCAAAGCAAACAGGCGCTTTTCCTTTCAAGTGGTATTTTGCAGCCCGGAAGGCGTGTAAAAGAGAACATCCCTGGGGTGTTCATAAAAGTAAGACAAACAGTGTTTGTCGGGAGTTTTCTATGAAAAGGAATACGATTTTGTTCCTGGCCGTTTTTATGCTGGTGTTCGCCCTTGTCTTGACGGCTTGCCCCACCTCGCTGGGCAATGACAACGACAACGGCAATGGTACCAGCAACGGTAACGGCGACGACAACGGCATAAGCGAAAGCGAACCGGCCGCCGTAAACAAGGCGTCTCTTGAAGCCGGCATTACCGCGGCGGAGGCGGACAAGGCCCTCGTAACGGTCAGCGCCGACGGAAATGACATAGTCGTCGGAAAGGACTGGGTTATCCAGGATGTAATGGATGCCTTTACCGCGGCGATTGACGCCGCTAAAGCCGTAAAGGACAGCGCCGCGGCAACTCAGGCGGACGTAAACGCGGCGCTTGGCGCATTGAACGCCGCGCGTACAGTCTTTAATGATACAAAAGCGCCCGGCAATAAAACATCAGGCTTTACCGTGGCCGAATTGGCCGAATTAATCACGGCGGCAAGCCCTGTACTGGAAGGTGCAGTAATCAGCGCCAACGGCGACGGATCCGATGTGTCACCTTCTGTCCAGTGGGTTTCCGCGGCGATCTGGAATGCGTTAGACACGGCGATTAACAACGCGAATAGTATTACGGAGGGAAGCTCTCAAGGCGACAAGGATGCCGCGTATAACGCCCTTAATACCGCAAAAAATAATTTTAACAGCGCAAAAAGCCCCGGAACAAAGGCTGTCGCGTTGAGCGGAAAGACATATTTTGAGCAGACTACTAAAGTCGTGTTTTCCACAACCACTACGTCCAGTGGAACCTTTACCGTATCGCAAGCAGAACGTGATGGTAGTGGGAACTACATTTTAACAGGCGGTAAATACACCTATAAGAACGCCGGATCCGGCACATATACGGTGAACGAAGGAAATTCAACCGTAATCTATACTCCGACGGAAGTCCAGTGGTATTCCGGTAGTGGATATACATGGACTGTGGTAAATGAAACGGGGTTCCGGGCCGGAATACAAGCTATGATGGATGAGTATAGAGACCTATACGGACAAGATGTTTTAAATGCGCTGCTTGAGGAAATGGGTTTTTCAAACGTTTCCCAATATATTGATTACTATGTCGGCGAAGAGTTCGGTGTCATGTCGATGGGCTACTCCTTTAGCGGCGACGGCGCGGCCCTGTTCCTTGACGTGCCCTTGCCGGCAAGCATGGGCACAAACGACCTCAACGGGAGAACTCTTACACGTATCAATTATTCCAGTGGTTGGACTGTGGAATTTGCCGGGAACTCATATACAATTAAGAATGGTGGTTCCTCTGTTGAATACGGTGCATATTCCCTGTCAACCGGTGTAGATGGTGATGGGTTTAGGGGTGTTCTTCTTAAAGCGGAAAGCATAAATGGAAATGATAGGGCCGATTATTACGGTAGTCTTTCCTATGGCGATTCTGGGAATTATGAAGACATCAATGCCCGTAAAGCGGGAGAGACCAACCGCAGATTCAGTGTATACAATGGATGGTATAAGCTGAACGGAGGAACCGGTGAAATAAAGTTGAGTAATTAAACGGCAGGGTTGATTGGAAGGCCGGGGTTCATACCCCGGCTATCTTCATACGGCTGCCCCGGCAGGCTCGACAACTTGTCCGGACAGCCTCTTCCCCCTGCTTTTCCAACCGGGGAACTTTTTCGACTTCTTCGACCTCGCGGTTAAAAAAATCTTCACGGTTAAAAATTCTTCCAAACTTCACGGCAACAATTTCCTCCAAAACCCGGCGGTTTCCCGGAACATAAAAGTATAAGATCTTGCCCCGCCTCTCCGCTATTCCCTATTTTCCGCGTTTATGGCATAGTATAGCCGGATGTTCTGCCGCTTCGGAGGGATTCTGTGTATAAAAGTGTAGACCCCAGGGTCAGTTTTCCCAAACTTGAGGAGGAGATCCTCGCCTTTTGGGAGAAGAATCATATCTTTGAAAAATCAGTTTCCCGGCGCGAGGGCAGGGAAGAGTTCGTCTTTTACGACGGCCCTCCCTTTGCCACGGGCATACCCCACTTCGGTCATTTTATCCCCAGTACCATCAAGGACATCATTCCCCGTTACATGACCATGAAGGGGAAGAAGGTGGAACGCCGTTTCGGCTGGGACTGTCACGGTCTTCCCGTCGAGACACTCATCGAAAAAGAGCTGGGCCTCAATTCAAAGACGGACATAGAAACGTATGGCATTGCCAAATTCAACGAGGCCTGCCGTTCCGCGGTGCTCCGCTATGTGAAGGAATGGAGGACCGTCATTACCCGTCTGGGCCGCTGGGTGGATTTTGATAACGACTACAAGACCATGGACAGTGACTACATGGAGACGATCTGGTGGGTGATGAAGAGTCTCTGGGAGAAGGGCCTCCTCTACGAAGGCTACTACATCCTGCCCTACTGCCCCCGCTGCGCCACGGTGCTTTCCGCCCACGAACTCAACCTGGGCGGCTACAGAGATGTTCACGATCCCGCAATCACGATCCGTTTCAAGGTTAAAAGGGGGGGAAGTCTCCCCCCTGGCTCCGGCCCCGCAAGCGGGTCTTCCGCCACCCCCCTCGGCGGGGGTTCCCCCGCAGCCCCCCCGTCTCATCCCGACAAAAACCTGCTGGACAACCTGGATGATCACAGTTACTTCCTGGCCTGGACCACCACCCCCTGGACTCTGCCGTCGAACCTTGCCCTCACCGTGGGGCCGGATATCGACTACGTGCTGATCCAGGACGGGGAAGACCGCTACATCCTGGCGGAGGCCCGGCTTCCGGCATATTACAAAAACCCCCCGAAGATGCCCCCGGACGCGGAGGCGGCCGCCGGGGCCGTGCCGGTGGAAGGGGACTGCAAAATCCTCATGCGGGTAAAGGGCGCGGATCTTGTAGGTCTGGAATACGAACCCCTGTTTCCCTATTTCGCTCAGGCCGCGGAGCAGAACGCCTTCAGGATTTATCCGGGAGACTTCGTCTCTACAGAAGACGGCACAGGAATTGTACACACCGCGCCCGGTTTCGGCGAAGACGATGCGCGGGTGCTCAAGGGAACCGGAGTTCCCACCATCTGCCCCATTGACGCCGAATGTCGCTTTACCGCCGAGGTGCCCGATTACGAGGGCCTCTTTGTCAAGGACGCGGACAAGGCAATCATGGAGCGTCTCAAGGCCGAAGGAAAACTGGTAAAACGCGATCAGATCCTTCACTCATATCCCCACTGCTGGAGATGCGGAAGCCCGCTTATATACCGGGCGGTGAGTTCCTGGTTTGTCAATGTTGAAAAGATCAAGGAAGACATGCTGAATGCCAACAGTCAGATCTCCTGGGTGCCCGAACACATCAAGACAGGACGTTTCGGCAAATGGCTTGAAGGAGCCAGGGATTGGGCGATAAGCCGCAACCGCTACTGGGGCAATCCCCTGCCCATCTGGCGCTGTCCCGATTGCGGCAAGATGATCTGTATCGGAAGCCGCGCGGAACTGAAGGAACGTTCCGGTACGGAGCCCGGAGATCTGCACAAACATTTTGTTGACGATATTACCATTCCCTGCGAATGTGGTTCCCTGATGAAGCGTGTTCCCGAAGTTCTGGACTGCTGGTTTGAATCCGGCGCCATGCCCTACGGACAGAATCACTATCCTTTTGAAAACAAGGAATTCTTTGACAGTCATTTTCCGGCGGATTTTATCAACGAAAGCCTTGATCAGACCAGGGGCTGGTTCTACACCCTTACCGTCCTTGCGGCGGCGCTTTTCAGGAAACCCGCTTTTAAGAACTGCATTGTCAGCGGTTTGGTATTGGCTTCCGACGGCAAGAAGATGAGCAAGAGCCTCCGCAATTACACCGATCCTGTAAAAGTGCTGGATACATACGGTGCCGACGCCGTCCGGTTTTTTCTCATTCACTCGGCGCTCATTAAGGCCGAAGATCTCCGTTACAGCGACGAGGGGGTAAAGGAGATACTAAAAAGCGTCATCCTTCCCCTCTGGAGCGCGTACAGTTTCTTTGTTACCTACGCCTCTATAGACAGAGTTAGTCCCTCCGGAGCGCCGGCTCATCCCTCCAATCTCCTTGATAAATGGATACTCTCCATGGCGGAACTTCTGTCGGAAGATGTACAGAGCGCCCTTGATGTCTATGATCTTTCCCGTGCCGTCGATCCCGTCATCAACTTTATCGATCTTCTCAACAACTGGTACATCCGCCGTTCCCGGCGCCGTTTCTGGAAAAGCGAAAACGATCAGGATAAACTTGAAGCGTATGCCACGCTCCATGATGTGCTCAAGACGCTGATCACCGTTGCCGCTCCCTTTATGCCTTTTATCACCGACGCAATCTGGCAGAATCTCCGTTCCGAAGGGGACGCGGAATCGGTGCACCTGGCCGACTACCCCGTCGTGCGCACGGAACGCCGCGACCCGAATCTGGAATTCAGGATGGCCGCGGTGCAGCATGCGGTCTCCATGGGGCGGGCCCTCCGTTCCCAGCATAACATCAAGGTACGCCAGCCCCTTAAAACCGTTGAACTTGTAACACGCAATACCGACGAAAAAAAAGCGCTCCTTGAAATGGAAGACATTATCCGGGAAGAGCTGAACGTAAAGGATGTGCTTTTTCGGGATAACGAGGAAGACCTGGTAAGTTACGAGGTAAAGGCTAATTTCCGTGTGCTGGGCAAGGAACTGGGCAAGGACATGAAGCTTGCCGCCTCCAGAATCGAGGCTCTGCGTCAGCCGGAGATCCAGGGACTTCTTGAAGGCGCAACCCTCTCCATTGACATTGAATCCGCGGATGGCGGAAGCCGGACTCTGGAGATTACCGCGGAAAAACTGGATATACGGCGCATAGAAAAGGCCAACCTCAAGGTGCTGAACGAAGCTACCCTTACCGTGGGTCTTGATACGGAGATTACCGAAGAACTCTCCCAGGAGGGAGACGTGCGGGATCTTGTGCGGGGCATACAGAATCTCCGCAAGGTAAAGGGTTTTGAGGTTACCGACAGGATAAAACTTACGCTTTCCGGTTCGGCCGCGCTGAAAAAGGCATGGGACAATTTCTCCGCCTTTGCCGTTTCGGAAACACTGGCAACAGAAACAGTGTGGGCCGAAGTAAAAAATATGGAAGAAATTGAAGCGGGGGAAGAAAAGTGGCTTGTTCACATAGAGAAGGTGTAAAAAATTTAAAAGCGGGAATTGTGCGTTTCCGCTTCCGTGCCGTCTTTTTTTCTCTGTTAGCCTCTGTTGTTTTCTTTTCCTGTGTCAGCCGTCCCTCTATTGAGGAAATGTATCCGGGGATGGAGTTTGTCCCCCTTAACTCAGGCGCTCTTGCATATATGTATATGGATATAGCTTCTTCCCGGCCCATTCTGGAAGCTTCGGATCTGGCAGGATTCCGGAACAAGTATGCGGCGGAAATTCTTGACCGTACCGGGAACGCGGTGCTGGCTCTCTTTCCGGGCAACAGGGAGATGTCTGTACAGGCGTCTGCCTGGGGCAGTTACCCTGCCGGCCGGGCGAATTTTTCTTTTTTCTTCAGCAGAGCCTGGAAGAAGTACAAGAGCGAACGCGGAAGCTCCTTCTGGTTTTCGGTGAATGACGGAATATCGGTAGCCCTGAAAAAGGATCAGGCTTTTCTGGGGGTAAAAAACCGGAATGTCAGAGGACTCCCGGTGGAGGAAGTCTGGGATCCCTGGGCGCCGGTCGATCCCTTCGGCCCCTATCCGGGAAAGGTTGTGCCCGATGGTTTCAGGGCTTACCGGGAGGGAGCCGCCCTGGCTCTCTGGGTCGAGGATCCCGCGCGCAACCTGGGCGCTGTTCTTGCAACCCTCTCCATTCCCCTGCAGATCCCCGCGGAAAGCTGTTTTGTAGCCCTTGACCCTCTCGAAAAGGGAAGTTTTAGCGGACGTATACGGATGGAGTTCTCCCAGCCGAGCCAGGCGCGGGCCATTCTTGTCCTCATGACCATGGCCAGGGCCCTGATGCCCGGGGCGGAAGGCGGGCTTGACGGAACGGCGGCCCTGGCTTCCCTAATCTTCGCGAATCCCCCCCAACAGGACGGCAGCGCCATTAACCTGATCACCGCTCCCCTGGGCTCCGATGAGATTGCTTTACTTTTCAGGATGTTTTCAGTATCATCAAAATAGATGCGCTTGCTGTGAATTGTGGAATAGCCCCGTATTCTTAATTTTTAAAAAAATGTGTGGAGAGTGTGATGCCTACCTACGGATATGAATGTAAATCCTGCGGACACAGTTTTGATGTGTTCCAGAACATGAGTGACGAGCCCTTAAAAACCTGCCCGCGCTGCGGTAAGGATGTCCGGCGGCTTATCAATGGAGGTACCGGTATTATCTTTAAGGGCTCCGGTTTCTATGTTACCGACAAGGGGAAAGCGAAACCGGCCGCGGGCGCGCCCAAGGAGAAAGAGAAGACCGAAACTCCCAAAACGGAAAATTCTTCCCCCGCCGCCCCGGCAGCAGCCGCGGAACATGCCGTCAAGAGCGAAAGCTCTTCTCCCCCGCACGAGTCCTCTCAGATAAAGAAGGCCGCGGGGTAATACGGTGAAACGGGACGCAGTATTGAAAAAGAGCCCGCGGTTTTTCTGTGACAACTGCGGCGAGGAAGTAAGCCGGCAGGCAAAGAGATGTCCCGCCTGCGGCAGATTCTTTGCCTCCGTGCGCTGCCCCGCCTGCGGTTTTACCGGAGCGGAGGGACTCTTTTCATCAGGCTGTCCGATCTGCGGTTATTCCACTCCCGTTTCAGGATCGCCGCCTCCGGAGAGAGACTTTTTCGATAAGCCGTCCGCACGGGAAGCGGCAGGGCCTCTGCCCCTCTGGGTCTACATTGTTGCCCTTACTACCCTCGCCGCCGTTATCTTTTTACTTATCCGCACTATTTTTTAATATTAGGAGGAATGATATGAAGGCAAAACAAATATTTTTAAGTGTTACTCTTGTTGTGGTAATTTTATTCCTGGCGGGTTGCGGCGGTTCAACAAATAAAGCCACCATGAATTGCATCCTGAACAAAAGGATGGCAAGTGGGGATATGTCGATGGCCGTAAAAAGGTCAAAATAGATTTCAAATATGATTACGCTTACAAATTTTCTGACGGACTTGCAAGAGTATACAATGGAAAATTGCATGGCAGTAATTTACCTTCGGGCGGAAAATTTGCATTCATTGACCGTTCCGGTGTTGAAGTCCTTCCATTTCAATATGACGATGCGCTTAATTTCAGCGAAGGATTGGCGGCGGTAAATATCGGAGGTAAATATGAAATGAGAAGCGGAGAATTAAAAGGGGTAGGCAGCTACACTATTCCTGTTTTAAGCGGAGGTAAATGGGGTTATATAGATACAATGGGAAAAGAAGTTATCCCTTTCAGTTTCGACAATGCCTATAGTTTTTCCGAAGGCATGGCGCAAGTTGAGATTATTAATGATGGAGTTGTTTCGGAAAGACACATTAACAAAAACGGAGAATTTATCGGGGAAGAAGTGATACGCTCGAACATTCCTTACATCGGTGAAAAAGATATTGGAAACGGAAGGATAATAAAGTTTTCCTTTACACTGAACACACATGGCGATAAAAAAACCATATCCGATTATTTAATCGAAATTAAAAAGGGGAATTCTTTTCAGGAGACAAAAGGTTTTAATAAGATAAACATTGAGCCGGACGGATCATTTTCAGATGGTTCAACATTCAGCGGCATCGTAAAAGAGGGAATGGTTGATTGCGTATTTGACAGCAATGGGGAACAAATTAATTGCACTGCAGTTCCGGTAAAGTAGCGGGAAAGACTATTCCTCTTTCTGCCATGCGGAAGAAATGGTGTTTTTATGAAAGGAGCTAAAATAATGAGGATCATGAAATTACAAAGGTATCTGCCTGTAGTTGCCGGCGCATTAATGACAATCTCCTGCGGATATAAAGAATTTAACCCCGCCGGAACCTCATGGGCTCTTCGTGAAGACGCCTGGTTACCCGCGAATAATGGAACAACGTATGTTCAGGACCGGATTATGTGGACGGCGCAGCTTCTTGATAACGGCCAAATCAGGCATACCAATCCGTATGATAAAACGGCGGACGATGATACTTGGGAATGGAAGGACAAAAAACTGTATCTCTATTTCAATGGCCATCAAAACATTTATACGGTAAACAAACAAAAATCGGAGAACTTGTTTGAAGGAAAGGCCAAAGATTCGGCAAACAAAAGATGGTATTTCGATCTGGAAAAATTAACAACTTATGACGTTACCAATACCATTTGGAGCAACTCCGTCGGTCATACAGAGTATTATTACCTGTTTTTTCCTGACGGAATTTTTATATATTACGCCGGTGATTCCGGTATAGTTTCGGACGGCGCCTGGGAACTGGGAACCGGCGGGATAACGCTAAAAACCAATGAAAACGAAGTTGTTTTTAATGGTCTTTTTACCAACCAAGAACAAATCAGGGGAAATAACATCACAATATTGAGACAGGGCGTATTCCAAAAAGGAGAACTGGAAAACCGTCTTTTCTATTTGAACGGTGTAACTGTTAAATTTCAACCCGGCGAAAAAATAAAGTCTTATCCTAAGGAGAAAAAGGATACAATGAACGGCTGGACCTGGAAACAGGACGACTCCGCCATAACCATTACAAACGGGGAACAAACGTATAAGGGCTGGATGTATCAAGACTGGTATGGCAGCAATATCGCAGGTATCGCCGTCGATGGTTCAGGCGAGAGGCGTTTTTTCAGGAGCAGCGATGTAAGTCAATTTGTTTCGGCTGATTATTCTCTGGAAAACACCTGGTGGAAAGTTTATTTTGACGATGAAGACGATTTTGCCTTTAGTATCAATTTCCTCCCTCTGGAAACATTTGTGGTAACATTCAGAAATGGGAATGATTTCTTTGGCGGCATGTATCAACAGAAGGATATAAGGGATATAGCCATGAATATGGATACCGCGGCCACATTCTTCGGCGGATTACGGGCCGGGCGCCTTGAAGCCAGCCTGTTGACTACCGGCCTTATGGAAGGTGTGCTTCGCGCTCAGGGAAACGGCCAGGGAAGGCCGCTTTATATGATAAAGGTTAACGAAAACGAAATAAACTAAAGCGCGAAATATTTACAGTATTATCAGTTTTCTCTCCCGTCTGTTCGTAGAATCTTCCGTTTCTCCTCCGGCCTAATAAACTACCGGGGCGGCCTTTCCGCAGCGGAGGCAGGTATACTGCCCGTCGGTGAGCAGGAGCCCTGAAGTGTCTGCCCTGAAGCCGCTGCGGGACACCAGCGTCGCGCCGCAGCCGGGACAGACAGTATCGCTGAAGCGTTTCGGGCTGTTTGGAATATTGCCCGCGTAGACAAATGACAGTTTTTCCGCGGCCCGTTCCGCCGCGCCGATGATCCGCTCAGGTTCTGTTGCGGCCTCACGGTAACGCCATGCCGGATGGTATGCGGAAAGGTGCCAGGGAATGCCGGCGGATAATCCCCTGATAAAATCCCCCAGGGCATCCAGCTCTTCTTCCGAATCGTTAAGGCCCGGAACAATCAGGGTGGTTATCTCGGTGTGCACTCCCGTTTCCGCCGCAAGCCGTACAAAATCCAGAACTGTTTCGAGATCCCCTCCCAGCACACGGGAATAGGTATCTTTTGAAAAACATTTAATGTCTATGTTGGCGGCATCGGTGAGGGCCAGCACTTCTTGTGCGGGCTCCTTCAGGACAGTACCATTGCTGACAAGAACATTGGCGATTCCCCGGCCGCGGGCTTCCTCCATGCAGGAGAGAAGGTACTCAATATGGACAAGCGGCTCCGAATAGGTATAGGCAATCTGGGGATTCCCGCTCCGTAACGCCGCCGCGCAGAGTTCCTGCGGAGAGACTGGAGGCGCTTTGTCATCTGCACTCTGGGATATATGCCAGTTCTGGCAGAACGGACAGCGGAGATTGCAGCCTGAAAACCCGACGGAAAGTATCTGTGAACCGGGACGGAAATGGTAGAGCGGTTTCTTTTCAACCGGATCTACGGCACTGCCCGTAATACGGCCCGCAAGAGGAAGCACAAGTTTTCCTTCATGATTGACACGGACTTTGCAGATGCCCCGCATGCCTTCCCTGAGCCTGCATCTGTGCGGGCAGAGTCCACATTCGACAATGCCTGTTCCACCGGGGGAATAAAAACGGACTCTGTCCGCACGGCTTTCCGGCATAAACCCTGTTTAACGGGCTTCTTTTACGCCGCCGGCAAAACGGCTGCGCAGATCTTCGTTTATCTGTGAAAACTGAAGGGAAATGTGGGCAGGCCCGCGTACCTCAAACGGCTCCAGGATCACCCCGTGGGCGCCCTGCCGTATCCAGAGTTTTACCAGGGGAGCCGCTTCGCCGGATTCGGTCACCGCGGAATGGATCTCCTCCACAAAGAGTATGTCTTCGATCCTGAATTCCAGCGCCATGGGTTTTTCTCCCAGAGGATCATAGATGAGGATGAGTTTGTCTTTTTCGGAAGGGTGCTGACGGGGATAGCCGGAGAAAGGAAATGAATTTTTGGGTGCGGCGCCCGGGTATTTGGCTATGCGGCTTAAAGGCAGAGTTTCAAGATAGTTGGTTATCGCCATGTCCCGACCTCCTCCTGTAAAAAAAATCTGAACAACTCAAATATAATCATTCGGTTTTGAAATGGCAACCGGTTTTATTGCCGGAATTCTTTTGAAACTTCAGTTTTGCGGGCGGTCTATTGAACGGCCTTTCATTAAAAGGTACTATTTTAACGGAGGTTTGCCGTGTGCGATGTTGATTCCTGCCGGGTCTTTCTTTTCCAGGGATCTGCCATGATACTTCCTCCCGGTGATTCAGAGGATCATTTCCGGGGTATCAGGCGGGAACTTCTGGAAGCTTCCTTTGCCGGCGCCCGGGCGGATCTGGATATTTTTGAAATCCCGGCGCTTAACGGTTCCGCCGCGATCCCTGCCGCCTCCATTCCCGTTTCGCAGCCCCTGCCCTCAGGCTGGCAGGCTGTTCCTGTGCGCCGCCTTCTCTCGGCGGTGTGCGGGGAAAAGACCCGGTATTCAGGCGGCGGCCTTTCCGGTCGTATACTCCGGGCCTACCACGCCGCCCAATGGCGGAGTGATTCCCGTTTTTGCGGATGCTGCGGCGAAAAGAATACCGAGGCTCCCGATGAATTTGCCCGGCTCTGCCCTGCCTGCGGCAGACGGGAATACCCCCGGATCTCCCCGGCGGTGATCACGATCATCATCAACGACAGGGACGAGGCCCTGCTTGCCCATAACAAAAAATTTTCGCAGGGCATGTATAGTCTTGTTGCCGGCTTTAACGAGGCGGGGGAGAGCCTTGAAGACACCGTGACCAGGGAGATTCTGGAAGAGGTGGGAATTGAGGTACGGGATATACGCTACATAACAAGCCAGCCTTGGCCCTTTCCCAATTCACTCATGCTGGGTTTTACCTGCCGTCACGCGGGCCTGAGTATACGGCCCGACGGCATTGAGATTGAAGACGCCCGCTGGTTTAACCGGGACAATCTCCCGCCGCTTCCCGGCTATGGCTCGGTGTCCCGTTACCTTATCGAACTGTGGCGGGAGGGAAACCTTTAAGAGCCGGGAAGACTCTTCCTGGGACAGACATCAATCCTGCCGGCGGTTTATTTTCGAGATACGCCAGGCGTCCCTGTGTTTGATCAGCGTTACTTCGTCACGGATACTGAGAACCTGGGGGATCATCACAGGCGTTTCTCCTGCTGCCGCAAGTTCCTCCGCGGAGGCTGTTTCTTCCGCGCCGCCGGGATAGTAGATCCTGTAGCGGGTTTCACAGCCGACCAGTTCCCGGCTTTCGTCTCCCCCGTTTAATTCGATGGAGAGGTCTGTGATGCCGAACACCGGGACGGAGAGGGCAGGGGAGCCCTGGGCCTTCCATTCGGGAGCGGAGAGCATGGTCACCTGTCCTATTTCATAGGCCTGGCGTACCTTGCTCATCACAAAGAAGTTGGTCACCATGTTGATGTCTTCCTTTCCGGCCTTTTCTATGACGCAGGCTTCCATCATCATGTGATCCAGAGTATTAAAACTGTTATAGTAAGCCGACACAACTTCTTCCGCTCTCATGCCTTTGGTAGTGGGCCTGTCTTTCTGGCCCGCAACAATGCTGCGGGCTATCAAGGCGGCGACAAGCACGGCAACGGCGATCACCGCAATGATCGTGGAATTCCGGATCACAAAGCGGCGGCTCTGCACCGATGCCGTCTTGCGTTTCAGCAGTTTCTTTCTTTCTTCTTCAAGCGCGTTAAATTCACTTTCGCTCAGGGCTTTGACAAAGGATGAGGCGGGGCCTTCAAGAACGGCGGCAAATTCGCCAAGACCGGTACGTTTCCCGGCCTTGCCCGGAAAAAGCGCCCTGTCGATGAGGGCGGCCAGCTTTTCGTCCAGACCGGGGACGGCAAGACGGGCGGGGAGGAATACCCCTTCGTTCATGTCCTGATGCAGGGTATCCCCCGGCCCGGAGGAAGTCAGATCCCAGGGCAGCTTTCCCGCAAAGATGCGGTAGAGCATGACCGCCGCGGAAAAGGCCGCCGCTTCCCCTCCGCTCAGCGCCGGATTGACATAAGCGTCCCGCCCGGAAAAGAGGGATTCACTCCCTTCGGCCTGGAGACAGCGGGTACAGAGGAAATCCGGGGGAAAGAGAATGGCGCCCGAAGCCTGCACAATCACCGCGGCCGGCCAGATTGGAACAGCCTCATCCTTCAGGCGGGCCCGTATCCAGAAGCGCAGGGCATCCAGCGCGTCCTCCCCGCGCCGGTTATCCTCAAGGATACTGTCAAACCTTTCCCCCTCAAAGGCCGGCCCCCGGATGATCATGCGCTTTCCCTCTCCAGGAGCCGCGGGGGAATCCATCTCGATCACCGCGGCAGGTTTCCAGATTTCTTTTCTGCCTTCAGGATAGAGGATAAAACCCCGCTCGGTAATAAACTGGGCAAGCTTTGCCTGCGCGAAGCCCTGGGCGTCAAGGCCCGTATCAAAGCCCAGAACTTTTTCGCCTTTCGTTTCAAATGTAAAAATATGAACGTTCATCATCTCGGTGAATAAAGATAGCGGAAATAATCCATGTCCGTGGACAGCGTCTTGTTAAACTTCGGCATGGTTGCCCTGTAGGATTCCAGCGCCCGCCAGAAGTCAAAGAAAGAACGATCCTGGTTGTAGGCTTCCGCATAGATCCTCGTGGCTTCGGCGTCGGCGGTTCCCCGGATCGTTTCGGCCTTCTCATACGCGTCGGAAAGTATCGAACGGCGCTCGTTATCCATGCGTCCCATCCATTCGGCCTTTTTGCCTTCGCCTTCGGATCGGAAAGCCTGGGCTATCTGATTACGTTCCTTGATCATCCTGGCATATACGGACTGTGTCAATTCGTCACTGTAGCGGATCTGCCGGGTTACCACATCGATGAGTTCTATACCGTATTCGGGAACCATGCGCCTGGAACGGAAGAGAATCTCTTCCGCCAACTGCCGTCTTCCCCTGGCGACAGGTTCCCTGCTCCCCTCACTCTGAATGAGAGTGGGGATCTGTTCCATATCAATACTGTCGCCTATGCCCAGACTATCCGCCGTACTGGGATTTTCGAGGATCAGGTTGGAATTACGGACTGTTTCCCGGAGGTAGTTTTCCGCAACAACGGTACGGACTTCCGAATCAATAACTTCGGCAAGCTTTGAATAGGCCCCGTCGATTGTAGTGATCGATTCATAGAATTTTTTCGGATCGGAGATCCGCCAGCGGGCGGTAACATCAACCCAGATATACTGTTTCTCCCGCGTGGGCATACTCTTTGCTTCCCCGTCCCAGGCAAGAATACGTTTGGGATAGCGTACCACATCGTCGATGAAAGGCACCTTTACATGGAAACCGGCGTCGGTGATAACATCGGTAAGGCGGCCCATCTGAACGATAACGGCCTGTTCGCCTTCATCAATAATATAGAAGGGGTTTGCGATGAGCAGCCCTATGAAGATGACGGCCACAATAATAGCGGTGCTGGTAAATTTTTTCATATTAGCGCTCTCCCCCGGAAATTCCACCCGAAGCCCTTCCTGAACCCAGATCCTGCAGAGGCAGGAAATTTTCAAAATTTCTGTCGATGAGTATTGTTTTTTCCTCATCGGTAAAGACATCTTCAACCATTTCATAGTAGAGACGCTGCCGGGTAACTTCCGGAGCCCGGCGGTACTCTTCGTACACGGAGAGGAAACGCGCCACATCCCCCCTGGCCTTGTTCACCCGCTCAGTCCCGTAACCCTGAGCCTCCTGAATGAGCCGCTCCCGCTCGCCCCGCGCCCGGGGAATCTCGGCATTGTAGGCCTGCTGGCCTTCGTTGATCAGCCGGTTCATGTCCTGCTCCGCCTTGTTCACATCGTCAAAAGCTTCCTGCACCCCGGAAGGCGGATCAATGTTCTGGAGCTTTACGGCAATGACATTGATCCCAAGGCCGTAACCCCGGAAGGTTTCATTCATAATATCCGTACCCGCCGCCTCGATGGCGCTCCGCTCGGAACCCATAATGTCCATGATCGGCCTGTCGCCTACCAGCATGTTGATTACCGAGCGGCTCACGTCCCGGATAGTCCGGGATCTCTCCTGAACATTGAAAACCCAGGCCCTGGGGTCCATGATGCGGTACTGGATGATCCATTCAACATCAATGATGTTGAGATCCCCGGTGAGCATGGTAGCTTCGCTGATGTCTCCGGAATAGGTAGACTGGATACCGCTTGAAAGCGTGCGGAAACCGAACTGTTCGGTCTGTACGGTTTTGACATTTACATTGTAGTTCTTGTCTATACCGAAGGGAAGTTTGATGTGAGGGCCGGGGCCCCCGGTGTCGAGGTACTTCCCGAATCTGGTAACAACGGCCTCCTCGGTCTGGTCAACAAAATAGATACTGGTTGCCAGGAAAATAATCACCACAATCACGGCGAATGCGATTCCGATTACGGTCGGTGAAAACCACTTTGTCCCTTTTGGGGGGCTGAATACAGGCATAAAATACCTCCACCATCATGATAGTAGGAAACGGGGGTTCTGGAAAGGGTGTACAGGGCCGGATCTCAATCAGGGTATCGGAGTTTGCTTTTCCGTAGGTAAGGAGGGATTATTCGACGCCTCCGGCGTCACTCGTTATTAATGTGTTCCTGCACATAATACGCCCCTTTGCCTGTTTGGGATATGTAGGTGTACATATCCGTGTGGGCAATGCCCAGGGTAGACCACTGAACATCGGTGTAACTGTTATACACGTACCAGCCCTCTTTTTTACCGTTTTGGTTGTACGCGTCGATCAGGGGCTGGCTATTGCGGCTGCTGGCGGTGAGTGTCAGGTTTGCGCCCAGGTATATTGATCTTCCCAAAAAAGCGCCGGCCGGGACGGTTATAGCGCTTACCGGGAGGTATTTTGAGGGACTGCCCGTATAAAACCTATAATCGCCGGAAAACGATTTTGTTGTTGACGGATAAATGTTGATGTAGCTGTCGGAGTCAGACCCCGCAAGGTCCTGTGGGGCGGCGGCTTCGTGATGAATCATATAGAATCTGTATCCGTCACTGCTGGAACCGCTGGTTCTCTCCCACACGGTTCTGTCGGGATGCTCGATGCTTCTCCGCCCTCCAAACAACCCCCTGTTGTCGGCTGTTACCAGTCCTAAAACACGGTAGGCCGCACCCGGCGTGTTTCCCGCCGCGCCGCTCCGTGCCCTATAGGAAATTCTTTTTTCTCCCCGGTAATTTTCTTCGACAATCCGTTCCCGTAGCGAGATAACGCCGGAGGTTTTTTGATACTCGGCTTCGGATAAGATACTTAAACGGTTCGCCCGTGCCCAGGTTTCCGCGCTCTGGCCGTTGATGCTTGCTATGCGTATCGCCATTGTTCCGGTCATGTCGTTTGGATCGACCGAAGGAAACACAAGGTCAGCCACCGCCACGACGGGTATGGCGAACCGTAGTTCCTCGCCGGAAGATACGGGGGCGTTGCTGGCATAGAAGCCCTGGGGAAAACCGATTGCCCGTGAGGCTATGGTCTTGCCGTCCGAATTGACGATTTCCACCACCGCGCTGTAGCCGGAACAATACACGGAGGACGCCGTCTCTTGCCGGGAGGTTCCGCTTGGCCCGTTAGATTCGGACCAGCTCACATTAAACAGTCCGGGGATGGCGGCGGCTCGCAGGGGCCACTGGTCAAGCCGCCATGTTTTTGCGCGGCCCGTGGCTTGCAGGCCCGCCCGGACGGTCCGGACTACCTGTTCCATCGCTTTGAAGCGGGCCGGATCGGGATACGAACCGATGGTGACGGACAGGGAGACGGTGCGTTTTTCGTAGTCGGTCGCGCCCTGCCTGATGTCCGTGGAGTACACGAGGTAGTAAGGGTAGGGGCCGTATACGTTTTTGGCAAAAAATTCCTCACATTCCGTGAGGCGGGCCACCCACTGGTCGCGCCATTGCAGATCGCTACGGATGTCCGCCCCCATGTCGCCTGAGGTAATGTTTGCCGTAAGGATAGTGAGACGGCCGGCCGCTTCCGCCAGGTTCTCGTCAAAAGCGGCGGACTGGATATAGTACGAAAGGGCCGCTATTTCCGTGCCGTCCCGCTGTGCGGTAATGCCCCGGGCCAGCGCGGTCTGCGCTCCTATTTCACGGCCTGCGGCGGCCCCGGCAAGTTCCGTCCGTGTCCGCCCGGTCGGCGTTACACCCATTTTTTCCAGCAGCTCAAGCGAGGCCCGGCGCACACCCGAAAGATTATCCAGTTCCGCGAACGTACAGGTTCCCGAATAGGAGGCCGCCGTCATCTTGTCGGCGGTTTTGGTTATACTGATTTGCAGGGTGTAGCCTGTGGCTGTTCTGGTAATGGTTCCGCCCATGATGTAACCGGCGGGGGGCAGATGCCCCAAATCCAGCCCCGCTTCGGCATTGTCGTCATAGTAGCCGGATAACAGTTCCGCGTACTGATCGTCAAGGCGCTGCCGGTCAAGCACGGACAGGGCGGAGTAGCCTGAAAAGTTGCTGACCAGTTCACCCTGCACCAACGCGGGGATATAGTCCTGCGCTTCCGTGAGACCCGCCGCCCTGGGCGCGAGAATGGCAATGCTCTTGCCCTTGCCGCCGTCACCGGAAAAGTAGGGAGAAGGCTCCGGGGTTTGTGCAGGCCCTGAACTTTGCACCCGGACGCTGCCCCCGCTCGCGCAGGAATATAAGGCGGTCAATATGGTCGCCGCCAGGAAAAGAAAAAAAGGTTTTGTTGTCATAGTAGTCATTTCTCCTTAAAATTCATTCTGTAGACCCTTTGTTACGGGCCTCCAGTAGAACCTAAAGCCCTTGCTTGCCACATCGTCCCGGGAAAAGCGGTAACGCGCCGCGAATGACGTGATAAGGTCATTGTGGTCCCGTGAGGGGCCGTTACTGTGGATAATGCCGTTCCCGTACACGATGATGCGCCCCGTGTCCACGCCGAGTTTGCCGTCCTGTATGCTCCAGTCTATGCGGTAGTTCATATCCCCCGCAGGGCCTCCTTGTTTTTCTCTTGTATATTTGTTTTATCCGGACTAGACTGATCGAAGGAGATTGACCATGACCAGCCAAAACGCTTTATTACGGGAACTTGATACATTGCCGCCCCGCTATGTGGACGAAGTTCTTGATTTTGTGGCGTATTTGAAGCAAAAACACCTCGCCTCAATCCCCGAAACCGCGTTATTGAGCGAAGCGGCCCTGTCAAAAGACTGGGACAGCCCCGAAGAGGATGAGGCGTGGGCCGGTTTGTAAAAGGTGATGTCGTTGTCATTCCCTTCCCCTTTTCCGATCTAAGCGGCAACAAACGCCGTCCGGCGTTGATTTTGGTTGATTTGAATGGTGACGATTGTATTGTCTGTCAAATTACCAGTATAAACAGATCCGATCCGCTGGCTATTCCGCTTGCCGCCGCTGATTTCAGTTCCGGCAGATTTCCGGTCCTTCTCGGCCTTCAGCTCCGCCGCTTTGCGCTCCTCCTCCTCATCTTCTTCAAACTCCTCCTCATCTTCATCCCACATTTTCATTGCTGTCGTGATACTATCCTGTTTTCGCGCCGCAGCTGCCGCAGAACTTCGCGCCCCCGGGGAGGGGTGAACCGCACTGCCCACAGAATTTCGGCGCCGCGGCGGAATTGGCAGCCGGCTGTACGGGGGCCGTTTTCGCCGGTTTCGGGGCCGCCGGAACTGGCCGCACCTGTATTTTTTTTACGGGAATGAGGATTTTCAGGTCGTTAAGACTGACTTCCAGACGGTTTTCAACAGAGTGGCCTTTTTTAAGAAGGGAAGCACTTTTCCATCTGCTTTCTTGGGAAATAAATTTGTTTTCTAAAGGGAAAAAGTCCCTCGAACCGCCGGTCCCTCCCCACTTCCGTTTGCGGGTGAATACGTTGGACAGTTCCCTGCCGGAAATCACATAAGAGCGGTCCGGCAGCAGTAGGTACTCCGGATTGTCATCAAAAGGCCAGCCCAAATCCTGTATTTTTCGGCCCTCGTACTCCGCCACCGATAGATAGGGGGCCAGACTTTCGGGAGTAACCCAATAAACGTCGTTTGTTAAATTGTTGCCATTCCATCCGCTTTGATTGTTTCCGGCTTTATATTCGTGTATTGCCATAAGGGGAGGAACCTTGAAGCCCCAGCGATCGCGGCTCGAAAACCAGGACATTTGCCCCTCCTGGAAAAAGTACATAACATCGGGAATGGCCGAAATCTTGATGCCCGACTCTTGTTCCAGCATCTTCATTGCGGCGCCCACTTCCGCCAGAATTTCTTCTTTCGCCGCCCATGTTCCCGTCCGCTGATTCCACCAGATTTCGTCCAGCTTTAGAGGATGCCCGAGGCGCTCTTCAATGAACGGGCGAAAATGCTCTTTCTCGGCGTCCCGCTTACTGTTTTCTTCAGCCTGCTGCCGCCTGTACGCCTCTTTCTCCTGCTGCCATTCCTGGTCAAGCCGCTCCACGTGCCGGTTCCATTCCGCGTCTGCCTTGCCGCCGCCTTTTTCCCATTTCCATTCATCAAGGCATTTTTGGGAACAGAAGACCCCTTTGCCGTCTATATGCCAGTAATTGTCGCCGTAAAAGATGTCCCGTCCGCACCATTGGCATTTCATAAGCGTTCCCCCTTCTCTTTCGCCGCTACCCTATTTTCGCGCCGCAGCTGGTGCAGAACTTCAAGCCCGCGGCAAGGGACGCGCCGCAGGACGTGCAGATTTTCAGCGCCCCGGCGGGCGCATCAACGGCGTCCCAGTCATCATCGACAGCCACAGACGATGCCAGCGCCGCTTTTGCATGCGTGAGACTTGCCTTATACACGGCAGTATTCGGGTCAAGCCTGATTGCCTGGGTGTAGTCCGCGACAGCGCTGTCGTAGTCATTTTTGTTATAGTGGGCGTTCCCGCGGTAGCCATACCACCCCGCATTATTCGGGTTAAGCCTGATTGCCTGGGTGAAGTCCGCTATGGCGCTGTCCCATGCATTCTTATCGTAAAAGGCACACCCGCGAAGGAAATATGACGAGGCGCTATCCGTACCCCCCAGGCCGTTCCTGAAGCCCTGGGTGAGGTCCGCGATAGCGCTGTCATAATTTTTTTTGTGGTAATAGACAAGACCCCGCTTGGCATAACAATCCCATTGGTTCGGATCGAGCCTGATTGCCTCGGTGTATTCCGCTATGGCGCTGTCCCAATTTTCAGTATGAAGAAATTCATCCCCCCTTACAGAATGGGCAGCCGCTTTTAGTCCATCAAACATATTTGACTCCTTGGCGGGGTTCTTTCGTTCCCGCGACCGTGTATTAAAGCCGGTCAATCCCCCAGGGGAAGATCCGGCCGTTCCCGCCGCCAGGGGGATTTTCCGCCACCGGGGAGATCCCCTTGAGTTTTCAGGAAGTGAAAATTTCAATTCCCCAACAAGCGCCGGGGCCGCCTGTTCCGTCTATTTTATTATGGTGCCTGTTATTATGGCGGTTGAAGGCGCATATATGGTAAAGGTGATCCCGTTCAGCACCATCTGCCCAAATGTCGCTTTATATACGATCTTGACATTTACTGCCGATGTGCCGCCGCGGTTTTGGATTTCATTCTGTATCGCCTGAGTTATCGCCGGGTCTGTTTCATGCTGTTTAAACACAGAATATCCGGCGGCGAAGCCCCAAAACTTTTTAATCTGGACCGTAGTAGAAAAGGTCCCCAGGGAATCCCCTTCGGTGGGAGTTTGATGTACTTCCAGTCCGCTAAGCTCAAACGCCGTGCATGATGTGATTACGGTAATAAACGCAACCAAGCCAACCAATGCCATCATTTTTTTGTTTGCCATTTTTTTCTCCTTTATGCGCCGTGCGCATGAGCGGTCGTCCCCGCCGTCAAATTTTTGTGTTTAACCGCACAAGCGGGTAACATACCTTCATATGAAAACAGCGATCCGCCATTCTGTCATGAGTAATTACGCACGGTTTTGGGGGAATTTTGCGGGTTTTTTGGGGGAAAAACGGCCTTTTATAGGTAGTTACGCACGGCCCCGGCCCTATATTTTTTGCAGTTCCAGCCGGGTGGGGATGCCGGTCTTGTCGTAAATGCAGTGCAGGATGTTTTCCACGGTCCGGCGGCTTATGAACAGTTTATCGGCGATCTGCTGATTGGAAAGGCCGTCTTTCACCAGCGTAAAAATATCGGCCTCCCGTCTGGTCAAAAGGCTGATAACGCCGGCGGCGCTTTGCAGATTCAGTTCCGCGGATCTGTCCGTGTATACCTTGCCGGAAAGTACGATGTTAAGGGCCGCTTCAAGCTCCGTTTCGTTCTGTTTTTTGGTAACATAGCCCCGG
>JAISCR010000106.1 GCA_031265435.1 Treponema sp.
AAACACCTCTACTCGGATATCCTCATCGTGATCGGCGGTATCCACCAGTACCATCTGGAAGCGCAGATTCAGGATGATAAACACATGGCTCTGCGGATATTTGAGTACGGGTTTCAGTATGCGCTTCGGAACAAGACCGAGTATAAAGGCCTTCTTACCCTTTCCATGCCGCGATCCTGTGTTATTTACCTGACAGCGGGTACAAAAAAGTCAAAACAGCCGTCATTCAGGATTCTCTTTCCCGACGGCAGTACCCATATCTACAAAACACGAGCGTTTTATCTCCTGAACCATGACATAAAGGAACTTGAGGAGCGGAAGATGGTGATACTGCTGCCGTTTTATATCCTGAAACTGAGAAAAGCCGTAGAAAAAGCCGGGAACCACAAAAAGCTGAAGGAACTGTCGAAGGAAGCGGCCGCTATGGTGGATGAAATTCTGAAAAGTGCGGAGAGGAGCGAAAAAAGGGGAATATTGAATACGGAAGAACTACGATTGTTGATAGAATTACTGGATCGCCTGTATACTGAAGTGTACCGGAACTATGTAGAATTCAAGGAGGCCGATATGAGACTGCAGGACATCATAATGACCCGGGTTGAAGAAGCCGAGGCCCGTAAGGAAGCTGAGATGGAAGCCCGTTTGGAAGCTGAGATGGAAGCTAAAGAAGAACTCACGAAAGCCCGTTTGGAAGAGCGCACCCGTGAAATAGCCCGCAACATGAAGAAAATAGGGCTCTCCGCTGAGCAGATTGCCCAGGTGAGCGGTTTTTCTGCCAAAGAGATTGAAGAACTGTAAGCTTCCAAACGAAGAGATTTTAACCGCCACGTCGAAAAAGTCGAAAAAGTTCCGGTGCAAAGCCTTGTTTTCTCCTACTTCTTCGACTTTTTCGACTTAGAGGTAATTTTTTCTTCAAAATATGCCACTTTTAAAAGGAATTTTGGTACTGAAAAAGCACATGACGCTGCCCTGCTTCCAAATCAGACACCTTAAATTCCCATCCCAAACAGCCGAAAATAGAGAGATGCCTCCAAAATTCCGTATTATACAGGGCGATTGGCAGCCCTCAGGTATGTTTTTTTTTCGTATTTTGGTATACTTGTAATTAAGGTTAAGGGATGAAGAAATTTTGTGCTGTACTGACTTTCCTCGTGTTTTGCGCCGCCGCCGGGTGGGGGGTGGATTATACGTGGACAGGAGCAGGGGGCACAGATGCATTGACAGATTCAGGCAATTGGGCCAGTGCGGCTCCTAATTTTTTAACGACCCCCACTACAGGTGATACTCTGACAATTAATAGAACAGGTACTCACGATTTTAAAGCTACCAGCGACTTTGACATTGGTTCCATAACCGTTATTAACGGAATATTTACCACAGTCGCCAATACCACCATAACAGCACTAACCACAATCCTTGACGGGGGGAACCTGGATACCTCCGGTACTACTACAGGGACAGTAGACCTGGGAAGTTTATCCATAACACCCACCGGCGGTACGCTGACTCTTGCAGGAACAGAAATCCTGACCCCAATCGGTAGCATGGGCGGGACGGTAGTTTTTACGGGAAGTGCTCCGAATCTTAAGGGTATAACTGAGTTCAATAATCTCACCATAAGCGGCGGGGCTCATGCGATTGTCGTGGCTACCACGGTAAACGGGGATTTTTCCATGAGCGGAGGTGGCTTAACGATAAACACCGGGCAGACATTGACCCTAAAGGGTACCGACGCCGATTTCAGTGGGGGTACATTAACAGCTACCGGCTCCACTGTCATACTGGATGGAGCAGGCGGAACCATAGCCATGAACGGTACTGACAGCTTGTATGACCTCCAGGTAACAGATGGTATATGGACTGCGGGTTCCGCCATTACGGTAGATAATGAACTGAGGGTAGGGGATGCGATGGGGGCTGGATTGACCGCCGGCCTGACTCTTTCCGGGGGCAGTTCGGCGAATTCGGTCACCATCACGGGTGACGGTGTTCTGGACTTGAACCAGAATGTATTATCCATAACAACAAGTGTATTTACAAATACCGGGCGGCTCAGATTATATGGGAATGAAGCGATTATGCCATCTCAATACGGCAGCCCTGTCCCCGGTGAGGTGGAGTATAATGGGGCAGGCCCCGGGTTGTCCGGATTAACCGATTTTACGGATGTACTGATAAGCAACGGGACGCATGCGATTGCCGCGGATACCACGGTAAATGGAACCTTGACCATTGGGGCTTCGGGCGACTTAGATTTAAACGGGCAGACATTGACCCTGAAGGGCGTCAGCGCCGATTTCAGTGGAGGGGGTACATTAACAGCCGGAGGCAGTTCTACCCTGATCCTTGACGGGCCTACATCCCTCAATACAGGAGGCGCAACTGTTAACGAGTTGACCATTCAGAACGGAAACGTAGTTCTAGGAAGTAACCTTACCGTAGGGACTCTGAACATAGCAACTTTATTGGACTTGAACGGGAGCGACTTGACCGTAACCGGCGCAACAGGCGGAACGCCTGGCCTGGGTTTTGCAGGAACCTTGCGGATCAGGAATAATGAAGCGGTGAATGGAGCCACGAATCCCATAGCCGATTTTACCGGTGGTACGGTGGAATACTATAATACAGGCCCCGGTACACCGGGGGTGCCAACCGGACGGACCTATACCAATCTCACCTTTAGTAATGCTGCTTCAGGTCCTGGTAATGAATTGACATGGCAGGCCGGAGGAGGCCTGACAGTAAGCGGAACCCTCACGATAAACACAAACACCGTTCTTGATATGATGAATTCATGGAACTTTACTCCTTCCACACCGTCTGTGACAGGTGGCGGAACCCTAACGGGACTTGCTTTAACAAACCCCATTCCTACCGGCATAGCCTACGGAGATCTGGTTTTGGGTACAGGTGCCTATGAAACCAGTGGAACCGCCTCCCTCCAATTTGACAGTATTACTATTCCTTCCGGTTCAAGCCTGGATACTGTATCTAAAACGCTTGGTGGTGTCGGCGTGGGTGTGGCTGTGATCCAGAACGGTACCGGAGTCAACTATATCGGAGGAAACATTACCGCTACTAACGGAATTACCCTTGCCGGAACTACAACCCTGACAGGCAATGTTACCCTCGCTGCTTCAGGCGGAGCGATTAGCCTTGCCGATGTAACGGGAGGAAGCAATAATCTGACATTAAACTCCCTCAATTTGAGCAGTTCAGGATTTGTGTCTACCACCGGTATTGTTAGTGTTGCGGTAACCGGGGGTTCCGGTATAACGCTGAATAACCCATCCAATGCCATCGGAACTTTTACTGCCAATGCCGGAGGCGGAAATATAACACTTGTCAACTCCGCCGACTTGATCCTGGAAAATGTGAATGCGGCAACCGTGAATGTATCTTTGACCGGTAACGACGCTGTAACTCAAGCCGTAACTACGGCCATCACTGCCGGGACGCTCATATTAGGCGGCTCTTCTGCAGGTTTTGTTCTGGATAAAAATAACGATATAGTTACCCTCCAGACCGATACAGCAGCTTACCCTGAAAGTATTACCTTTGTTGATGCCAATAGCTTTTCTCTGGCAGCGAATTTCCATGCAGGTACAATCGACCTTATTGCCGGTACTACAATAACCATAGTTGCAGATTTGCAGGCGGATACAAGTGTAAGTTTCACCACTAATGGCACAATAACCATGAGTGATAATATTACTACGCCCACACTGACTCTGGGTAGTCTGAATACTAATTTGGTTCTGAACGGGAAGAATATTAGCGGGCCCACTATCAGCACTGATATAGTCAACAATGGTACTATCACCTTTATAACAGGATCCGAGAGTCTGGGAACCGCTGGTGTAACCAGTGTAGGCGGGACGGCGGTATTTTTCGATGGAACAGCCTTTGCAGATATCAGAACGTTTAATAATCTAACGCTGAACGGTACATCAACGCATGTTGTGGATAACAATACCGGTGATATAGCGGTAACCGGAACTTTGACCATTGGGCCTTTGGGTGGTTTGACGCTGGACGTGAATAGTCTTACCACTACTAATTTCGTTGCTAACAGTGGTATTATCACCTTTACAAACGGAACAGAGAGCCTGGGAAGCACTATCACCGATGTAGACGGAACGGTGGTATTCCTTGGTGGTACAACAACCCTTGCCGGGATAACGGGTTTTAACAATCTGGAACTCCATGCGGGAACCCATTCCCCTGCCGTCGGAATCACCGCGACTGGAGAATTGAAGATAGGTGACGGTCTGCCAGGGGATGCTAGGCTTAATCTTGGTGATGACAGCGACGTTTATGACCTTACGATTAACATCGATGGTACTTTGGATTTTAAAGGTCATAACCTTGCTGTAACTACCGTCACCAATAACGGTACCATCCGCCTCCTGGGCAGCGAAACGCTGACCCCCTCGGCCCAATTCAATAACACTGGTTCCGGAAAGATTGAATACTACGGTACAGTAGGGCCTCTTACTCTATGCGGCATCACAGAGTTTTATAATGTAGAGATCACGAGCGGCGGAATCCATGACGCCGGAGCGGCTATTACGGTGGGCACCGGAACGGCGGGTATCCTTGCCATTAGCAATGGAACCTTAAACCTTGCTGCGGCACTAAGTGTGGTTAACGGTAATATTTCCCTTGGGAATGGATCTGACTTCGGCACTCTGGCTGTTCCTGACAGCGGCAGCCTTACGGTAGCAAGAAATGTTACAGAAAGGACTTTAGGACAGGGGATTGTTACCCTTGCCGATAACAGCGCCATGACCGTTGGTGGCGATTGGGATGTTACCGATCTTACTGCCCACGCCGGCTCTAAAGTCACCTTTACCGGCGGAAACGC
This sequence comes from Treponema sp., assembly GCA_031265435.1. Taxonomy (GTDB): domain Bacteria; phylum Spirochaetota; class Spirochaetia; order Treponematales; family Breznakiellaceae; genus JAIRNJ01. The sequence continues at coordinate 4,868 of JAISCR010000106.1, forward strand.
TGACATTATCACCCACAATAATGGTTTCGGTAACATTGAAGTGAATGCATCATCGGGAGCAACAAAGACCGTAACGGGGGAAATAAATACCTGGTCGGATCTCACCGTTACCGCCGGAACCCTGCAGTCCGAGGCTTCGATGACTAATACCATCGGTGGAAATCTTTTGGTCAACGGTGGAACATTGAACTTCCTTGCCGATAACGATACCGACATCGACGGAGATCTTACGGTCAGCAGTGGGATATTAACCTTTTCCACCGGTAACAGTACCGACATCGGCGGAAATCTTACGGTCAGCGGCGGGACATTGAACTTCTCCACTGGGAACCTTACTGCTAACGTTGCAGGTTATGCCGAGGTTTCAGGCGGCAGTCTAACCCTCAACGGGACTACAACTATAACCGGTTCAAACGGCGGAACCGGCTATATGGCGCTTTCTTCCAACGGAACCGTAACAATTCCGAACAATTCAACGGTAACAGTAACCAATGCAGTTACCATGAGCGATACCGCAACGCTTGTGGGGCCTACGGGCGCTTCGGAACTTGGAACCCTCAATGCCTCGTCAATTAGCCAGATAGCCGGAGCAGGAAACAAAATAACAGGTAACCTTACCATAAACACAACAAGCGGCATAAACCTTGGCGGTTCCAACGCGGCCGGAACCCTTACCCTGATTAATGGCAGCGGTGGAATAGTTTTTAATAATACCGTGGCGGTTACCTTGAATTCCGTCACAACAACCACAGGAGATATACTCATTACTGCCGGGGGCTCCATCACGCTTCCCAACAACGGGGATATTACGACCAGTGGTGGTAGCATTACTATCGAATGTGATAATCTCATTGATCTGACCGGTGGGGGACATGCCGTAACCGCTGGCACTACGGTTACTGTCAAGCCGTCCACTGTTCCAAAGGATATTCACATCGGCGATACCGGAATGGGGCTTGTCATTCCCGCAGCCCTCATGAGAGCGATAAACGCTCCCAGCGGACTTACTATTGGAGATATCAACAATACCGGAGATTTTTATATCGGTAATGCGGGCGATTCCGGCGACAGCGGCATTGTGAACGGGGCGACCCCCTATGATCTTTTACTTCAGGGCTCCTCTACATCCAGCAATATGACCTTCCAGCACAGTGCTGTAAATTACAGTCTGCAGATGAGGAGTAAGCACTTAGACATCCGTATTGGCGGCAGTATCACCCACGGAGGTTCCGGTACAAATGATATTACCAGTACCTCTCCCGGAACTCTGAAGATTGTTGCTGGAAGTGTGGGAACGAGTACGGCCAACCGGCTGCCGGTTTCTGTAGAAATACTTGATACTTCCGACATTGGAACTAGCATGTATCTTTCAAACTCTGTTACCCTGATCATTCGGGGGACGATTGCTGCGGGGGGCACAATTGACATTTTGGATACTGCAACAAGTGGCGGTATTACTCAGGCGATTAATGGAACCGGAATCATACGTTCGAGTACGGTTGTTTTGGCGACTGATACTGGCAATATCACCCAAAACGCCAACGCCTCTATTGAAGGCACTAGTTCCGTTTCCATAACGGCGACTACGGGCAGTGTCATCCAAAACACCAACGCCTCTATTGCAGGCGACAACTCCGTTTCCATAAACGCTTCTGGCGGTAATATCACCCAATATTCTTCCGCTTCAATAACGCAAAGCTCTACAGGAGGTTCGGTTGTTTTGTCCGCCAGTGGCAGCATTGAACAAACGGGGGCTTCAATCAGCGGAGCTGCTCCCGTCAGCTTAACGGCGGCTACGGGGAATATCACCCAAAACGCCAATGCCTCTATTACAGGCGCCGACTCCGTTTCCATAACCGCAACTACGGGCAGTGTCACACAAACGGTAGACACCGCTGCAATCATTGGAGATGAAGTGACTGTTAATGCCAATACCGGTATCAATCTTATTGGTCACAACGCATTTGCTCCCGACAACATGGTAAATACCCTTCATCTGTCTAATACCGGCACAAACGGAATTACCTACATAGGAGACGCACGTTCAGGTCCGACAGGAACCATCACCCTGGACGCCCGCAACACCGTCTCCGGCGGGACGGTGAATGTTACCGCAAAATTAGGAAACATTGCTGTGGCGTCCGACTCTACGCATGGCATAGGGCCTGTTATAAGCAGCAGTAACGGCGCTATAAGCATTACTGCCGACACGGGAGACATCAGCACAAATTCGAATTCAAGTTCCACAAATCCCGCAATCATCAGCAACGGTGGCAGTATTACGCTCCTTTCATCTGCATCCACAGGAACCGGAACCATAACGGTCGATTCCGCCGCAGGAACCGACGCGATAGTATCCGCCGGAGGGGATATTGTTCTGAATGGCGGAACCGACGCGGGAAAGATTACGCTTCTCAAAAACATAAAAAGCGGCGTCTCGGGCGGCGGCGGCGACATCGATTTTTATAAACCGGTCGTCATCGGCGATAGCCTTACTGTTGATTCTTTTGATGGCGTATCCACCAAGGGAAATATAAATTTTCACGATACCATTGAACCTGCGGCCAGCGGTGCTTATAATCTCACGCTTATAGCCGGGCCGGGGAACATCGAGCTTAACGGTATTATAGAAGCAGGCGGCAACCGTATCGGCGACCTTACGATAACAAGCGCCGCAGATGTAACGCTGAATTATACTTCGGCGGTCAAAGGCCCTGTATACCTTGCGGGTTCTTTCGAAATACACCATTCGGGGGTCTTTACTCAAAAGGGCGCTAATCCGGTCGGCGCCGGCACGGATGAAAACGGATCAAACATCTATACCGGTGGCTCTTTTACGCAGGCCAGTCCTGTCCTTACAGCGACTAATTCTATTGCCGCAAACATCAGTGCCGGAGACGGCGGCATCAGTTTTGACCGGAGTATTAGTCTTGATCAGGTAAGCGGTACTGTTTCCATGACGGCAACAGGAACGACAGGCGGCAATATAACTATCGGTACGGCGATTAACCCGGCTGACAGTACTGTAAAAAAAGGTCAGGGAGAGGCGCTTGAGCTGACGGCTGCCGGTACCGGTACAAGAACAATTGAAATTAACAGTGTTATCGGTGAACGGGGTACTGCGCCTATAGGATCATTAAGCGCTTCAGCCGATAAGGTAATTGTTAACAGCGAAGTTACCGCTAATGATATTACCATAACGGCAACAAATGCGACAGCGGGCCTTGTTATAAACGCTCCGGCTGTGACGCCGGCACCGCCTCCCGGCGGGGATGTTCTTGCAAGCAATAGGCTTACGGTAAACGGCATTACCGAGAATAACGGTATTATTACAGCGGGTACAGGCACTGAGCCTGAGTCTGGTTCGCCCAGAAGGGTAGCCATCCTCTTTAATGGGGACTATTCCGGGGCAGGCTATCTTAATGGCAACATCGGGGGAAACCCGGAACCGGAAACGGTGTTTGCCGGAGCCCGTATAGATTTGCGGAATTATACCCATAACGATGACTGGATTGTTTTTTCAGGTGAATTATGGGCTGTAGGTGGATCACCATTACCTCAGACTCTGAATATACTTGTTGATCTTCCGCCTTCTCCGGGAATATTTAGTCATCTTGGAAATGTCCTGCTTTTTAACAGTAAAAATTTGACGCTGGATCCTTCATCCAATAATATTGTTCAGGACACTTCCACCAACAATCCGGTTCTTGAAATCGCCGCGGGCATCCTCGATCCAAATGGTAAATACTGGACTATGGGAACCCGGAATCCATTGCCGGCGGACCCCGAAATTTTCATCGGCAGGACAGGAACCCTGCGTTTCAGCGGGGCTGCTCCTAGCCAGAATGTCACAGGTGGTGAGAAGAAACAGATCCTCGTCAGGGGGGATATGCTTCTGCAGGGCAGTTCCGGAACTTTTAAGGTGGAATCGGTCATGAGTACACCGTCATCACCTCCTGCGGATATTCCCGATTATAACCAAACCGCCTGGATTAGTCTTATTGACGGAAGTGCGAGTATTGGCCCTGATGTTAGCTTCAATGACAACCCTGTGGACAAGCCCTGGGACATTACGCTTAACTTCCAGGCTCATTCTCTCCCGCTGGTTTATCTTGAAGCCCCGGTTCCCATTGGCGCTCTTGCCTTTAGTAGAGTTGATGGAAGTTCTATAGCTGAATCGGTACTGGACTTTCGCTCGGATGTACACTTCCGGGGAAGCGTTACCATTGAGGAAGGCAGGACTATCGATCCCGCTCCTGTCCCTCCTTCTGATGATTACCTGACGATAGGCGGAATACAGTATTTTTATAACCGCACAATAATAGTAAACGGAAGCTGGATTAACAATCGCACCGACGCAAAGCCGGGTTTCCGCAGTATGAACCAGAACGGGGATTACGATGGAGACCAGGGCGTGAGGGAAGGAAGGCGTTCACGGGTAATTTTCAGGGGAAAGAAAACCTATATTGTAGGGAATTCGGACTGGTGGATCTTTGAGGCTGTTGCGGATGAAATTCCTGGCTTCAACGGTATGATGTTCTTCTTCTCGCCTTTCCAGAATAACCTTACCGGGCCTTTCCATAAAATAGAATATCTGTTCCGGGTTTTGGGGCCGGACGGCGCTCCTCCTGTTATTTTCCCTGTTGATCCCGATCCCGATCAGGGTGTCACCGGACAGTCGCTTGATTCGGCATCGTACAGAGGAGAGTGGATCACTCTTTCGAAAATTTGGACTTTTACCAATCCGGAGCCCTGGGGTCATACACACAATCTCTACGAGGATTACGATCCGCCGGACATGACCAAGTGGAATCTCTGGCCCAGCCGGGAAAAATTCTGGGACTTCGATCTGCAGAACGGCGCCAGGATGGATATTAACCGGGTGCGTATCTTCTACAGTCATTCTACCCGTCGTATTCCTGTGCCCGGCCCCAACGATCCGGACGGCAGGATAGTACAGGCGGATTCGGATCAGGGGCTTTATCATGAATCTGCAAGCCCGCAGTTTTGGGAAGGTTACTTCGATGTAAACTGGATACGCATGGACAGTTTCTATTACAGTTTCACCGAAGATGCAAACCGTAACGGCAGAATTGACCGCATTCGTATTCAGGCTGCCTATGAGTTGATGGGAGACGCCGGCGCTTTCAGCGAATTTGATCTTGAAATTGAAGACTACGAGATTGATGCCTCACGGGGTTTCCGGGGTTATGAGCGGGTAGAGACAATGCCCAACCATGACGGTATCTATGTGTACCTCAAGGAAAAAGATTACAACGATACGGGCGCCACTCTCAAATGGAAGGTCATAAAGAATAACAGTCTCTTTGAGACAATCTCCGGTTCTACCAGGATAGGGCGGGTCAATGAGATTGGAGAAACAATAGATACGGTTCCTCCCAGGATCAACTATGCCCTGGCGCTGCCGCAGAGAAATCAAATTTTCCTTCAGTTGTCGGAGCCTCTGGTAAGTATTGCCGGTAAAGATATGTTCTTCTCGTTCATGCGGCTCAGCGATTCTCTTGCCACAAGATTGAGGACGAATCAGGTCAGTAAGGTTTCCGATACCGAATATCTTCTCCATCTGGATGATCCCCTGAGTCTTGAGGACCTTGCCACGGGAAACGCGGGTTTTTCCATCTCCGATGCCGCCGATCTTGCGATGCGGGCCTATGATGTGAATAACTTCTATCCTGATACGCCCATGTACCCCTCGCCTACCTATCCTGTGAATTGGGATTACACAGAGTATAAACCGGTACTCTACGAAGACAGGCCGCCGGGTGTCATGATTCCGCAAAACCGTTTCTTTGACGGCGATGCGGGCGATTCTAATCACGGGCAGCGTCACCGGGCTACGGATATGCTCATATCCCTGCCCCCCGCGTCCGCGAATGACGACAAATACTTTGTATGGCCTGTCTGGGCGCGGGATAACGAAACTGCCCGTCCTGAAACTTCAGACTTCTGGTCCGCGCAGGGAACCGATTTTGGCCTCGTGTGGGAATTTTCCGGCAGGGGAATTCTGCAGCACAGGGATATTACCGTTCAGGCCCGCCTGAACCCGGCCTTCTCCATTCAGACCGCGGGCAATACATACGGCAATTACAGCATGGAACTCTACTATACCAATCCTCTGGATGAGTTCCGCTCCCGCGATGTTCATGGCCCCATCGGATTCTGGCTGCCGTCCTTCAGGCCCGAATGGGTATACAACGAGACGGCAAAAACGTATGACACGAGAACCGCGTATTCAAACATGGTTCCCTGGCCGCACATGTCCCTGTACGGCGCCCATGACACCGGAGTTTCAACCGGCCAGGCCGTGGACAACAACCGTATTCTTTTCAATTTCGGTCTCAACAAGGAGTTGTATCAGGATCGCAAATATCTGGACTTCTTCTTCCTCTTCAGGGATCCTTCAAACGGCGCCTCTCCCATGTATGCGGGAAGACTCGACATACCCAGGGGCGCCGAAGTTCCCGTAGACTGGTACAGGAGAGTAAAACCCTTTACCGTGGAAGTGCATAGCACCACCATCCAGAGAGGCGGGGTAACGATACTCAACAATGTTATTAATCCCACCAGGGGAGAGCAGGTCTATGTCAACTATAACATGACCCGTTCCGGCAGGGTTACCATTCAGGTCTTTACCCTGGACGGGAATCTGGTAAGGTCTCTGCGCAGGGAGAACCGTCCCGCGGGTGAATACCGGGAAGCCTGGGACGGAACCAACAAGGGCGGAAGGCCCGTAGCCAGAGGCATGTACTTTATTCGGGTAGTCGGCCCCGACATAGACGAGATCCGCAAAGTAATGGTTGTAAAATAATGCCCGCAGTGAAAAAGGCGGCCTTTGTAACGATTGTCGGGCGGCCTTCCGCCGGAAAATCCACGCTCCTCAACCGCTTCTGCGGAGAGAAGGTGGCTATCGTAAGCCCTGTGCCGCAGACGACACGGAATGCCGTGAGGGGTATTGTAAACCGGGAACAGGGCCAGCTTGTCTTTGTCGATACTCCCGGCCGTCATGTGTCCGAAAAAAAATTCAACAAAAAACTCATGGAAGTAGGGGAGCGTTCCATTGAAGAGGCCGATATTGTCCTCTATACGCTGGATGCCTCCCGTATGCCGGCAGAGGAAGAAGAGGCTGTTGTTTCGCTTGTCGCGCCCCTCAGGGAAAAGGTAGTGTTTGCGCTAAACAAGATCGACGCTCCCCGCGCGGACCCACAGGCCCTGCTGAATTTTCTTAACGAAAAGATCGGCCCGGTTGAAGGCGGACGGGTTTTTAAAATTTCCGCGCTGAAGAACGAAGGCGTAGAATCCCTGTTGGACTGTCTCTTTTCCCTTGCGCCGGAAGGAGACGCTTTCTACCCGGAAGAATTTTATACCGATCAGGAAGTGTCATTCAGAATCGCGGAGATTATACGGGAAAAAGCCATCAGACATCTCAGGCAGGAGATCCCCCATTCAATCTATGTTGATGTGGCGGACGCGGAATTGAAAACCCTTCCCGAAGGCGGACAGAAACTCTGGGTGCGGGCTTTTATCGTGACGGAACGGGAATCGCAGAAAGGCATGGTCGTCGGCAAAGGCGGCGCCATGATAAAACAGATACGGCTTGAAGCCCTCAAGGATCTCAAACGCATATTTGACTGGAAACTGGAACTGGATCTGCGTGTCAAAACCGCCCATGACTGGCGGCACAACGACGCCACCCTGCGCAGACTTATTCGCAGTGAGGTCTAATAACCCCCCGTTCGTGCTAACTTGATCCGGCATTCAGGGAATGATTATACTGTGCCGCAAAGAGAAATTTACCACAAGGTCGAAAAAGTCGAATAAGTAAAAGAAGGAGGGAATTTTGGTATATCCTGAACAGGAAAAAATAGCTAAAATTGTATTAGATGCTGCTTTTGAGGTCCATTCTTACTTGGGGCCAGGGTTGCTGGAAAGCGCTTACCAGACTTGTCTGCTCGGTGAATTAAAACAACGGGGTGTTTTTGTGGAAAGTGAAAAGCCCTTGCCGGTTATATACAAAGGAATATCTATTGATTGTGCGTATCGGATAGATATGCTTGTTGAAAGAAATAAAGTACTTATCGAAAATAAATCCGTTAAAGAAATAAAAGACATTCATGTGGCTCAACTATTGAGTTATTTGAGGCTTTCCGGAATTTCATTGGGATTTTTGTTTAATTTTAATGTACGGTCATTCAAAGACGGCATACGCCGAATAGTATTGAATGACAAAAAAACTTCTTCGACTTCTTCGACTTTGCGGTGAAAAAATTCCTTGGGTCAAGTTTAGTGCTTACGCCAAAAACGTTTCTATGCGTGACAGAAAGTCCTCATAGGTATCCACGCAGGGAACGGCGCTTTCTGCCTCCCGGATCTTTTCGGGAGCACGGAACAGGCATCCGTCATCGGCCTCCCGGATCATCGCCAGATCGTTGAAGGAATCTCCCGCGGCAAAAACCCGCAGGTTCATCGACTTGAAAGCCCTCACCGCTTCCCGCTTTCCGTTTTCCTGGCGGAGCCGGTAGCCGTGGATTTTTCCATCGGGGGCGGTTTCAAGATTGTTACAGAAGAGGGTAGGGTAGCCGAGTTTTGCCATAAGCGGTTTTGCAAACTGTTCAAAGGTATCGGAAAGTATGATGAGCTGGGTTCGTTCCCGTATCTTTGCCGTAAATTCAGCCGCGCCGGGCAGGGGATCGAGAGTACCTATAACCTTCTGAATGTCGGGCAGACGGAGAGAATTCTTCTCAAGAATATCAAGCCTGAAACGCATGAGCTTGTTGTAATCGCTTTCGTCCCGCGTAGTCCGCCGCAGTTCGGGAATCCCGGTGGCTTCGGAAAACGCAATCCATATTTCGGGTATCAGTACCCCTTCAAGATCAAGGCATACCAGTTTCATGGATCCTCCTGAACACAGCATATCATATACGCAAAAAAATGCTAACCCTTAAAAATTCAGCCGAACATGAAACGATTTTCATGCTATCATCATGAAGGATGAAACAGCTTGACATTAAAAATCCCTTTGGCGCTCCGGTATGGCATGAGGAAAAGGTGGGCAGCACCATGGACGAAAGCCGCCGCCTTGCCGCGGAGGGAGCGCCGCACGGTACGGTTATCAGCGCGGGTTTTCAGGAGGCGGGCCGGGGCCGCGTCAGGACACGTTCATGGAAAGGCAGCGCGGGAGAAAGCCTCGCCTTTACGATCCTCCTCCGTTTCGGGAGCATAGAGAAGATCCCCGCCGCCTTTACGCTGAGGGCCGCCCTTGCGCTGCTTCTTGCGCTGGAAGACTTTGCCCCGCGCCTTAAGGACAGGGTTCTTGTAAAGTGGCCCAACGACATCATGATTAGCCTGCCTTCAGGCCTTCGCAAGGCGGCGGGAATACTTTCCGAGTCCGATGGAAAAACCGTGTACACAGGCATCGGGGTGAATGTGGCTCAGCCTGCCTTTCCCCCGGAACTGCGGAACAAGGCGGTAAGCGTCGGCTCCGCCCTGAAGGAGTACCGTTTTGAGACGGACGCGCTGAACCCGTTTTTGCTGCTGGAAAAAATCCTCCGCCGCCTTCACTCGGAGCTGGAAGACGGAAGTTCCGCCTGGAAAGACCGCCTTGAGGCGCGGCTGTGCCGCAGGGGCGAAGAAGTGTGTTTCCTCCCCGGAGCCGCGGAGACCGCCGAAGAGTTGACAGGGATACTGCAGGGCATCAGCCCAGAAGGAGCGGTCATAATCCTTCCCAAAGGAAAAACAAAACCCGAATCCTTCATCACGGGCGAACTGAAACTTTACGAATAGATGCGCCGGTGAGCGCTCCCCCGCATTGCTTCAAATAGAAATGTTACCGAAAAGCCCTTTTCCAGATAACCGAAACATGCTATACTCATTCACGGAATAATTTTCCTGAAAACTTAAGGCGGAAGATCATGCTTGACTATAGGTTTATTGTAGATAATCTGGATGCGGTAAAGGCCAACATTGCCGGCCGCTTTATGAAGGCCGACGCCGATGCGGTAGTGGAGCTTTTTAACCGCCGCACGGAACTTGTCTCCCGGCTGCAGGCCCTGCAGCAGCAGAGGAACGCCAATGCCGCCGCCATGAAAGGCAAACTGGAAAACGAGGCCCGTCAGGGGCTCGTCGCGGAGGGCAAGCGCCTCAAGGAAGAGATTGCGGCCGCGGAAACGGAACTTGCCGGTGCGGAAAAAAACCTGGAAACCGAAGCCCGCAAAATTCCCAACATGGCCCATCCCGACGCCCCGCCCGGGAAAGAGGACAAGGATAACCTTGAGGTAAAGCGTGTCGGGGAACCTGTCAAATTCAGCTTTGTGCCTAAGGATCATGTCGCGCTGGGGCAGGATCTTGACATCATCGACTTTGACTCGGGAACCAAGGTGTCCGGGGTAAAGTTTTACTACCTTAAAAATGAAGGCGTGTTTCTGGAACTGGGCCTTGTGCGCTACGCGCTGGATATTCTGCAGAAGAAGGGTTTTACTCCCTTCATCACTCCCGATCTCGCAAAGGAAGAGATCCTTGAGGGTATCGGCTTTAATCCCCGCGGGCCTGAGTCCAATGTCTACGCCCTGGAGGGGGAGAGTTCCTGCCTTGTCGGGACGGCGGAAATTACACTGGGCGGCTATCATGCCAACACAATACTTTCCAAAGATGCCCTGCCTTTGAGGATGGCGGGCCTCAGTCACTGTTTCAGGCGGGAGGCCGGGGCCGCGGGTCAGTTCAGCAAGGGCCTTTACCGGGTACACCAGTTTACCAAACTTGAAATGTTTGTGTACTGCCTCCCGGAAGATTCAGGTCCTCTCCACGAGGAACTGCGGGCCGTCGAGGAAGAGATTTTCACGGGTCTTGAGATCCCCTTCCGGGTGGTGGATACCTGTACCGGAGATTTGGGGGCGCCGGCCTACCGCAAATGGGATCTTGAAGCCTGGATGCCCGGGAGAGCGAGCCCTCCCTCGCAAGACGGCGGCGAGTGGGGGGAGGTTACTTCCACCAGTAACTGTACCGACTATCAGGCCCGGCGTCTCAATGTCCGTTACAAGGATGATGACGGGAAAAATAAATTCGTGCACATGCTCAACGGTACCGCTATTGCGGTCAGCCGGGGTATCATCGCCATTCTCGAAAATTTCCAGCAGGAGGACGGTTCGGTAAAGCTGCCCGAGGCTCTGGTTCCCTACTGCGGTTTTGAAACAATAAAGAGGAAATAACATGAAAACTGCGGCTCCGCCAAAATAAAAAAGTAAAAAGAGGTTTATATGATTATTGTACTCAAGCCGCACACCTCCTCCGGGGAGGCGCGGGAATTTGTCCGGGTTCTGGAAAAGCAGAGTGTATCGATCGACTTTTCGGAAGGGGCCGCACAGATAGTACTCGGCCTTGTGGGAGATACGGCTCACATTGATGAGGAAGCCCTTGCCGCCCATCACCTTGTGGAGAAGGTGATCCGGGTACAGGAACCTTACAAGCGGGCCAACCGCCTGTTCCATCCCGATGACACCATCATTACCATTCCTTCGAAAGGCGGCCCCGCCGGAGTTATCGGGGGAAAGAGGCTCGGCATCATTGCGGGCCCCTGTTCCGTGGAAAGCCGGGAACAGATTCTCTCCCTTGCCGAATCGGTCAGGAAGGCAGGCGCGGGTTTTCTGCGCGGCGGCGCCTTCAAGCCCCGTACCAGCCCCTACAGTTTTCAGGGCATGGGCCCGGAAGGGCTTGACCTTCTTCTTCAGGCAAAAAAAGAAACGGGCCTTCCCGTCGTAACGGAACTGATGGATATTCATCAGCTGGAACTCTTTGAAGACGTGGACGTGATACAGGTGGGAGCCAGAAACATGCAGAACTTCTCCCTCCTCAGGGAACTGGGACTCTGCCGCAGGCCCGTACTCCTCAAGCGGGGGCTTTCTTCCACCATGACGGAACTCCTCATGGCGGCCGAATACATCATGGCGGGCGGAAACGATGACGTTATCCTCTGCGAAAGGGGAATCCGCAGTTATGATACCTTTACCAGAAATGTTCTTGATCTTGCCATAATTCCCGCGCTTAAACGGAAGACGCATCTCCCGGTAATCGTTGACCCGAGCCACGCCACGGGCGTCTCCTGGATGGTGCCGCAGATGTCAAAGGCTGCCATTGCCGCCGGGGCCGATGGCCTTATCATCGAGGTGCACAACGATCCGGAACATGCCCTCTGCGACGGGGAACAGTCCCTTACCCCGGCAGTCTTTGCGGAGTTAATGCCGCGCCTCCGTAAGTATGCGGAACTTGAAGGAAAGAAGATCTAACTTGAAGCCCATCGAAGAGTGCAGTATTGCTGTTGCCGGCCTCGGTCTCATGGGAGGCGCCATAGCCAGGGCCCTTAAAGCCCTGAAGCCGGAAAGGATCATTGCCCTGGACATGGACAGCGAAACCATCATGGCGGCCCTGGGGGAAGGCATCATTGACGAAGGCTACTCCCTTGCCGCGGAGACCGAGGCGCCGGGAACGGTGTTTCCCCGCGCCGATTTTGTGTACCTCTGCCTTAACCCTTCAACAATGCTGCGTTTTCTGGAACGCTGGATGCCGGCTTTTAAAAACGGCGCGCTTATCACCGACATTGCCGGGATCAAGGGGAACATTGTTACTGCGGTCGAAAAGACGCTCCGGCGGGATCTTGACTTTATACCCGGCCACCCCATGGCGGGAGCGGAAAAAGGCGGTTTTGAAAATTCGGGCCTGGTAAACTTCCGGGGGAAAAACTATATCATCACCCCGCTTGCCCAAAACAAAAGAGAGAACCTTTCCTGGCTAAAGGACATTATCCACCGTATGGGCTTCGGGCGCATCACGGAAACCACGGCGGAGGAACACGACAGAAAGATTGCCTTTACAAGCCAGCTCTGCCATGTGATAGCCGGAGCCCTGATTGACTGTGAGGAAGACACCGCCATTACCCGTTTCGGCGGCGGCAGCTTTGAAGACCTGACCCGCATAGCCATGCTCAACGCCCCCATGTGGACGGAACTCTTTATCGAAAACAAAACAGAATTACTGCGCCGCATAGAGCAGTTTGAAGGAAGCCTCGACACATTCAAGGACCTTATCAACGCGGAAGACGCCCAGGCTCTCGAAGAGCGCCTCTCCGCCGTACGCGAACGCCGCATCTCCATGAACAGCGGCCTTGTTCGATAACCCGATTGTAACAGTGAATACATGAAGAATTTTATTAACCGCGAAGTTAAATAAGTCGAATAAGTTTTTTAAGAGCCCCCTTCTTTCTCTTTCCTTCTTTGACTTTTTCGACTTTGCGGTCAACTATTCTTCTTCCGGTTTTGACTCCACTACCCGCAGTTTGAAAGATGTCAAGACACTGGTTTGGAACAAACTCACTTTACAACTATATTTACAAGCTTGTCCGCCACCGTTATTACCTTTACTACGGTTTTGCCTTCCAGCCAGCCTTTAACGGCGGGCAGGGCCTGCGCCTGTTTTTCGAGTTCTTCTTTGGCAGTCCCGGCGGCCGCGCTAAACTTGTCCCGCAGTTTACCGTTAATCTGTACAACTATGGTTTTTTCGCTGTCCGCCGCCAGGCCGGGATCAAAAACAGGCCAGGAGCTTTTTGACACCGATTCTGTGTGCCCCAGTTTTTCCCACAGTTCCTCCCCAAGGTGCGGCGCATACGCGGAAACCATGATCACCAAAGGTTCCCAGAGGGAAGGGGGAACCTTCTCCAGTCTGGCAAGCTCGCTTGAGTACACCATCATTGCGCTTATTGCCGTATTGAAGTTGAGTGCCGCCGTATCTTCGGAAACCTTCCTGATGGTCTTGTGGAGAATTTTTAACGTTTCTTTTTTGCTTTCCCCTTCGTTTCCGGCTTTCTCCCCTATGCTCCACAGCCGTTCCAGGAACCGTGAAACTCCCACGAGCCCGGCCGTCATCCAGGGTTTGCTTACCTCAAGCGGCCCCATGAACATCTCGTAAATACGCATTGAATCCGCGCCGTAATCGCGGATAATGTCGTCGGGGTTTATAACATTTCCGCGGCTCTTGCTCATCTTCTGGTTGTCCTCGCCAAGGATCATCCCCTGGTTGATAAGCCGCCGGAAAGGTTCCTTTGTATTTACCAGTCCCAAGTCGTAGAGAACCTTGTGCCAGAAACGGCTGTAGAGAAGGTGCAGCACCGCATGTTCCGCTCCGCCTACATAGAGATCCACCGGCGCCCAGTAGTCGATCGCGTCTTTTCCCGCAAAGGCGGCGCTGTTTTTCGGATCGAGGTAACGGAGATAGTACCAGCAGGAACCGGCCCATTGCGGCATGGTATTGGTTTCCCGCCGTGCCGTGCCGCCGCATACAGGACAGGTAGTGTTGACCCATTCGTCGATTCCGGCCAGGGGACTTTCCCCGGTACCTGTCGGCGTGTAACTTTTCACTTCGGGGAGTTCCAGCGGAAGATCCGTTTCCTTAAGCGGCACAATCGCGGAACCGTGTTCGGCGCCGCACTTCTGGCAATGCAGCACCGGAATGGGCTCCCCCCAGTAACGCTGCCGGCTGAAGATCCAGTCGCGCAGCTTGTAGTTTACGGCCCCCTTTCCTATGCCCTGCTTTTCAAGCCAGGCGCATACCGCCTTGATCGACTCCGCCGTAGAAAGGCCGTCGAACTGCCCGGAGTTTACCGCATAGCCATAGGCAGCGCTGCACTCTTCAGGCTCCGCCGAATAATCCCGGCCCGGTTCAGGCGGCTTTGGATCGACAACCTGTATGATAGGTAGGCCGAATGTCTTTGCAAAGTCCCAGTCCCGCTCATCGTGGGCGGGAACAGCCATGATGGCCCCCGTGCCGTAGCTTATAAGTACATAATCCGCCGCCCAAATAGGGATCTTTTTTCCGTTGACAGGATTAAGGGCATAGGCCCCGGTAAAGACGCCGGTCTTCTCCTTTGCAAGGTCTGTGCGTTCAAGATCACTCTTGCGGGCCGCCGCCTCAAGGTAGGCCGTCACCGCCTCCTTCTGTTCCGCGGTAGTAATTCTGTTTACCAGGGGATGTTCGGGCGCCAGTACCATATAGGTGGCCCCAAAGAGGGTGTCGGGCCGGGTCGTGTAAATTTCGATGAACAGCTCTTCGTCCTTTTTACATGAGGGTTTTGCCGCCGGCGCCCCCGCGGCATCGGTATCAACCTTGAAGATCACATTGGCGCCTTCGCTTTTGCCGATCCAGTTCCGCTGCATCAACTTTACCGGTTCGGGCCAGTCAAGATCATCCAGATCCTCCAGCAGCCGTTCCGCGTACGCGGTAATCTTGAGAATCCACTGGCGGATACGTTTACGGGTTACCTTTTCGCCGCATCTCTCGCAGCAGCCGTCCTTCACTTCCTCATTGGCAAGCCCTGTCTTGCAGGAGGGACACCAGTTGATGGGAGTCTCCGCCTCGTAGGCCAGACCCTTTTCAAAAAGCTTGAGAAAGATCCACTGAGTCCATCTGAAGTAATCCGGGCCGGAAGTTACCACCTCCCTGTCCCAGTCGTAGGAGAAGCCCAGAGATTTAATCTGCCTGCGGAAATGATCGATATTGGCCTTTGTCGTCATCGCGGGATGGGTTCCCGTCTTTATGGCATAGTTTTCCGCGGGCAGCCCGAAACTGTCAAAACCCATCGGGTGCAGTACATTGTATCCGTTCATCCGGAGATAGCGGCAGTAAATATCCGTGGCGGTGTAACCTTCCGGATGTCCGACGTGGAGCCCCTGTCCTGAAGGATAGGGAAACATATCCAGCACATAGCGCCGTTTCTCTTTGGGGAAGGACGGGTCTTCCTCCGCCCTGAAAGTTTTATGCTCTTCCCAGTATTTTTGCCACTTGGGTTCAATCTCACTGAAGGGGTACTTCGCCATACGGGCTCCTTATGCTGACATTTTGGCTATATAATACCCTCCGTTCCCTTCTCTTTCAATCCCGCCGCAGGTATCCGGCGCCGGTTTCATACCGGGAAGGGTATCTTGATTTCAGTACTTGACGGGATTTTTAAGCAGTATTTGGGCTAATCAAGGTCCTCTATAAGGGTTCTATAGTCCCCTGTGGAAACGGTAAAAAAGAGCTTGTCTTTTGTGAAAAGTTGGGTATAATGGGTTATACTTGAAATAGGCTGAGATGTAACTAATCTAAGGAGTTGTTATCAATATGAACAAAGGCAGCGTTACCACGTCCAGGGGTGAAGTTGTCGGTATAGGGAAGATAAAGGTATTTCCTTCAAACAATCTTCCCTATGAAATCCCCATGCTTTCCTTTCTGGTCGTCAAGGAACAGGAGAATGTTTATTCCTCTATTTGCATCCACCTCCACATAGACGGCGACGGAGCTTCCCCTGAAGAAGCGCGGGAAAGTATGAAGGATCATATCCTTGATTTCCTGCACGAGAACTTCACGAAAGAGAGGGCGCAGGGTCCGGCATGGGACCATCTCAAGTCTCTGTTCCTTCTAGATAACACTACCGGAGAACTGTGGGATGCCTATTGGACTTTGCAGGTTAAATTTTCCCAGGACGGAGTTCAGACGGATATTACCGCAGAACTGCTTGACCGGATAGAATATCTCCAGAATCAGATAAACAGGCTGAATACCGTAAAGGAAAAACTGGAAAAGAGACTGGCCGAAAAGGCCGAAATAAGCTGGGAATACAAGCAGGTGTCGTAATGTGGTATAAGGCAGCATCGGTGATTACAGCTATCAAACAATGTGGGCAATTAACCCTTGCTGCCAATGCTCCGGGCTGTCCGAAACCGGGTAATAATATTCAGTGTCACAGCGATTTTCCTGACTGCGAAGGTAAAAATCAGAAGTGCCCCCAAAAATTGCAAATTGTTAATAACAACGGAGATCCGGCATTTCTATATTTTGATTATTACTTGTCGAAAGATGATCGGGACGGTAGGATCAAGAAAAGGAATACAACCCTGCTTATGCTTATCAGGAAATACCGGATAGATGAAACCCTAATGGTTTCGGTTGCGTGAGAAAGAACTCCCAAAAACCGGGTAAGCCGATTGTTTTGGACGTATAGAACAGGAACAGATAAGAATAGGAACAATAATTGGGAGGATCATCTAAGGGGTAAAACGGTTCCGGGGCGGAACTCTATTTGAAAGGCAGCTCCGCATTCAGGAGGGCAATGTTCTCCTCCTCACGGAGATTGATGGCATTGATATTGCTTATGAACAGCTCTTCCAGCAGGGGATCAAAAAATTTGTGCCAGCTCCGGTCGGGACAAAGCCGGAAACCCCGGCGGATCTTGTGCGCCGATCCCGCCCCCGGATCAAAAAAATGGATGCCTTCACGGATACACCAGTCCATCGGCTCATAGTAACACGCCGCAAAGTGAAGATTGCGGATCTCTTCATAGGCGCCCCAGTAGCGGCCCCAGATTCTGTCGTTCTTGCGGACAAGAAAGGCAAGCGCGAGAATTTCATCGTCCCTGCGGGCTTCAACAAAGGCAAGCCTCCTGCGGTATTCCTTTTCAAGATACATAAAAAATTCTTCGTTTACCCAGCGGGCGTCCCAGGGATAAAATTTATCATTGGTAATGCTAAAGAGTTCAAACATCTTCCGGAAATGTTCTTCGTCTGCCCTTTCCCCTTCCACGATGCTGACCATGACTCCCTGTTCGGGAGGGCTGCGGTATTCCCTGCGGATGTTTTTCCGTTGTCCCTTGGTAAAAAGATCCAGGTAAGCGTCAAAGTTTTTAAAATCATGATTCTGCCAGAGATAGTGTGAATGTTCCCATGCCGTGTATCCCAGGGAGGGCAGTATCCGTGAAAGGCCGGGATCGGCAAAGAGAAGGCTCAGGGAAACGATATTGTTCCGCCTGCACACTTTTTCCGCCGCGTCAAGAATGAGGGCGGTAACTGTCTCGCCGGAAATCTCCGGGCTATGCAGAAAATGGTAGCCTTCGGCAGGAGTTGCCGGTACTGTTCCCACAAGTTTCGGATACCAGTGATGTTTGAGTGAATGGGCCGCTTCCGCCCAGAAGTAATCGTACACATATTCACCGTCGCTGTTGGTCTTCAGGTAAAAGGGAGCGGCGGCAAGCAGCCTTTCTCCCGACCAGAGTGTGAAGTGCAGAGGATGCCAGCCGGTTTCAGGGCTTATGCTGCCCGATGTTTCCATGGCGGAAAGCCATTCCCATTCGAGGAAGGGAAGATCGTTTTCGTCTGTTAAGGCATTCCACTGTTCGCGTTTTACCTGGTCAATGGAACGCAGGATCTTTAATTCATATCCGGCTGCCGCCATCCTCCACCTCTTCGATAATGGAATCCGTTACAAGACCGCCTTCACTGAGGGCCCTGAAAATACGCCGTTTGACCGCGCCGGAATTACCGGTAAACGCGGCAATTTTTCCCCGAATATCCCTCCGTTTGGAATTAAGTCCGTAGGGGCAGGTACATGCCGCCTTCAATATTTCAAGTTCATCCGCGCAGGAAATGATCTGCCGTTCTTCGAGAAGTCCCAGGGGCCGGATAAGACTTACCGGATACTTGCGGTACCTGAGAAGCATGGGCATCGCGGAAATTGTACCCTTCGCGCAAAGATTCATAAAAAAGGTTTCGATAATATCATCCAGATGATGACCCAGGGCTATCTTGTTGAAATTGCCTTCCACGGCATGACGCAGTAACTCTGTGCGGCGTTGGGTGGAACACCAGTAACAGTTCATTTTTTTTCCCGGTTTCAGCCGCCCGATGATGGGAACCGGAAGATCGGTAAAGGGGATGCCCCATTCATCAAGACGATTTTTAAGCTCTCTCTTCTTGCAGCAGGCACAGAAATCGCTTGATATATGCAGGGCCTCAAGGGTATATGCAAATTGCAGTGACTTTTTCAGCGTTGAAAGCGCCCAGGCCAGGGTGCTTGAATCCTTTCCTCCCGAAACGGCGATAAGGATACGGTCGCCCTTTTCCACAAGACCGAATTCCAGAATCGCCCTGGCGCAAAGTTTCCGTACAATTTCTGCTGCTCCTGCACGGCGGAGAAACCTGTCTGCCATCTATAAACCGGTTATATCCCGTATCACGAGGCTTGCCAGTACCATTCCCGCCGAGGCTGTAACCATAACGGAACTACCGTTAATGACTTTTTTTGAAGAACACCATTCGTGTTCTCCGGGACTGCAGAAACAGACACCGCTTCCGCAGGAAACCGGTATCTCATCATGCCGCTTAAGGTTTTCCGTGCTGTATACCGCGGTGAAGCTGCCCGAAAAGCCTCGTTTCTTCAGACCCTGCCTTACAAGCCGGGCCAGGGCGCAGCCATGCGTCTGCCATATATCCGCCGTTTTGATGCGGGTGGGATCAAGTTTTCCCGCCATTCCCATGGAAGAATAGATCCTTACCCCGGCCCGGGCGCAGGCTTCAATGAGATCCAGCTTGTTGGAAAGGCTGTCGATTGCGTCGATAACATAGTCCGCCCGTTCAATACCGAAGAGGGCGGAATTTTCCCGGGAGTAAACCTCTTCCCAGGTTTCGATAGTGCAGCGGGGATTGATGTCGAGAAGCCGTTCCCTGAGCGCTTGAACTTTCGCCTTGCCGAGGCTGGAGACAAAAGCTTCGGACTGGCGGTTGATATTGGTGATACAAACCTTGTCGGAATCGACAA
Organism: Treponema sp.; assembly: GCA_031265435.1. Lineage (GTDB taxonomy): Bacteria > Spirochaetota > Spirochaetia > Treponematales > Breznakiellaceae > JAIRNJ01. Next base: position 24,497 of record JAISCR010000106.1, read on the forward strand.
GGGCAATGCGGCCGATGTCCGAACGTACCAGGGCTTCCGCGGCCCAGGAACCCACGCCCCCGATCCCGAAAACCAGTACCCGTTTCCGTTCAAGCGCCTTGAGCTTTTCCTTTCCGGTTATGATGGCCAGCCTTTGAAAGGCCGGATTGATACTATCCAATGTTTCCCTCTCAAATCCTCTTCGCCGCGTAACGTTCTTCTTCACTGAAGATACAGCCGCAGTATTTCTGCATATAAAGCCCCATGTCCCGCGCCTCTTTCTGGCCTTCACGGTAACGGGGCCGGAAGTCACGGTAGAAAAAATCAATGCCGTAAACACCCGCGAGTTCTTCGGCTGTCTTTTTGATACATTCGTGATCCTGCCAGGGACTGA